>DAIRCY010000004.1:24149-59892 GCA_036796435.1 Acidimicrobiales bacterium
AGGATCGTCGAGCTGTTCGGACCGGAGTCGAGCGGCAAGAGCACCCTCGCGATGCACGCCGTCGCGGAGGCGCAACGCAACGGCGGGATCTGCGCATACATCGACGCCGAGCACGCCATGGACCCCACCTACGCGCGGGCGATCGGCGTGAACGTCGACGACCTGCTGATCTCCCAGCCGGACACCGGCGAGCAGGCGCTCGAGATCGCCGACATGCTCATCCGCTCGGGCGCGATCGACGTCATCGTCATCGACTCGGTCGCGGCGCTCACCCCGAGGGCGGAGATCGAAGGGGAGATGGGGGACACCCACGTCGGGCTCCAGGCGCGCCTCATGTCCCAGGCGCTGCGAAAGCTCGCCGGCACGCTGAACAAGTCCAACACCATCGCCATCTTCATCAACCAGCTCCGGGAGAAGATCGGCGTGATGTACGGCTCGCCCGAGGTCACCCCCGGAGGCCGCGCGCTCAAGTTCTACGCGTCCGTCAGGCTGGACATCCGCCGGATCGAGTCGATCAAGGACGGGGCGGACGTCATCGGGAACCGGACCCGCGTGAAGGTCGTGAAGAACAAGGTGAGCTCTCCGTTCAAGCAAGCAGAGTTCGACATCATGTTCGGCACCGGGATCAGCAGGGAGGGGTCGCTGCTCGACGTCGGCGTGGACCTCGGCCTGATCAAGAAGTCCGGCGCCTGGTTCACCTACGAGGGCGAGCAGCTCGGCCAGGGCCGCGAGAACGTGAAGACGTTCCTGCGGGAGAACCCGCAGCTCATGGCGGAGATCGACGAGCGGATCCGCCAGCAGCTGACGCCGAAGGAGCCCGCGGAGAAGAGGGAGACGGCCCCCGAGGTCGACCCCGACGACCTGCCGATCTCGCTCGACTGACCTACGGCGTCGTCGCGACGCGCACCGTTGTCGGGACGAGCTCGACCCAGGTGGTGCCCGGCTGCATCCCGATCGGCTGGCCCGACGAGGTCGTGAAGCTCGTGGGCTGGGCGAGCGTCGAGCGGGACCATTGACCCTGGATCTCGACGCCGTCCCGGAAGACGATCGCCTTGCCGCTCGCGCGTGTCGCCAGGTTGGCCTGGACCTCGAGGCCGCCCTCTGTGTTCTCGGCCCACGGGCCGTAGAAGACGTTCACGTACTGGACGATCACGTTGGCTGCGCTGTTCTGCACGCCGTTCGAGAGCTTGTCCGCCGATGTGCCGTAGAAGCGGAGGAACTTCCGCGACGTCGCGTCGTACTTCCACACGACGGGTGAGTAGTGCGAGAACGGGATCGACACGGACTTGACCGGCGCGCCCGTCGGAGTTGTCGGGGCATACGTGAAGACGGGCTGCGGAGGCTGCGTGGCTGTGGTCCGCATCTGCCACACCCCTGTCGTGGAGGTGTACGTGTCGTAGGGTGCGACCCGTCCCGGCGGATGCTGCACGATCGATGTGTTGTAGTTCCCGAGCTCGAAGTCGTCGACCGGCGACGACACGATGTCGTCGATGACCGGTTGGATCCCCCCGACGTGCACGAGCAACGGGTGGCCGAACTCGCCGAGGATGCCGATGTCGATGTTGCGTGCCGACCGCACGTCGCCGACCATCGACGTGCCGTGGCACTGGAAGACCGCGACGTATCGGGTGATCCCGCCCTCGACCGGCTCCTCGAACACGATGTCCGCGGCTGTGAGCCCGGTCTGGGGGCGCGCTGTCGGGTAGTTGTCCACCTTCACCGCGAGCGCCGAGCGGTGCGGCACGGCGCCGTGCGGCGCTGCCGTGCCGGTGAGCGGGCAGTCCGGCCCGCTCGCGGCCACCGGTGCCGTCTGTCCCGGCGAGTTGGCAAGGGGGTCGGAATGCTGCTTGAGCGCAGCCGGACCCGCCGACCCGCAGGCAGCGAGCAGGCAGCTTGCCCCGGCGAGGACAGCCGCACCGGAGAGGGCGCCGGCGCGCCGGCGCGCCGGCGCGTTCGTCCTTGCTCCCCCGCCCGCCGCGCGTCGCGCGGCACCCCGCCATCCCCCTCTACCCATGCGCTCGGCAGTTTGGCAGAGCGCCGGGAGAAAGGGAGCGCGCGCCATGCGCGGCAATTGTGGGGGCGGGCGCGCGGCAACGGGGGGATGCTGGCTCGACGTGTAGCGTCACGCCGGATGACCTGGTCGCGAACCCTGCGTGCCGCGTGCGGGCGCGCCGCGGCCGAGGCGCTCAGACGGACCTGGGAGTGGGGCGGTTTCGCCGCGGCGGTCGGGCCGGACCACCCGCGGGCGCGACGGTTCGCCGCCTTCGGCGACGGCACCCTCATCGCCTTCCCTTTCGGCACCGTGTACAACGAGCGGTACATCGAGCTCGGCGCGGGCACGATGATCGGCCCCTATGTCTCGCTCGCCGCCGGGATGGCGCCCGGGCAGGACATGCTCACCTCGCCCGTCGTGCGGATCGGCGACCGGTGTGTGATCGGCCGGGGGAGCCACGTGGTCGGCCACTGGTCGATCGACATCGGCGACGACGTGCAGACGGGCCCCTACGTGTACGTCACCGACCAGAACCACTCCTACGAGGACCCCGACCAGCCCATCGGCCGCCAGTGCCCCGTCGAGGCCGGCGTCTCGATCGGCGCGGGGAGCTGGCTCGGCGCCAACGCCGTCGTCCTGCCCGGCGCGCGCATCGGCTGTCACGTGGTCGTGGCCGCCGGCGCCGTGGTGCGGGGCGTGGTGCCGGACCGGTGCGTGGTCGCCGGCGTCCCCGCACGCGTCGTCCGGCGCTGGCTTCCCGATCGGGGCTGGGTCGACGAGGACCGGACGGGGACGGTATCTGCCGGTGACCCGCCGGTGACGCGGCGGTGACGCGCCGGTGACGCGCCGGTGACCTCGGTCGCGGTGGTCGGCGCGGCGAGCTGCTCCGCGCAGGAGGAGCTCGCAGCAGAGGAATTGGGGCGCCTGCTCGCGCAGGCCGGTGCGCTCGTCGTGACCGGCGGCCGCGGGGGGGTGATGGCCGCGGCCTGCCGAGGGGCGGTGTCGTGCGGCGGAGCGACGCTCGGCCTCCTGCCGGGTGAATCTCGCGACGACGCCAATCCGTGGGTCGAGATCGCGGTGCCCACCGGGCTCGGCGAAGGCCGCAACGTTCTCGTCGTGCGGGCGGCCGACGCGGTGGTGGCGGTCGGCGGGGGGTACGGGACCCTCTCGGAGATCGCCCTGGCGCTCAAGCTCGGACGCCCCGTGGTGGGGCTCGGCACCTGGGAGCTGCGCGCGCCCGGCAGCGGCGAGCCCGACGCCGGGGTTCGGCGTGCCGCCGACCCCGCTACCGCCGTTGCGCTGGTCCTCCAGCTGGCCGGCCGCTCCGGGACGGTTTCCGCGGCGGATCCCCTCTGAACAGGGAAGACGAGTCCGCTCGGGCACGTCCGGCGGACGGGGTGCTATGGTGGATGCATCTCGGGATTGCCTCGCGGGTGAAAAGGGGGAGGTGGAAAGCGTGGCGCTCGGTGGAACTGTGTTCGTCGCGTCGCGCGCACCAGCTCGGTCCCCCGTGCACCAGAATGTGTGCGTTACCCGCAAAAAGGTAATCATCCTCAAGTCGCGGACCGTGTGGTTCCCTGTGCTCCATGGGCGGGGGTTTCTGTAACGGTCTGTGAGGTGTCGGCCCCCCTTCCCCATCCCCATCCCCCGGGGGGCCGACACCGACTTCTCCGGGCCCGCGCCGGCTGGCGGCGGGCTCGCCCTCGCCCTCACTCCGGGACGAGCGGAGCCCTCACTCCGGGACGTGCGGAGCCCTCACTCCGGGACGTGCGGAGCCCCGGTCGTCGCCTCCGGCACGAAGCGACCGATCACGAGGCCGTGCACGGCGCGCGCCCCCGCCTCCCATAGCGCCGCCGCGGCGGACTGGAAGTGGGCCCCACTCGTGTACACGTCGTCGACGAGGAGCAGGCGTGCGCCCGAGGCGTCGGTACTGACTCGATAGCCGGCCGGCGCCGGCCGACGGTGGGTGATGTCCGCGTCGCCCGCGGCGAGGACGTCGGCCGTCGGGGGGAGCGAGCCGGTGGCGGCGACCACGGCGGCGAGCGGATGTGGAGGCGGCCTCCCGGCGCGCGGCGACGGAACGACCGCGCACGCGTCGAGACCGCCGGGTGCGATCCGCGCCGCGTGCTCCGTGAAGAACGCGTCGAGCAGCCGAGCGAGCCGGGCGCTCTGGCGTGCCGCGACGGCGGACTCACCGGACTTGTACTGCCGAAGCGCGCGGTAGAGGGGGCTCGACCTCGCGACGAGCGCGACCGGGTTGACGGGGACCGGCGGTCTTCGGAGTGCGACCGCCACATCCCGGCACGACGTGCACATCGAATAGCCGCGCGACGCGGGGGCGCAGCAGATGCGACAGGAGGTGTGGGGCGTCGCCGTCCCGACCACGTTCACCCGCCGGACGGTAGCGGGAGGGTGTTGCACACTCCGACCCTTCAGGGCCCCTCCTCGACGAGCTCCCCGAGGGGCCGGCCGCGCCCGTTCGCTCAGCCGGATGCGAGGTCGAGCGCTCGCGACAGGTCCGCCCAGAGGTCTTCGGGGTGTTCGAGGCCGACGCTCAGGCGCAGCAGACCGGCGGGGACAGCGCTTTCCCCGGGCCACCGGCTCCTCCGTTCGATCGTGGTCTCGACCCCGCCGAGGCTCGTCGTCGGGACTGCGAGCTCGACGGCGGCCACCACCGCGTCGGCGGCGTCCGCGCTCGGCATCTCGAACGAGACGATCGCGCCGAACCCGGACATCTGGGACGCTGCGCGGGCGTGGTGCGGGTCGTCGGGAAGCCCCGGGTAGCGCACTCTCGACACCGCCCGGTGACCGAGGAGCCGGCCGGCGAGGAACGCAGCAGTGTCCTGCTGCCGGGCGAATCGGACCGGGAGGGTCCGGAGCCCTCGGAGCGCGAGGAAGGCCTCGAGGGTGCCGGGAATGGCACCGTGCAGCGTGCGATGGCGCGCGAGTGCCTCGCGTCGCGCGGCGTCACGCGTGACCGCGACGCCGAGGAGGAGGTCAGAGTGGCCGCCGATGTACTTCGTCGCCGAGTGCACGACGAACGTGGCGCCCCAGCCGAGCGGCTGCTGGGCGACCGGCGTCGCGAACGTATTGTCCACGACGCTGTCGACACCGGCGGCGTTGGAGGCAGACACGATGGCCCGCACGTCTGCGATCCCGAGAAGGGGGTTCGTCGGAGACTCGATCCAGAGCATCGCTGCGCCCGCAATGGCGTCGAGCACCGCGCCGGTGTCGGTGATGTCGACGGACCGGAGGCTGAGCCGGCCCGCCTCCGCGAGGACGCCGAGCAGCTCACGCGTCCCGGTGTATGCAGCCGTCGGGTGGACGACCACCCCGTCCGGGGGCACCCCATCGAGAACGGCGGCGACCGCGGCCTGACCGCTCGAGAAGGCAAGGGCATCGCCGCCCTCGAGGGCGCCGAGCGCGGCTTCGAGGGCTTCCCAGGTGGGATTGCCCCACCTGCCGTATCGGGCGGTGGGACCGTCCCGGAACGTCGAAGCGAGCACCGGGGGGACGTTCAGCGGGGAGCCCGGCCCCGTCTCCCGGCCCCGCACGACCGCCAGCGTCTCGGGATGCAAGCCGCTCTCCCCGGGAGAGTTTGCGCTCATCGTGCTAACCTAGGCGACCGCTGGGAGTCGGGGGCGAGGACCAGCAGCGACGCCGGGGAACAGGGGAAATGGTCAAGGCGGAAGGCGATACGGCGCCTCGTGCCCACGACGGCACATCGGCTGACGCCCTCACATCCGCGCGCCTTCTGGTGCTCGCCGAGGGTGATCGGGCCGAGCGGGTCGTGGCGGTGCTCCAGGAGCTCGGCGTGCCGGCCGAGGGGGTTAGCTCGGTCCGCACGCTCGCCGACGCGCGGGCCAGCCTCCTGGCGGCGCCCCCCGCAGCGATCGTCGTCGACTTCGCACTCGGCACCGCCAGGGGCATGGAGTCGCTGGCGGTGCTCGCCGCCGCCGAGCCCGACCTCCCGACGGTCGCGCTGGTGCCCGGAGGGTCACCCCCCGACGTCGGCTTCCAGGCACTGGCCGCAGGCGCCGACGATCTCGTCGTCGACGCGCTCGACGCGGCCTCGCTCCGCTCGGCGCTGACCCGCGCCACCCGCCGCCACGAGCCGCATGCCGACAACGCCAAGGCGGAGCTCGGAGTCATGCTCGACTGCATCGACGATCCGGCGTGCGTCGTCGACGGGTCGGGGCGCATTCTCGCCACGAATCGCGTATGGCGCTCGGTCGCCGAGAGCGCGGGCGCCGATCCCGGGAAGTCCGGCGCCGGCATCAACTACCTGACTGTCTGCTGGATCGCAGCCGGGGAGAGCTCCGAGCATGCGGCGGAAGCGGCCGCGGGCATCAGGGCGGTGCTGCTCGGCGAGACGGACCGCTTCGTCCTCGACTACGCCTGCCGTGCCGACGGCGAGGAGCGGTGGTTCGCCCTGCGCGTCACGCCCTTCGGCGCGCGAGGAGGCGGCGCGCTCCTGGTGCACCGCGACATCACGGCCCTCAAGCTCGCCGAGCACCGCGTCCGCCTCGGCGCCGAGTGGGTGCACCGGATGCTCGACGAGGACTATCCGGTGTTCGCGCTCGTGAGCGCAGAGGGAGTCATCACCCACGTCTCGAAGTCGACCCTGGCGCTCCTCGGGCGGCCCGACTCGACGGTCGGGAACAGCGCCTTCTTCTCCGTCGACCCGCGGGAGCGCACGCATGCCCTCGAGGTCTTCCGGCGGGTGATCGCCGAGCCCGGCTCGCGTGAACAGGTCCTCGTCCGGGTCGTCGACGGGGACGGACGGGTGCGCGAGCTCGAGCTCGAAGTGCGCAACCGGCTCGACGACCCGCTCATCGGAGCGGTGAGCATCGTGGGGAGCGACGTCACCGAGGCGCGTCGGCGCCAGATCGCGCGCCACCTCGAGTCGCGCCTTCTCGAGCAGCTGCCCGCGGCCGTGGTCGTCACCGACGAACGCGACGCCGTCGTCTACTGGAACGCCGAGGCGGCCCGGCTGTTCGGCCATGCCGCAGAGCAGATCACGGGCCGTCACATTGCGGACACCGGCGTATGGCCCCCGGACCTCATCTCAGAGACCTCGGGCATCGCGCTCCCGCCACGGCGATGGGAGGGCGAGTACGACGCTCGGCGCGCTGACGGCACCTCGGTGCCGGTGAAGACCATGCTCGAGCGCGTCGACGACGACGACATCGACTTCCACGGCGTCGTCGGCGCCTCCGTCGACATCTCCGAGCGGCGCGAGCTCGAGCTCGATCTCGCGCACCGGGCCCTGCACGACCCGCTCACCGGCTTGCCGAACCGGGCGCTGTTCCTCGAGCACCTCCAGCGGGCCTTGGCGCGCGACGCGAGGAACGGGACGCAGACCGCCGTCCTCTTCGCCGATCTCGACGACTTCAAGTCCGTGAACGACCGCCACGGCCACGCCCACGGCGACGCGGTCCTGCAGTCCACCGCCCGTCACATCGCGGCGCTCGTGCGCTCGACCGATATCGTCGCCCGGCTCGGCGGCGACGAGTTCGCCATCTGCTGCGAGGACGTCACCGACCGCGCCGAGGCGGTCACCGTCGCCCAGCGCATCGTGGACGCGCTCGGCCTGCCCATGGTCCCGGGCGCAGAGCCCTTCGCGCCCGTGTCGGTGAGCGTCGGGGTCGCGGTGGCCGGACCTGACGCGCAACCCGAGGCCCTGCTCAGGCAGGCCGACGTCGCCATGTACGACGCCAAGGAGCGTGGCAAGGCGCGGGTGGAGGTGTTCGACGAGGAGCTCCACCGGCATGCACGCCGGGGCGACGAGCTCGCGGCCGACCTCGAGGGAGCCGTCGCGGCCGGACACATCGAGGTCGTCTACCAGCCCGAGTACGTGCTCGAAGACGGCCGGCTCTTCGGTTTCGAGGCGCTCGCGCGCTGGACGCATCCCGAGTGGGGCCCCGTCGCCCCTAGCGACTTCATCCGTGCGGCCGAGCTGTGCGGGGCGATCGGCGACCTCGGTGCAGAGGTGCTCCGGACGGCCTGCGCGGTGCTCGCGGGATGGTCCGCCGACGGCGGGTGGCCGGTTCGGATGACGGTGAACGTGTCAGCACTTCAGCTCGCCGACCCCGGCTTCCCTGCGGTCGTCCGTGCCGCGCTCGAGTCGAGCGGCGTGCCGGCGCATCTGTTGTGCCTGGAGATCACCGAGTCCGCACTGGCGAACGCCGATCTCGCCGCCCGCGCGTTGGGTGCGCTCAAGGCGCTCGGGGTGGAGACGTCGATCGACGACTTCGGCACCGAGTACACGTCGCTCTCGCGACTCCAGCAGTTCCCGATCGACTACCTGAAGATCGACCGGGGCTTCGTGAGCGGCATGGCGAACCGCCCAGTCGACGCGGCGATCATCGAGGCGCTCCTCGGCCTCGCCCGGTCCCTCGGCATCCGGGCGGTGGCCAAAGGCGTCGAGGACACCCAGCAGCTCGACGCGCTGAAGGCCTACAACGACACCAGGCAGAACCTCAGCAGGCGCTCGACGCGCTGAAGGCCGCCGGTTGCGAGCTCGGGCAGGGATTCCTGTGGAGCAAGCCGATCCCCGCGATCGACGCAGCGAGGCTCGTCGAAGCGGCGCGCGGCTGAGGGCCCGAGCTTCGATCGCCGCCTTCGGACCTACTGCCTCGCACCGTCAGCGCAGCTCCACCTGATCGAGGTAGTCCTCGCGCCAGAAGTCGAAACGCTCGGCCGGCAGCAGCATCGCGTGCGTGGGCTCGAGCGACTCGACGAAGGCCCGGTCGTGGCTGACGACCACGATGGTGCCCGGCCAGCGGCTCAGCATCTGGCCGACGGCCGCGACCGAGAGGGGATCGAGGTTGTTCGTCGGCTCGTCGAGGACGAGCAGGTTGGACCAGCCCGCTGCGAGCATCGCGAGGGACAGCTTCGCCCGCTCGCCTCCTGAGAGGCTGCCGGCGCGGCGCGACGTGAGCTCCCCGGAGAGTCCGAACGAGCCGAGCAGCGATCGCCGGTCGACCTCGGTCACGAGCACGGTGTCGTCGATGTTCTCGAGCGCCGTCCGATCGAGATCGACCTGCTCGTGTTCCTGGGCGAAATAGCCGATCGCGACGTTGTGCCCGATCGCGACCGATCCCCGGGTCGGCATCTGTACGCCCGCAAGGCACCGCAGGAGGCTCGACTTCCCGGCGCCGTTGCGTCCGACCACCACCGCCCGGTCTCCGCGGCCAAGCGCCATCGAGACGTCGCGCAGCACGTGCTGGGAGCCATAGGAGACGGCGAGGGAGGTCACCTCGAGCGGCGTCTGGCCCGAGCGCGGCGGATCCGGGAGGCGGAAACGCACTCCCCGCTCCGTCTTCACCATGGAGGTCCTCGCACGCTCCAGCCGTTCGACGCGCTTGTCGAGGGTCTTGGCCTTCCGAGCCCGCTTCTCGCTGCTCGCCCGCATCGAGTCCGCGAGTGCCGAGAGCCTCTGCACTTCGCGGGCCTGACGGACCGCCGTCTTCTGCTGCTGGTCGAGCCGTTGGGCGAGCTGAGCGCGGAAGCCCGAGTACGTGCCGGCGAACTCGCTGAGCGTCCCACCCTGCAGATGCAGCACCTTGGTGATGGCGTGGTCGAGCAGCGTCAGGTCGTGGCTCACGAGCAGTAGCGCGCCCTTGAACTGCGCCAGTTGCTCCATGAGCCACCGCTTCGCAGGCACGTCGAGGTGGTTCGTCGGCTCGTCGAGCACCATCACGTCGGGCTCGCCGAAGAGGACCCGCATGAGGTCGAGCCGCCGCCTCTGCCCCCCCGAGAGGCTGTCGACGTCCTCGAAGAGGAGATCCTGGCGGAGACCCAGCCCGTCGGCCATCCGGGCGAGCAGGGACTCGGCCTCGTAGCCACCGAGCGCGCGGTACCGCTCCTCTGCCTCTGAGAAGCGCCCGATGCGTTCGGGGGTGGGGTCATCCGCCATCGAGCGACGCGCGGCGACCAGCTCGACGTCGAGGGCGTCGAGCCCCCGCGCCGAGAGTACGTGCGAGAAGGCGCTCGAATCCGTTCCGAGGCCACCTTGGACCGGAACCTGCGGGAGGTAGCCCAGGACCCCGAGTACCTGTACCTCGCCGCTGTGCGACAGTTGCGGTGAGGTCTCGCCGACGAGGACCGAGACGAGCGACGACTTGCCCACCCCGTTGCGGCCGACGATCGCCGCCTTGTCCCCCGGACCGACGACGAACGACGCGTCGCGCAGTAGCGGACGTCCGGCGATGGAGAGCGCGATGGAGGTGGCGGTGATCATGTTCGGGTCAGGTGAGGGGGCAGCCGACGGAGTGGGATGGCGACGGCATGGCTCCCACGCGAGGGAGCGGTGAGGCTGACGATGACGCTCGCCTGCGCCGTGCCTCGACCGCAGGCTACCCGCTCTGCTCCTGTGTGAGCGGCCGCGCCTTGCACGACGCGGGCGGGTACGACGCGGCCAGGTCAGGCGCGTCCAGATCGGACGCGGGAGGCCGAGATCCCCACCCGAGGATCGGTTCGGGGTCCACGCAAGTCCCCTCCACCGACGCGACGTGGGCGCCGGTCGTCGGCCGAGGGCTCAGCGGCGAGCTCCGCCCACACGGACTTGCCGTCGTCCCGCGGCTCGCTCCCCCATGCGGTGCACAGCATGCTCACGAGCAGGAGCCCTCTGCCGTGCTCGTCGCGCGGGGTGGCGTTGCGGAGATCCGGCATGCCCCCGCCGTGATCCACCACGTCGACGCGCAGCACGTCACCTCTCAACCCCACCGTGACCTCGCACGAGGACTGGACGTGCACGAGCGCATTCGAAACGAGCTCGGAGACGACCACTGCAGCGTCGTACGCGATGGAGGACCGGCCCCACTCGACACAACGGTCCGCCACGAAGCGCCGTGCGAGGGCGACGTCGCGGGCGTCAGGGCCGAGACGCATGGACGCCACTCGCGGAATCCGGTTGCCGATCTCGTCGAGAAGGTCGACGAGGTATTCGACGTCCTGCGACTTGTCGACGTAGGCCTCGACCGTCCTGGTGATCGCGGCGCGATCTGGCGTGTGCGACCCGCTGTAGACGACGACCAGTGCGTCGGGTGCCGCATCGCGAAGGCCCTTCAGGACGTCATGCCCCTTCAAGTCCGGGAGCCCGAGGTCGATGACGATCAGGTCGGGCTGAAGCTGGCGAGCGAGACCGATCGCCGTCTCGCCGTCCTCGGCTTCGCCGCCGACCGTGAAGTCGCCGCGGGACTCGAGGGCGGCGACCAGCTCGGCGCGCAACTCGGGGACGTCGTCGACGAGGAGCAGCCGGAGCGACACTGGCCTACAGGTTACTGCACTGTCACCGACAGGACCTCATTCGCGGCCGACCAACGCGGCGTCTTGTGAGATCCGCCGTGGGGCGGCCGGGGTCGTGAGCCTGGAAGCCTTGGGACCAAGAAGCGCGGATGCACGAAAGGTGCCGTGCGGCACAGGGTTGACAATGAGGTGGGACCAAGGTACAAAACAACCTAAGGACCACCATGTCCATGGACCACGATGGACGGCACAGTGGCCAACGAGAAGACCGTCGTCGAACGGGTACAGCTCGGCGTCCGCATGGAAAAGCGCATCGTGCAGGTTCTCAAGGGGCTGGCCGAGTTCAAGGGGGTCACGCTGGGAGAGTTGCTGGAGAAGATCGTCCTCCACTCATTTGAGCCAGTGCCCGGCGACGAAGGCGAGTCGTGCGCGAGTCCGCACAGCCGTCGGGACCTCCAGGCGGTCGCCGATCTCGCACGGGTGTACGGCATGGAGTACGGCGTGCACGCCACTCGGTCATTCACCCCCGAGCCCGCGGTCGAAGGGAGCGAGTGAACGCCATGGTCGAACCCATGCGCCCAGCTACCAACTGATCGGAAGCGTCTGGCAAGGAGACTGTGCGTGCGCACACGCCGCGTTCCCTGCCAGAAGGCCCCTCCGAGATGAAGCGCACTCGTCACTGTCCGGCCAGTCGCGCTGACCACCGGCGCCGGCTGATCTCGCCGCTCCTGCTCCGCACCACCGCGTCTCGAACATCCGTCAGATGTCGGTACACCGGAAGCTCGACGCATCGGCACGCGGTCCCCACGCCTGAAGCGCCGTCTGAACAGGTGGGCCGCCCGGGTCTCGATCCCGGCACCTTGGAATTAAAAGTCGGAATAGCTCTGGGACGTCTCGGCTCACCTCGTCGCTGGGAATCGCATCCTCCCTGCAAATCTCGGGTTCACGTCGCGATGCAGCGTCGGCGGCGTCACGTCGTGAGACGGGAAGACACCCGTTTGTTGGCCCGCACCTTGCCGGTCGACGAGTGCGGGAACCTCTTGCTCGGCTAGATGGCCAGCGCGGTCAAGGCCGCCATCGGCGCCCGCAGGGCTTGGCCCTGACGGCGCGGGAAGTCGTGGTTGACACAATGGCGTGGGCCGCCCTGGGCGGCCTGGGTGCAGTCCATCAGCTCGTCCGGCCGTCCGTGCCTTCCACTGGGACCGGTGGTGGGCGCCACTTCAGCAGCAGCAGCGCGCTGACGAGCCATACGAGAATCAGCCCGATCCAGACAAAGAAGCATTCGAGGCCCGTCAGCTCGATCCGCGATTCCCGCGGCAAAAGAGCTTGGAGCGGCGCGTAGCCCACCCGCCGAGGAAGTGTGTCGACCGGGCCGAAGATGGACCAAGCGGATGCTATGTACTGGCCAGTCAAGACGAGCAGCGCACCCCACGCCAAGATGATGGCGGCGCGCTGCATGTGGTTCAGATTCACGATGTATCGCTTGATCCTCATCTCTTGATCTTCGCGCCACCGTGTTGGCGAGGGAGGCTACGCAGGCTGCGGGACGGCGACAACGGTTCCCACCGGTTCCAAGCCGGCAGTCGGTGGGCAGAAGGTAGATAGAGCCTCCCGAGAGGGGCTCCAGTGGCCAACTAAGCGAGATCCCTGATGATCTTCGCCACTTCCTCGGGACGGTACCCCAGGCGCCGTGCGAAGACGACGAGCTCGCGTGACTTCTGAAGCACCGCCCCGCGCTCGGGAGTGCCCGAGACGGTGACCCCCCGGCCGCGTCGGAACTCAAGGAGCCCCTCTTCTCGAAGAATCCGAAGCGCTCGGAATACGGTGTTTGCGTTCACCCCGAGTACGGCGGCGAGGTCCCGTGCAGGAGGGAGGCGCTCGCCTGGCTGCGCCTCGCCGTCAGCGATGGCGCGACGGATCTCCGCAGCCACCTGCTCGTGGAGGGCGAGCCGCTCCGAGACGTCGACCTTCTTGACCCCTTTCATGATGCTATGTACCATAGCATCAAAGGGGAAATGATCCGCATGGGTGCGACGACGAGCAGGCGAATGGTCGACGGGCCGTCGATCCGGCTCGATCCCTCGCCGCCCCCGCTCGGCGACGCGCCGGTCGAGTCGACCGAGGTCCTCATCAAAGAGGCGCGACGCCGACAGCGGCGGCGTTGGGCGTTCTCGGCGCTCGCGCTCCTCGTCGCCGTTGGGCTCGTCACTGCGCTCATGGGCGACTTGGGTGGCTCACCGCCGCCAACGAAAGCCGGCCATGGCCCGACGATCGCTTCGCCGGGCGATGTCGCTGCGTTCCTCGCCCGGGCCGAGAAGGGGTTTGCCGGGCAGTTGCTGCTGAGGTACAGCGTCCAGTACGGGACGGGGCCGAAGTCGGTCCGTGGATCCGTCGTCGTGACCCAGCTCTCCAAAACGCACTGGGCATACTTCTCTACTCCTTCTGTCATCGACATCCACGGCAGCGGAACTACCTCGTCGGTCTTCGGTAACCCGATCGGAGCGCAACCAGGCCGGTACTTCTGTCAGCGCACAGCGGCGTTTTCACCGTGGAACTGCAGCAACTTCTCGGCAGCAGGGATGGGCGGGAATGCGGAGCTACTCGGCCCTTACCCGCCGGCAGCCTTCATCCTCGGGCTTCAGAACGCAATCGTCGAGTACTCAGGAAAGGAAGCCGGCGCGCACGTCTCGCCACAGCCTGCCTACCTCGTCGTTCGAGAGGTGGACTCACGCAAGACTTCGTGCCTCGCTTTTGGGAAACCGGCGAATCCCGTCGCGCTCGTATGTCTCGATGCCGCCAACCTGGTCGCGAGCTACGACATCCCAACTGCGGTAACTGGCGGTGGCTACTCCAAGGCTCAGTTGCGCTCCGAGTCATCGATCGTCTCCAACACGCTGTTGGCACTACCTGCAATACCGACACGCTGAGAAAAGCCTCACCGGTACCCGGCAGGGGATGGGATCTGCGGTCTCGGCAGTGGACGTTCGGGGATAGCCCGCAGGGTGCGACTCTCACGACATCGTCGCGGATTCACTCCCGAGGAGCGGCCTTCTTCCCGGCCCAGCGTTCCGGGATGACCCGGCTTGGCGTAGGGTCCCTCACTGCAACAAACGCCACGTCGTTCCGTTTGTCGTGAAGTACAGACCCGTCCAGGGTACGGCGAGCCAGGCGTCGCTTGCCCCCGCGGTCGCAAGCCGGGCGGGTGCTGTGGCGATTGTCACCGCCAGGTGCCACTCCAAACCGCCGTCTTGACTCGAGAGGAGTCCGGCGACCGGGTTGTGCATCCAGAGCGTCTGCCCGTTCCCACTGACGGTGAATGTGCCTCCGCTCGCCGGGTCTCCGATGTCGGGAAGGCTCGGTGTGATGTTGTGTTCTGCGACGAGCTGCCAACTCGCCCCTCCGTCGTCGGTGGCGTAGAGCCGCACCGAGTAGTTGCTCATGCCCCCCGCCTGCTCACAGTGGAGGAGCCAGTGACCCGGCCCGAGAACGCCGAGCCCCGTGACGGACATGGTTGTGCACGGATTGCCGATCGGTTGCCAGCTCCGTCCGGCGTCGGTCGTGAGAACGATCGCATGGTGCCCCGCTGTCGTCCCGCCCACGGAGAAGACACCCGCTGTCGGCCCGAGACGCCCGAGCAACGTCGCCTCGGGGAACTCGGCGGGCGGCTCCGCCGGAACCGACGCCACCGCAGTCGGACCGAGACTGCCAAAGGGGAACTCGAGGAGCTTGCTTGGGCAGTTCCCCGGGGTGAGTGTCGGCGTGGCACAGACGAACGTGACCATCCAAAGGATGCGCGCATCGAGAGAGATGGACGTTGGGTCACCTGTCAGCGACACCGTCTGCCACGTGCTCCCGCCGTCGGAGGTGAAGTACACGACGTCGTGGTGCGCTGCCTGGTCGGGCACCTCGAGGTAGCCGCTCCGCTGGTTTTCGAAGGCGAGATCAAGTGTCACGAGATCGAACCTCGTAAGACGCAGCGGCAAGGTCCCGGTGACCGACCACGTAGCACCGCCGTCGGACGTCGAGACCAGGTAGGCAGGCCCGGCAAGGTCGCTCGGTTGCTCGACTCCTGCGACGGCGACGCCGTCGGTCGCGCTGAACATCTCGAGGCTCCCGACGTCTGATGCCGGGAGCGCGGTGGGCGTGACCGCAGGGACAACGACCTGCGGCTTCGGCGGCGGAGTCGGCCCGGGGCCCGAGGCGGCGCGGCACCTGGCCTCGAGGTCCTTGTAGGAGAGGAAGCGAACGCCGCCGTTGACGATCGTGAGCCTGACGTCCGTGTGCACCATCTCTCCCGGTCGGACCTTCGAGGTGGACCAGTAGCTGATGGCGCCCCGATGGGGACCCGTGGCTGTCGCCACCACCTTGCACTTGGGCCATCCCGCAGCTCCTCCGGTGTTGGTGATGTCGAGGGCGATGCGGTCGGTCTTGCCGTCTGTGGGGAGGAGCGGATGAAGGACCGTCACCCGGAAATTCGCGACGTGTCTCGCGGGCAAGGCACTTGGTTGCGCGGCAGTCAACGTCGCCCCGAGTGCCGCGGCCGCAACGAGCCCTGACACGGCGAAGGTGGCTGCACGATATCCCACCGGTGCGCACTCTACGACCGACCACCGAGGCTTTCAGCGCGATTGAGCCGTTGTGGCGGTGCACTGCCGGTATCCCATACTGCGCAGATCGCGCGTCCCACTATTCCGAGCCGCGGACGCGCATAGATGCCGCCGCGGGATAGCGTGCGACTACCCGGCGGTTCCCGGCAGGTCTGCCGGCGTCGATGGTCGACCTTCCGGGACAGCCGGTATGGGACGCGAGAGCGCCGCTGGCTCCGCTGGCTGGTGGTCGCCTCCGGCCACCTCGACCGCACCCGCTGACCAGGGCGCCCGATACGGCTGCCTGCCCATTGTGCCGATCGCGAAGGACGTACGCTGGGAGCCGTGCGCTCGCGTCTGGGCATGGTGCTTCTCGCCATGCTGGTCTGCCTCGCTGGGGCGGCGGCTCTCCTGGGGACCGCTGAAGGCCCGCGGCAGGGGGACGTGCGGGGCTCGGTGACCATCATCGGCAAGACCAGATCCGTGTTCTTGGTGAGGTGTGCGGGCAGCTCCACACAGTGCGTCGGGACCACAGCACGGCACTCGCAGTGCCTGACGGTCACGCTGAGCTCCACGACGGGCTCCGTGTCTGGCTTGCGGGACGATCATTGCGACAACCGCCAGTCAGGAACGCGGCCCAGCTCGCCTCCGCCGCAGGTCAGGCTGGTGGACGAACACAAGGCCACGGTCAGAGGCACCTTCGTCGCTGCTGTTCCCATGGGGCTCCACGACATGAAGCTCTCCGGAACGATTCGGTTCGTCACCGACCACGGCCGGAGGACCTACAAGACCACGGCCACCCGTGGCCACTGGAAGGCCGTCCTACCTCCTGGCGCCTACATCGTCGAGGGTCGGAGCGAGCAGGTCAGTGGCGGGAGGCATTGGAGCCAGCCGACGCGCCTTTTCGTGCGTGCAAGACAGGTCAAGTCCACAGTCCTCGTCATGTACGAGACAGTCCGGTAAGTCGCTCGCGGGCCTGTGCGCTTGTGGCTGAAGATCGGCCTACTGCTCGGAACCGTCGCGTTGGTCGCCGGCTTGGTAGTCGCCTTCGCGCGCAGTGAGCCAGTCGTCCACCGCATGTACTTCTTGATCCCACCCGTGATCCACCATGTGGGTGGGCGCGTGGGTGTGCACGTCCACATCGTGAAGTCCTCCCCATAGGTCGCTGTCAGCTGTCACCGACTGGTCGTCCTGAAGCGCGCCCTACCCACTCTCGCGGCGCGCCTACATCCCTCTGGACAACGCGAGGAACCGACGGTATTCAGCACCCCGTTGTCTCAGGCAGGCCGACGTTCGGGGGCATGCGGTAGGTATGGCTAACTCGGCGGACGGGGCGTAGACCGGACGATCCATCGCCTCCCGTCCCAGGTTTGGGACATTGGAAGTCCGCCAACCGCCCCGACGAGGACGCATGCCCTGGTCGAGGGGCACGAGAGGGCCAGAGAGCCGCTCGCGGGTCGTGGAGTGCGCACACGTTGGAGGGCCCAACGGTCCTTCTTCCAGGACTCGGCGACGAGGGACCCGCCGTTGTAGGTTCCGACGGCTTCGCAGGTGCGCGTGCTCGGGCAGGCCACTGCGTCGAGCACGCTGTAGCCCACGGCACTCGGATTGGGACTCGCCTGGAGTTGCCAATCCTTTCCGGTCCAGCGTTCTACGAGGGTCGACCGTGCACCTTGTGTCCCGACCGCGACGCAGAAGTGGGGGGACCGACACGACACCGCTCTCAGCACCGCCAAGGCGGTGGGGGCGGCTGGAGGGACGAGCCGCCAGGTGTCCCCGTTCCACAACTCGGCCAGCGCCACGTCCCGGTGGCTTGCAGACGGCTGCGCCTCGGCAGGGTAGCTGTAGTCCCCGACGGCGAGGCAGAAGTCTTGAGAGGTGCGGGCCACCCCTGCCAAGGTGATGCTCCCGATCGGTGTCGGCGGGGCCGGGGGGAGCACTCGCTCCCTCGTCCACTTGCCGCCCCTCCAGATCGAGGAGAACAAGCCAAGACCTTGCGTCCCCACCACGGCACAGAACCTGGCCGACGGGCACGACACGGCACTCCCGGTGACGCCTCGTAGCCTCTTCCAGCGCGTGCCGTTCCACGCCAGGGCGCCCGACGTCGAGACGGCGACGCAGTGTCGAGCCGTCGGGCAACTCACGGCGACCCCGATCAATCCCAGAGGACCGATCAGAGGCGCCTGCTCTCGCTGCCATGCCCTCCCGTTCCAGCGAAACACGAGCGTCCCGCGGCGCAAGGGACGTTCGGAGTAGTAGTCGCCCACCGCCATGCATCTGTTTGGTGAGGTGCAGGCGATACCCGTGAGGGCGGCCGCGTGTTTAGAAGTAGTCACGGGCCTCGCGTGATGAGCGCTCTGCGCGCCCGCAGGCGCTGCGGATGCGACCAAGAGCGCGGCACCGAAAGCAAGGGGCAAGGCCGCGCGCGCGGCGTTCGTCCTCACTACTGTCCCACGTGCACTCCTTTGGCACTCCCTGGGGAGGCTCACTTGCCTGCATTCGTGAGAACCGCGGCCCGTTCGATCGAAGGAACCCCACGAATCAGAATGAACGGTGGAGTGCCGGTCGCTCCTGCCAGCCCAGACGTTCGCGACGGCATCGCCGTAGGCCTTCGGTCCCCCCATCCCCGATCGCGCCGATCGCCCGTCGACGGCGGTCCGGGGCACGAAGGTGTAGAGCCGGTCGACACTGGTGGGATCTGGCTGGGCGTCGACCGCCCACGTGGTCCCGTCAGGTTCACATCCTTCGAGGACGACTTGGGATGGTTCACTTTCGCCTGCACTCGTGCTGTCCATGGCTCTACGAGCGGTCGCGGTTCGGTCGGCGCACCCAGGTCCACGCACCCGCGTCTTGGTAGAGGACCTCCCACTCCTCACCGAGCTCATCTTGTGCCCGCTCGGCGAGATCGAGCTTCATGGCTTGCCAGCCGGTCACTTGCTCTTCCTCTGGCTCGATCACTCGGCCGTTGAAGAGCCGCTCAGCCCACTCGTTCCATCGCTTCAGGTCCTCGCGGAGGGCGGGGGAGAGCACGAGTGACGGCTGGTAGGCGTTCGGCTCGCTGGGGAGCAGCCAGATCCCGGATGACCCGTAGTCCCAGTTGATGAGGCAGCGGCACACCGGATCAAGCTACTGATCGCGGGGTGGGGGCCTGCCGAGCCGGACCGGCCGTGGCCAAGACCTTAGGGAGGACGGCGCACCCAAGGCGGTGAGAAGCCGACGCGGGGCGCAGTGGTCGATGGTGTGGGCGCAGTCGTGGGGGTGCCTGTCGTCGTCGACTTGGCGGGGGCCTTCGGAGAGGACTAGGGGTGCTCGCGAACCCGGCGATCGCCATCGCACAGACAATGGCGGCCATCACCGGCGCGCACCGACGAAGCGGCAGGAAGAACCGTCTCTCCACGCGCTCACCTCCAGAGCGGAGGGTTGGGAACCCTTGACCCAAGTTAGTTTGTGAACCAAACTGATGTCGATGGCTGCTGACGCGAGCGCAGCCCTGGACGTCGTCGAGCGGGTCCGGCCCCGGCCCCGCCTGTACCGCAACGGCCATTGGTTCGCTTCCGTCGTCTTCGGCGTCGTGATCCTCGGGTCGATCCCCTTCTACGTTCGGTCGACACCCCCAGGTCTGGGGCGCGCCACCCTCTTCGGGCGAGCCTTCGAGGGCTGGCCCGCCTCGCCGCTCGCTCGTTGGTCGACCATGTACTGGGCGCTCGGCATCGCCGTCGGCTTTGCGACCGTCGTCGCCTCCTACCACCTGCGGGCGAGGCGCAACGGCGTCCAGGGACGGCTGTGGCCGGCAGTCGTGGTCGGCCTCGTGCTCCTCGGGCTCGCCATGTGGGTGAACAGCGCGTGGGGAGCCGGGCCGAGAGACTTCTGGATCCGGGGCACCTCGGTCCTTGTCGTGATTGCGGTTGGCCTCCTCGTGCTCTCGGGCCTCGAGCGGAGCCGCCCCTTCGTCGCCTTTGTCCTCGGGTTCTTCGGGCTCGCCCTTTTGTCGTGTCTCTACACAATTGTGAACGTCTTCTTCCGCCTCGGCATCGGTGCGCCATTCATGGGCAACGGCGCACTGCCCAATCTCGTGGTTCCCGGTGCCTACCTCGTCGTCGGCGGGTTGGTGTTCTTCGCCTTGAAGGGCCGGCGGCTCGCCTTCCGCGCGCACGAGACGGCGCCGATGCGATGAAGACCGCCGAGGCGGACATCGAGCCGGCGGAGAGCCCCCCCTACGACCCGACGAAGCACCTCGACGACGTCGTTCACCAGCGCGTGCGCCTCGGCATCCTCACCATCGTCCACGAGGCCCGTCGGGCGGAGTTCAACTACCTGAAAGACGCGCTCGGGCTGACCGGCGGGAACCTCTTCCAGCACCTGAGAGTCCTCGAGGACGCTGGCTTCGTCTCGGTCGAAAAGCTGAGTGACGGGCGCCGACCTCGGACCTGGGTCTCCATTACCCGCAGTGGCCGCCGTGCGCTCCGTCTGGAGGTCGCCGCCCTAAGGGCGATCGTCAGCGTGATCGAGGGGTCGTGAAGCTCCGCACTGTCGCTCCGCTTCTTCTGGCGCCGGTGGCTGTCGCGGGTGCGGTGGCGGGCGGGACGGCGATGAGCAATCCCATCGCGCCCCGAGAGGTCGCGGTCCCAAACGTGCTCGGTCTCCCTGCCCTCAAGGCTGCCTATCGGATCGAGTTGGCTCACCTCAAGCCGGAGTGTCGGGATGCCCATCGCGGAGGGACAGTCGTCGAGCAGCGTCCAGCCGCTGGGGCCAGCGTCGCGAAAGGTTCAGTCGTGACCATCTTCAGCGGCGACGGCGGTTGCCCGAGCGTCAAGTTCCAGCCGGCTCCGACATCTGTTTCGAGGCCGACGACGACGGGGACAGCGGTCAAGGCGCCGGCCCTCGACCCGATCCCCTCGGGCGTCACTCTCCACATGATCACCGTGGCGTTCGTGAATCTCACATATGGCTACGTGCTCGCGAGTGCGACGAGCGGCAACGCGTGCGAGATCGCCGTCGAGAAGACGACCGACGGCGGTGCCACGCTCGGCGCACCGGTTCCGGTCGCACCGTGCTCGGAGTTCACACAGGGCCTCACAGCCAGCGTGCATCTGGCCGCCGACAACGGCGGGGACGCTCTCGTCTACGGCAACGTGCTGTATGCGACCCACGACGGCGGAACCACCTGGCAGGCGGTCCCCGAGCCTGGGCGGGTGCTCGACGTCGAAGCCGCCGGTTCTTCGGTCTGGATGTTCGTCGGGCAGTGCAAGACACCGAGCTGCTGGGTCGTGCTGATGGAGTCGACAGACGGCGGCACGAGCTGGCACCAGAGCCCCGTCCAACCACCGATCCTTTCGACGACCACCGAGCCTGAGCTCGTGCGGACGAGTCCCACCACTGCGTACGTCCTGACAGCGCCGCACAGCAACGCCTTCGGCGAGCCCGACACTGTCCCCATGTGGTTCACCTCAGACGGTGGCCGCTCCTGGGTGCAGCACACCCTGGCCTGCCCGATCGACGCCGGTGACGTGGTCATGGCTGCTGCCCCGACAAGCAAGCTTTTCGCCATGTGCGCTGCGCAGCCTGCAGCTGGCAGCCAACTGAAGTCGGTCGTGGTCTCGACCAACGGAGGTGCCACCCGGTCGTCTGCCGGTCCGTGCACAACCACGATCCTCAGGGGTGAGTGCACTGCCAAGTCGCTCATCTTGGGCTACGTCGGAACACTCGTCTCGACTGGTCCGACAGCCGTCTATCTCACGGGCCCCCGCAGCCCCATCTACTCGACGACGAACGGCGGTGACACGTGGATCCGGGTTGGGGGGACACCCGGAAATACGGCCCTCACGTTCTTCAACCAACAGGACGGGGTGATGCTGTCGGACACATTCGGTCGAACCTTGTTGCGAACCGACGACGGTGGCGCCACGTGGAGCAAAGTCACATTGAACGGTGCTTCGTGAGCGTGACCTCGTCGGCACTGCGCTCCGGGTTCAGTGGTGGACGGATCGTCGCGTCGGCGGGCCAACACGAGCACGTGCGCAGTTCCCAAGAGGCGAGAGGTCAGTGACCGTCCCAGCTCACTTGGCGATCAAGATTCTTCAGGCCCGCGCCAAGACAGAAACACCGCCGCTGCCCGCAACGGGGACAGTGCCTCCGACAGTTCCAGCGGGCAGCGTGATCGTCGAGGGCAAATAGCGTGCATCGAGCAGGTGCGGAATCCTGGAGTGCGTCGATCAACATCTCTCAGGTGATGCATGTCGCCCTTTATGTCCGCGACGCCTTTAGCCTCCAGGTCCCCGAGAGCACGATCGTTCCGACTCCGGTCGACGGCCGGGTGGTCGACCACTCAGGCGACATGGATTTCGAGCGGCGCCTTCGTGCGGGTGGCCAGTGGTTGTCGTGGTGGGAGGAGATCGTGAGGCTCGAGGGTGCGAAGGCCCTTCGGATGCTGCGGCTTCCCGAGGGCGTAGACGCGTCTGAGGCGATGAGTGCTGTCCGCGACCGCCTCTTCGACTGGCCGGCGTTGGATGCGCTCGCCTCGTGGCCCGATCTCCGCGACGCCGCAAGGGAGATCCGTGACGATGCGGTGCGTTGGGCGGCCGATCGAAAGCGGCTCTTCGTGGAGCGTGGCCCCCTGACGAGAGGATGGGGGAACGTGCCGATCGACGAGATCGCCGAGCGGGTCGCCGAGCGCTCACGAGGTCCTTCTCCTCTCGTTCGCGCCGCGGTCTTCCTGCTTGCTGTGCAGGGCGACTGGTCAGCCCTTTTCGTACCCGGTGTCCTGCTCTGCTCCGCGTCGCTTGCCCAAGACGCCGAGCGAATGGCCGTCCTCACCGAGGAGGCGCTCGTCTCGGGCGCCGATGCCGAGGAGGTGCGGATCGAGTACAAACCCAAAGAGTTTGTGCCGCCTCCCTCGGTGCTCCACGAGCCTCTGGTGCTGTGGCGGGGCGAGGACGCGTCGCTCATCTGCGAGCGGGTGATTCCCTATCGCGACGGCTTCGAGATCGAGCTTCGGCGCCACGGCCTTGGCCCCTCACCGACTTCCGACTGGCGTGGACCTGGCGCTCGGCGTCCCAATCCCTTCGCCGGACTCCAAGTCCATGTGCGCTTCGCGGACGGGCGTGAGGAGCTCCTCGATGATGTCGAACGTGACGACCGGGAGGGACCGGTCACGATCACCACTTTCGGGCGCCGGGGGTACGGTGACGACACGCTGTGGTTGTGGGTGATGCCCCTCCCGCCGGCCGGAGAGGTCCGCCTGAGCGTCGAGTGGCCCACCTACGGCATCGAGCCCGTCACCGTGCAAATCGACGGGTCCACTATCCGGCCGAGAGAGGACGCGTAGCCACAGAGGTTTCCCGTCACCTAACACGCGACAACCGCGCCCCACTATGTCGTGGCCAGACCGGGCATAAGTGGATTCGGTCGGCGGCACCCCGCAGAGCCTGTGCGACGGGACCGATGGCCACACGCGCTGTCTGCCGCACCGCCGACGCCGGCGGCGAAGCCGCCGAGCGGAGGGCGGGGCGGGCTTCTCCACGGAACGGGCCAACAGTGTTGGCCCGCCTGTTGGCCCAGAGCCTATCGGGAGGGTGCGACAATGCCAGAACGTGCCCCTGACCAGGTGGGCCGCCCGGGTCTCGATCCCGGCACCTTGGGATTAAAAGTCCCCTGCTCTACCCGATGAGCTAGCGGCCCGCGGTCTGCAAGATAACGCGGGGGAACCAGCGGGCCCGTGCGCACGAGGACGACGCATCGAGCCGCGAGCACGCCCACATCCTGCGCCGGTCATCCGATCGCCTCGTCAGAGATCCGAGATCATCGCGTCCACCTCCAACTCGATCCGCCAGCGCGGGTCGAGGAGACCCGCCACGACCACCATCGTGGCGACGGGAGGTCTGGCGGCGAAGAGCTCTCCGTGGACGGCGCCCACCGCGTGCGCATCGGCGGGATCGACGATGAACATCCGCGTCCGCACGACGTTCTCGAGCGTCGCGCCGAGCTCGGTGAGCGCGGCGTGCACGATCTCGATGCACCGGCGCATCTGGACCCCTGCGTCCGGGTCGACCCTGCCGTCGGGCCAGATCGGTGCAGTGCCGGCGACGAAAGCGTGAGAACCCACGCGCAGCGCGCGGCAGAACCCGTACTCCTGTTCGAACGGCGATCCGCTCTGCACCCGCCGCGAGTCAGCCACGCGCATCACGCTACCGGCGGTCGAGTCGTACAGTCGGGCCGATGGGAGTGACCCCGACCGCGCCGTACCGGATCGGCTCGCTCGACGCGTCGACGTGGGACGCCTTCAGCGAGCTCGTGGAACGCAACAACGGCATCTACGGCGGCTGCTGGTGCATCGCCTACCACACCGCCTATCAACGCGGCGTGAGCGACCCCCGGACGCTGAAGGAGGAGCTGGTGCGGACGGGCCGCGCCCACGCCGCGCTCGTCTTCGACGACGAGGGCCGTGCGCAGGGGTGGTGCCAGTACGGGAGCCCTTCCGAGCTCGACCTGAGACATGCACGCGAGTACCGCAAGGACCCGCCGCCACAAGCCAGGTGGCGCATCGCCTGCATCTTCGTGGACAAGCGGCACCGAGGGCAGGGGATCGCCCGGGCGGCGCTCGTGGGTGCCCTCTCCCAGGTCGCCGCGGCCGGGGGCGGGCTGGTCGAGGCCATCTCTGAGACCACCGAGGGCCGCTCGGCCCAGGACCGGTTCCTCTTCAGCGGCACGGTCGAGCTCTTCTGCGAGCTCGGCTTCACCCGGGGCCGTCAGGTGGGGAAGCACGCCTGGATCGTGAGCCGCACCGTGGAGGCGCTCGACTCTCGGTAGCGGAGCCGCCGAGATCCGTGGCACTCCGGCCGGGAGGGCGGTAGGAATCACCTTCGGCGGGGAAGAGATCGGTGCGGACGAGAGAGGTGGAGCGCATGACGACGCCGCCGGACCACATCACCCGACAGGACTTCGGCATCTCCGTACGCGGGTACGACCGGAGCCAGGTCGACGCCTACCTGGGACGGGTGGTGGAGTGGCTGGCCGACGCGGAGAACAGGGCGACCGCGGCGGAGCGGGCGCGCGAATCGCTCGCCCGGGAGGTGACCGAGCTCCGGACCACCGTGGCGATGCTCGAGGAGCGAGCGGGACTGCCCGCACCACAATCGATGAGCGCCTTCAGCGAACGCATGAGCCAGGTGATGGAGTCGGCGCTCCAGGCCGCCCAGGAGCTGCGGGCGGAGGCCGAACGCGAGGCGCGCGAGCGGCGGGCCTCCGCAACCGAGGAGGCCGAGCGCGTCGTCGCGGCGGCGCGTGACGAGGCCGAGCAGATCGTGCGCGATGCGAGGCGCGAGCAGGAGACGATGGAGGCGAGCATCGACCGGTTGCACGCCGCGCGGGCGGCGGCCGTCGAGTCGCTCCTGGAACTCCAACGACGGCTCGCGGTTGTCGTCGACGAGCCGCTGCCCCCGCTCGAGGGCGCCGAGAGCGCCGAGAGCGCCGAAGAGCCCGCCCACCCGTCAGACGTCGCGGCCGGGGGCGACGAGCAGGTGCTCGACAGGCTGGCGACGACCAGGCCGGCGGGGACGACGAGCGCGGCATCGACTGGGTCGACGACACACAGGTCGACGACACACAGGGGGACCTCACGAGGGTGGTGCCGGCGCTGGTCACCGACCCGCAGGGCGTCCGACCGGGCAAGGCGGAATCCGCCGACACAGCGGGCGTCCTCGTGACAGACACGCCGACGATCGTGCAGCCAGCCGTGGCCCCGAGGCGGCCGGCTGGTCGCGCGCGGCGGTCGGCCTGACCTACCCCTGCGCGCAGCCGCCGCTCACGCCGGAGGGCGCGCTCCACCAGCCGGTCTCGCCGCGCGCGGGGAAGAAGTCCCCCGACGCCTGGTCCTGGACGTAGTCGATCGGCGGCTCGGCCCCCGACGTCAGTACCTCCAACGCGTCGAGCAGCGCGTCCACGTCCGACAGGGTCGTCGCGAGTCCTGCGCTGGCCCGGACCGCGCCTGGGATGTGACGGCGGTCGCCGCGCAGCACCTGGCTCCTTGCAGCCGATATGCCGTCGCACCCGAGATCGAGGAGCCGGATCAGGTAGGGGTGGGCGCAGAAGCAGCCGTGTCGCACCCCGATGCCGAATTCGGCTGCGAGACGGGCGGCGACGAGCCCGTGATGCATGCCCTCGACGGTGAACGTCGCGACGGCCAGGGTCTCCGTGCCCACCGGCGGCCCGAGCAGCCGGACCTTGCCCATCGCGTCGAGGCCGCCGCGGAGCCTTGCGGCGAGCGCCGCCTCGTGGCGGTGGATCGCGTCCCACCCGATCTGCGACAGCTCCTCGGTCGCCGCACCGAGAGCCACGGCGCCGAGCACGTTCGGCGAGCCGGCCTCCTCGCGCTCGGGCGGGCCCGTCCACAGCACTTCGTCGAGGTCCACGAGCTCGACCGCGCCTCCGCCTGCGAGGAAAGGCTCGCCGTCGGCGAATGCGCCAGCCGGCCCGACGAGCGCCCCCGCGCCGAAGGGCGCGTACATCTTGTGGCCGCTCCACGCGACGAAGTCCGGCGACCGGCCCGCGCCGTCACGAGCGGGCACGGGCCGGTGCGGTGCGAGCTGCGCGGCGTCGAGGACGACGGTTACGCCCCTGTCGTGCGCCGCCTCGCAGATCTCCTCGACCGGGGGAAGCCAGCCCGTCACGTTCGACGCGCCGGTGACTGCGAGCACCTTGGGGACCGGGGTCGCCTCGAGCTGCGCGACGACGTCGTCCACGTCGAAGGTGCCGTTCGCTCCGCACTCGACATACCGGCGGCGCGCATAACGAGCCCAGGGAAGGAGGTTCGCGTGATGCTCGACGACCGTGGTGAGCACGACGTCGTCGTGATCGAGACGGAGCCGATAGGCGAGGTGGTTGATCGCCTCCGTGGTGTTCCGACAGATGATCGCGGTGTCCGTGGCGCCCCCGCCCCCGGCGAAAGCGAGCGTGCGCTCGCGGGCCGCTTCGTACGCGGCGGTGGATGCGCGGGACTTGTATCCCGCGCCCCGGTGCACGCTCGAGTAGCGCGGCAAGAAGTCGTCGATCGTTGCGGCGACCGTGACCGAGGCGGGCGTGGAGGCCGCGCAGTCGAGGTCCACGTAAGGCCGGTCCACGCCGTCGACGCACGGGACGCCGAGACCCGCTCCCACGACCTGTAGCAGCGGCCTCGTGCCGGCGGCCGGCCCGGCTGCTACGGGCTGCCGGTCCTGCGGGTGCGGTGTCCGGAGCCGGGTCCCTGCCATCACCGACAGCCTACGGACGCGGCGGCCGGACGCGCCGGACGGATTGACGCGGGGTCCGGGCGCTCCCGAACTAGCCTCCGCGTTTGTGGAGACGTCATCTCCGGGCGACGAACGGGACCTGGAAGATGGGCTCGACACCGCGCCCGCGGACACAGACGACGCGGCACGCGCGGCCGCGGTCGACGAGTACCGGGCCCTTCTCCGGTCGGCCGAGCAGCTGCTCGACGGCGTGGACCGCGCGCTCGCCTCGCTCGACACCGGCAGCTACGGCACGTGTGAAGCCTGCGGCGCCCCCGTCGAAGACGGCCTCCTCGAAGAGGAGCCCGTCGCCACGCGCTGCGCCGCGCACCGAGCGACGGCGGCGTCCAGAGGGCTCTAGCCCTTCTTCGTCTCCCAGAAGATCTTTGTGATCTCGGCGATCTGGTCGAGCAGCCGCTGTCCCACCGCGACGTCGGTCGTCTTCTTCGACTCACCTGCCGTCTTGGTCGCCTTCCAGAACAGCTCGTGGAGCTGCGGGTACTTCTCGAGGTGCTCCGGCTTGAAGTAGTCCGTCCACAGCACCCAGAGGTGGTGCTTGACGAGGTCCGCCCGCTCCTCCTTGATCTGGATGGCGCGCTGGCGGAAGTCGTGGTCGTCCGAGGCGTTGTGCTTCTCGCAGATGGCCTTCACCGACTCGGCCTCGATCCGCGCCTGCGCGGGGTCGTAGACGCCGCAGGGCAGGTCGCAATGCGCGTGGGCGACGTCCGGCGGGCGGATCCGGTCGACGGTGGACAGCACTCGGTCGAGTATGCGCATGAGGGCTCCTTCTCGACCGGCACGCAGATGGCCGGTCGTGCACAGTGGGGGGGTGTCCGTCGAGTGCACACTACCCAGCCGGCCCTGCGACGGGCACAAGCGCGCAGGGCCCGCAGGGCTCGCAGCGGTCGCGGCGTTCGGGGCGGCGGTGCTCCTAGGGGCGCAACGCTGGACGCTGAGGATCGTGATCGAAGGCACCAGCATGCTGCCTGCCTTCGAACCGGGGGACCGGCTGCTCGTTGTCCGGCTCCCCCGCCGCTGGCCGCTCCGAGAAGGAGACGTCGTGGTGCTCCCCGACCCGCGGACACACCGGCGCCAGCTGGTGAAAAGGGTCGCCGCCGTGTCCCAGGACGGCGTCAGCGTCGCCGGCGACAACGAGGCGGCGAGCACCGACAGCCGGACCTTCGGGCCGGTTGGCCGGGCGCAGATCTCGGGCCGGGTCCTGTACCGGTACGCGCCCCCGGCGCGGGCCGGGCGGATCAAGAGAAGTTTGCATCGAGCAGGCGACAGCGCCCGCCCGGTGCCGTTACGATGAAATGTCGCGGCGAGCACTACCAGCGCAGATGGGTGTCGTCATCGACCGTGACGGAGGGGCGTCGTGTCAGGCGATTTCGCGTTCGACGTGGTGGACGTGGAAGGCGTGCACGTCGTGGCGCTCCACGGCCAGCTCGATCTCGCCAATGCCGACCGGGTGCGCGACGCCTTGACCTCGGTCGCCGGCTCGACGGTCGTCGTCGACCTCTCGGGGCTTCGCTTCCTCGACTCGAGCGGCATCGCGGCCCTGCTCTCGGCCCGCAGCGAGATCGTCGAGCGGGGCCACGGCTTCGAGATGCGGGGCGCCCAAGGGATCGTGCGGCGCGTGCTCGATGTCACCGGCCTGTCGTTCCTCCTCACCACATCGACCTCGGAGTAGCGCCCTCCGGTGGCACCTGACGCCGTCGAGCGCTGGCGGGACCTCGGGTCTTTCATCCGCGAACAGCGCGCCGGTGCCCGGCTGTCGCTGCGCCGGCTCTCCGAGCTCGCCGGCATCTCCAACCCCTACCTGAGCCAGATCGAGCGGGGCCTCCGCCGCCCTTCCGCCGACATCCTCCAGCAGATCGCAAAGGCATTGCGGATCTCGGCCGAGACGCTCTACGTCGAGGCCGGCATCCTCGACCCGCCGGCCGGCGGCGCAGACCTCCTCGGCCACATCAGGGCCGACCCCTATCTCACGGAGGGCCAGAAGCAGGCGCTCGCCGAGATCTACCTCTCGTTCCGCCGGGAGCACGACGACCACGAGGACGAGCACGGCGGGCACGACGAGCACGACGGGCACGGGGAGGGCGGGACCGGCACCGGCACCGACGGCGACGAAAGCCGCCCAGGTCGCCGTTCAGGGGGCGCCAACTAGGCTCGCGCCGGCATGCGCCGGCTCGCGATCCTCTCGTTCCACACGTCCCCGCTCGCCCAGCCTGGCACCGGCGACGGCGGTGGGATGAACGTCTACGTCCGCGAGCTCGCGACGGCGCTCGCGCGGACCGGCGCCTCCTGCGACGTCTTCACCCGCAGCTCCGACGACGCCCTCCCGTCCGCGATCGACGTGGAGCCCGGCTTCCGGGTCCATTACGTGCCCGCCGGCCCGCAGGCCCCGCTCGCAAAGTCCGCCCTCCCAGGTCTCGTCGAGGAGTTCACCGGGCGCGTGCTCGAGCTCATGGCCGGCGACTCGGGGCTCCCGCTCGTCGACCAGGAGGCCGGGCCGTTCGAGGCCGTCCACGCCAACTACTGGCTGTCGGGACTGGCGGGCCACGCCATCAAGCACGAGCTCGACCTGCCGCTCGTCTCCACCTTCCACACGCTCGACCGGGTGAAGGCGGAGCTCGTGCCCGAAGAGGTGGAAGCCGACATGCCGCACCGGCGCGCCGAGGCCGAGGCGGCGATCATCGCCTGCTCCGACGCCGTGCTCGCCTCCTGCAGCGTCGAGGCCGAGCAGATCGTGCAGCTCTACGGGGCCGACCCGGCGCGCATCGCGGTCGTGCCACCGGGCGTCGACCACGCCTTCTTCGCCCCGGGGTTCCGCCCGCAGGCGCGCCGCGCCCTCGGGCTCGCGCCCGACGGCACCCTGCTCCTCACGGTCGGCCGCATCCAGCCGTTGAAGGGCATCGACGTCGCGGTCCGAGCGCTTGCGGAGCTGTGCGCGCAGGGAGACGCCGCCCCGGGCGCGCCGTTCCGCCTCGTGGTGGTCGGGGGCCCGAGCGGCCCGCACGGGGTGGACGAGCACTCCCGGCTCCTGCGGCTCGTCGGCGAGCTCGGGGTCGAAGACCGCGTGACGCTCGTCCCGCCCCAGCCCCACGACCTGCTCTCCACCTACTACCGCGCGGCCGACGTCTGCCTCGTGCCGAGCCGATCGGAGTCGTTCGGCCTCGTCGCCCTCGAGGCCGCCGCCTGCGGGACGCCGGTCATCGCCTCCGCGGTCGGGGGGCTGACCACCCTCGTCGACGACGGGCGCACCGGCTACCTCGTCGACGGCTCTGACCCCGGCGCCTTCGCCGAGCGGGTCCGCACGCTCGTGTCCGACCCGCTCCTCGCCGAGCGGCAGGGCTGCGCGGCGGTGCTACGCGCTCGGCGCTACACGTGGCGCGAGGCGGCGTCGAACGTGCGGGCGATCCACGACGAGCTCCTCTGCGCCAGGCTCGTCGAGTGCACCTGATCCGGGGACGCTGACATGCCGCTCGTCGACCTGCCCGGCGGCGAGCAGCTCGCGGCGACGGTCGCACGCGTCGACGCGTGGATCGAGCGGGAGCGCTCGCCCGAGGGCGCCTTCGGCCTCGTCGCCGCCGAGCACCAGGACGTGACCGACCGGACGGCCACGCACCGGTGGTACCTGCGCTTCCGCGGCGACGAGAAGGACTACATCACGGTCTGGCTCACGCTGCGCCAGCGCACCCTCCACCACGAGGCGCAGTTCATGCCCGCCCCCGAGGCGAACAAAGAAGAGGTGCTCCAATACCTCATGCGGCGCAACGCGGAACTGTTCGGCATGGCCTTCTGTCTCGGCCCCGAGGACGCCGTCTACCTCGTCGGGCGGGTCCCCGCCGGCCTCGTGGACGACGAGGAGCTCGACCGGATCGCGGGCTCGTCGATCGTCTACGTCGACGACCACTACCCGACGGCCATGACCCTCGGCCACCCGACCGTCTACCGCCGCCGGCCCCGTCGGGCTTGAGCAGGGGCGGCCGCTCCTCGGGGCGGTACGTTCTTCGGATGGCCGCATCGCTCGTCGTCGCCGGAGGAGGGCGGATGGGCGGGGCGCTCGTGACCGGGCTCCTCACCCGCGGGGGGTGGGCGGAGGCCGACCTCGCGGTCGTGGAGCCGGATGCAGGCCGCCGCGCCGAGCTGTCGGCCGCGCATCCCGGTCTCACCGTCCTCGAGTCGCCCGCGGCGGCGGCCGCGGCAGGGCTCGCCGGGCCGGCCGGGGGCGCGGTGCTGGCGGTCAAGCCCGATGCTGCAGAGTCGGCGTGCCGTGCACTCGGCGCGGCGGGGATCCGAAGGGTGCTGTCCGTCGTGGCGGGGATGCCCGCCGCCCGCCTCGAGGCGGTGCTCCCCGACGGGGCGGTGGTCGTGCGGGCGATGCCCAACACGCCGGCGCTGGTCGGCGCAGGCGTGAGCGCGATCGCAGGCGGCGTCAACGCGACCGCGGCGGACCTGGCCTGGGCAGAGGAGCTGCTCGGCGCGGTCGGGAAGGTCGTGCGGGTGCCCGAGCGCCAGCTCGACGTCGTGACCGGCCTCTCGGGGTCGGGCCCGGCCTACGTCTTCTTGGTCATCGAGTCGCTCGTCGACGCGGGTGTGCTCGCCGGGCTGTCCCGCGAGCTCAGCACGACCCTGGCCGTCGAGACGGTGAAGGGTGCGGCGACCCTCATCGCAGAGAGCGGCGCCTCCGCGGCGTCGCTCCGCGCCGACGTGACCTCGCCCGGCGGCACCACCGCGGCGGGGCTCCGGGCGCTCGAGGCACGAGGGGTGCGTTCCGCGTTCCTCGAGGCGGTGCTGGCCGCGACCGAGCGGGCGCGCACGCTCGCGCGCTGAGCCGCCCCGGCGCCCGTCGCGCAGAGGACGCCCTGGTCGCGCCGCCCGCCCGTCGCCCTGGCGTCACCTGGCCTGCGCTGGGTACAGTCCGTGCCGGAGGAGAAGTCGGACACCATGGCGAGGTGCGCGCGGCGGAGGCCGCCGCCGGCACCTGGGTGGCGCAGCCGCTCGACGCGAGCCAGAGCCGTTTCATGACCGTGGGGGAGGTGGCCTCCTCCCTGCGCGTCTCCACCATGACCGTCTACCGGCTGATCAACGGGGGCGAGCTCCCGGCCGTGCGGATCGGCCGTTCGTTCCGGGTGCGCGTCGAGGACCTCGACCGGTACCTCGCCGACCGGTTCACCAAGGCCGGTTGACCGGCCGCCTGCCCCGCCCGGTCGTCTACTTCCTCTCCGACTACGGGCTCCAGGACGAGTTCGTGGGCGTCGTCCACGCCGTCCTCCTCCGCCTCGTCCCGGACGTCGCGGTCGTCGACCTCACCCACGGCATCCCGGCGTTCGACATCCGCGCCGGGGCCGAGTCGCTCGCCCGGGCCGTCCCCCACCTCGGTCCGGGCGTGGTGCTCGGCGTCGTCGACCCCGGAGTCGGGAGCCACCGGCGCGGGGTGGCCGTCCGCGCCACCGACGGGCGTTGGTTCGTCGCGCCGGACAACGGACTCGTCGTGCCCGCGGTCGAGGCGAGCGGCGGGGTGGAGGCGGTGCTCGAGCTGCGCAAGCCCGAGGACGCTCCGGCGACCTTCGACGGGCGCGACGTGTTCGCCCCGGCCGCCGCCGCGCTCGCGACCGAGGCCGGGTCCGCCGGCGACGCCGTCGGCGCCGTCGGCGACGAGGTCGACCCGGCGTCGCTCGTGCGCCTGCCGCCCCTCGAGGTCTCGACTCGCCGAGAGGGCGGTCGCCGCGTGCTGCGCGCACCGGTCGTGTGGGTGGACAAGTTCGGCAACGCCCAGCTCGACGCGCCCGAAGGAGAGGGGCCGCCCCCCGGCGCGGACGGGGTCACGGTTCGCGTCGACGGCGTCGACCACCCGGCCCGGCGCGTCCGGGCCTTCGCCGACCTGGCGCACGGGGAGCTCGGCGTGCTCGCCGATGCCAACGGTCGGCTCGCCCTCGTCCTGAACGAGGGGTCCGCCGCCGAGATGGCGCGGCTCACGAGTGGAGCGCCGGTCGAGCTGCTCTGGTGACCGGCGCCGATGACCGGCGCCGATCCCCCCCGCTGGTGACCGGCGCAGGCCTGCCGTACGCTCGCCGCTCGATGCCGACGCCACCGCCGCCGGACGAGCGGGAGGGGCGCCCGCGGCGGATCCCCGAGGCCACGGTCGTCCGTCTCCCGATCTACCAGCGGATCCTTGCCGAGATGCTGCGCGTGGGCGCGACGACCGTCTCTTCGGAGGAGCTGGCGGCGCGGGCGAGGGTCAACGCGGCCAAGGTGCGCAAGGACTTCTCGCTCTTCGGCTCCTTCGGGACCCGCGGCACCGGCTACGACACCGCCTTCCTCGCCGCGCAGATCGAGCGCGCCCTCGGCGCGGACCGTGACTGGCCGATCGCGATCGTCGGCATCGGCAACCTCGGGCGGGCGCTGGCGAACTCCGACGGCTTCTCCTCCCACGGGTTCCGGGTCGCCGGCCTCTACGACGTCGACCCAGCGATCGTCGGCTCGCGCGCGGGAGGCCTCACCGTGCGCCACGTCGAGGAGCTCGGCGGGGGGGAGCAGCCCGCGATCGGGGTGATCGCCACGCCCGCGGCGGCCGCGCAGGCCGTCGCCGACGGGCTGGTCGGGGCGGGAGTGTCGTCGATCCTCAACTTCGCGCCGCGGGTGCTGTCGGTCCCGCCCTCCGTCCTCGTGCGCTACGTCGACCTGTCCATCGAGCTCCAGGTGATGAGCTTCTTCCTCACCCGCAAGGACGCCGAGATCGCGCCCGTCGGGGTCGAGCCCGGCGTCCGGCCGCCCGACGGCACCTGCGCCGCCGACGCGCCCCTGGGCGCGGGACGCCGTGATCTGCGCGTCGGCCCTGGCGGGCCCTAGCGTGGGGGTGCCCCGCGAGCGCGGGAGCGGCCCCGTCCGGGCGTCGCACGCAGCGCCCGCGCGCAGGACCCAGGGAGGAGGCTCGTCCACCGTTGTCCGTCGTCGTCGTAGGGATCGAGCACCAGCAGGCGCCCCTCGAGCTGCTCGAGCGGGTGACCATCGGCGACGCCGACCTCGCGAAGACGCTCTCCACGCTCCGCGCGGCGGAGAACGTGCAGGAGGCGGTGGTTCTCTCCACGTGCCTGCGGACCGAGGTGTACGCGGTGGTCGACCGGTTCCACGACGCCGTCGACGGCGTCTGCGAGCTCCTCGCCACCCACGCCGGTCTCGATCCGGAGTCCGTCCAGGAGCACGCAGCGGTCCGCTTCGACGACGACGTCGCGGTCCACCTCTTCTCCGTGGCCTCGGGGCTCGAGTCGGCGGTGCTGGGCGAGACCGAGGTGCTCGGCCAGGTGCGGCGTGCCTGGGAGCGGGCGAGGGAGGAACGTGCGAGCGGGCCGGTCCTCGGGGAGCTGTTCCGCAACGCGGTGCAGGCAGGGAAGCGGGTGCGTGCGGAGACGGCGATCTCCCGCGGCACCACGTCCTTCTCGTTTGCCGCCATCGAGCTGGCCTCGATGCGGCGCAGCGGCGGTCTCGCCGGCGCGGCGGTCGCGATCGTGGGTGCGGGCGAGATGGGCTCGGGGATCGTCCACGCGATCGGCCGGTTGCCCGACGCGAGCCGTCCCGTGTCGATCGTGGTGGTCAACCGCAGCGCCGAGCGGGCCCGGGAGCTCGTCGGCGCCGCGCCCGCCGGCGTCCGCGCCACGACGGCCGGCTTGGACGAGCTCGCGGGTGTGGTCGCCGAGTCCGACGTCGTCTTCACCGCCGTCGAAGCCGGCGGCCACGTCCTCGACGCGGCGCGGCTGCGCACGGCGGCGGCCCGGCCCGGCGGCCTCCTCGTCGTCGACCTCGGCATGCCGCGCAACGTCGACCCCGACGCGGGCGCGCTCGATGGGCTCACCCTTCTCGACATGGACGACCTGCGCTCGGCGGTCACACGGGCGATCGACGAGCGCCGCGTCGAGGCCGAGCGCGCGGCGCAGATCGTCTCCGACGAGCTCGTGCGGTTCCGGGCGCAGAGCCGCGAGCGGGGCGCCGCGCCGGTCGTGAGCGCGCTGCGCACCCGGCTCGAAGAGGTGCGGGCGAACGAGCTCGCGCGCCACCGCGCGCGCCTGTCGGGTCACGGCGAGGGCGTCTTCGAAGAGGTGGACGAAGTGACGAGGGCCGTGCTCGCCAAGGTGCTGCACGAGCCGACGGTCGTGCTCCGGGAGACCTCGGGCACGTCCAAGGGGGAGCGGCTCGTCGAGGCGTTGCGCGCGCTGTTCGATCTGTGAGCGTGCCTGCCCCGGCACGTCCGCTCCGCCTCGCGACGCGGGGCTCGCCGCTTGCCGTCGCGCAGGCCGACCTCGTGGCGCAGCTCATCCAGTCTCTCGGCTCGGCGGCCCGCACCGAGCTCGTGATCGTGCGGACCGAGGGCGACCGCCGCCACGACGAGGACCTCGACCGCATCGGGGGGCAGGGGGTCTTCGTGAAGGAGGTGCAAGCCGCCGTGCTCGAGGGCCGCGCCGACGTCGCGGTCCACTCGGCGAAGGACCTCCCGCCGCGCACGCCCGAGGGGCTCGTCCTCGCGGCCGTGCCCGAGAGGGCAGATCCGCGCGACGCGCTCGTCGGCGCCACCCTGGAGGAGCTCGCGCCGGGGGCCGTCGTGGCCACCGGCTCCGCCCGCCCGCGCGGCCCCCCCGGGGACCCCCCCCCCC
>DAIRCY010000005.1:0-10830 GCA_036796435.1 Acidimicrobiales bacterium
GGGGGGGGCGCGCCCGGGAGGGGGCGGGCGGCGGTGTCGCTGGAGCATCCGGGCGCCGACGCCGACGCCGCGCCTCCCGACGCGGCAGAGAGGGTCCGCGACTTCGTGCGCTCGACGGGGGCGCCGCCCCGCCTCCTCGTCGCAAAGCCCGGGCTCGACGGCCACTCGAACGGTGCCGAGCAGATCGCGCTCGCCGCGCGCGACGCCGGCTTCGAGGTCGTCTATCAGGGCATCCGGCTCACCCCCGAGGAGATCGTGGCCGCGGCCTGCCAGGAGGACGTCGACGTCGTCGGCCTCTCCGTCCTCTCGGGATCGCACCTCGAGCTCGTCCCCGAGGTGCTCGACCGGCTGCGCGCGGCCGGGTGCGACGCACCTGTCGTCGTCGGCGGGATCGTGCCCCCCGACGACGCCGAGGTGCTCCGCGGCAAGGGCGTCGTCGCCGTCTACCCCCCGAAGGACTTCCAGATCGACCAGATCGTCTCCGAGCTGGTCGAGATCGCCCGCCGCCGCCACCGGCGTTGAGCTCCTGAGGCGGCCCGGCGTGCTCGTCGCCTGCGCTCAGATCGTGCAGGGCGTCTGCACGCTCCGGTGGTACGCCCGTCTCGAGCTGGGTATCGAAAGCTGACATGCGCTGCGACCTCGACCGGCTGCCGAGCGCGCCCCCAACGATGGACCCGGCCAGAAAGTGAGCTCACGCCCCGCGCCTTCCCCGCCGCCGCCCGAGGCCGCCGGAGGAAGCGGAGGAGGGATCGTCGGCACCGCCATGGCCGCCACCCTCGGCCTCGCGTTCGTCGGCGCACGCACCGGCGCCAGGGTCGCGGCGACCGGCGCCCGGGTGGCCTCCAACGGAGCCCGGCTCGCCACGGGGGCCGCTCGCGCCGCTGCGGGGGCCACGGGCGACGTCGGCGCCGGTCCGCTGAAGGACGCTGCCGCCTCGGCCGGAGAGATCCTCGTGCGGCTCGGCCCGAGCCGGTGGCGCCGGAGGGTCTGGGCGCGCCGCGGCCATGCGCACATCGAGGTTCGCGGGATCGACGAGCCCGGCTGCGAGGAGCTCTGCGCTGACGTGGAGCGCCGGCTCTCCCGGCTGAGGGGCGTGCGCTGGGCGCAGGTCAACGCCGTTCTCGGCAGGGTCGTGGTCGTCTTCGACCCCGCCTCGGGACCGACGGTCGGGGACCTGGTCGGCGTCGTCGAGGGCGTCGAGCAGATCCACCGGCGCACCGAGGCGCGCTTCCCCGCCGACCGGCCCGAGCACCCGGGCGACATCGAGCCGCTGCGACGCAACGCGATCGCCCTCGGGGCCGACTCGCTCGCCCTCGGCGCGAGCTTCTTCGGGCGGCTGCTCCAGCTGACGCCGTTCCCGACCGAGGTGGCGTCGGTGATCACCTTCCTCGACAACGAGCCGCGCGCCAAGACCGCGCTCGAGCGCCGGCTCGGGCGCGGCACGGCCGAGCTCGGCCTCGCGCTCGCCAACGCGTTCGCGCAGGCCATCTCCCAGGGTCCCCTCGGGCTCACCGTCGACATCACCCACCGGGTGAACGTCATCGCCGAGCTGCAGGCGCGCCGCCACTGCTGGGCGAGGGCCGAGCCCCGGCTGACGGCCTCGCCGTGTGACGAGGCGACCGGACCGGTGCGCAAGTCGCCGCGTCCGGTCCCTCTCCCGCCGGGCCCGGCGGAGCGGTACGCCGACCGCGCGGCGCTGGCGTCGCTGGCGGGATTCGCAGGTTCCCTCGCCCTCACGCGCAGCCCCCGCCGGTCGGCCGCCATGCTGGTCGCGAGCCTCCCGAAGGCGGCCCGTCACGGGCGCGAGGCCTTTGCCTCGCAGCTCGGGCGAGAGCTCGCACGGCGCGACATCGTGCTTCTCGACGGCACGGTCCTCGGCAGGCTCGACCACGTCGACACGGTCGTCCTCGAGGCCGGCCTGCTCCGCCCGAACGGCGCCGGGCTCGATCCGCACGCCGCCGCGCTCGTCGCCGAGGCCCGGACGAAGGCGACGCGCGTCCTCGTCGCCGGAGGGGGCGCCGCGCTCGCCTCTGAGGTGGGGGCGGACGGCGCGGTCGCGGGCGGGGAGCGGCTCGCCTCGTCGGTCCGCCGTCTCCAGGCGGACGGTCGCGTCGTCCTCCTCGTGGCCGGCCGCGGCGCCGCTACCGGTCTCCAAGCTGCGGACTGCGCCGTCGGCGTGCTCGATCCCGATCCCGCCGAGCCCCCGCCGTGGTCGGCGGACATCCTGGTCGGTCCGGACTTGGGACAGGCGCGCCTCGTCGTCCGCGCGGCAGCGGCGGCAGGGCGCGTGAGCCGGCAGAGCGCGCTCGTGGCGCTCGGCGGCTCGGCCGCGAGCGCGCTCTTGACCGTGACCGGACCGGCGACCACGGCGGCGATCCGCGCGTCGGTGCCGATGAACGTGGCGGCGCTCGTGGCCCAGGCGAACGGCGTCGCAGCGGCGCTCGCGCTGGGCCGCCAGCCGATCACGGCGACCGCAGCAGCCCGACCGTGGCACGAGATGGATGGGGCGGCGGTCCTCGCCGCCCTCGACAGCCGGGAAGCCGGGCTGAGCGACGTGGAGGCGGCAGGGCGGCACGTCGAGGACCGCCGTGAGCCCACGCCGCTCGCCAAGGCCGCCTCGGCGGTGCGCGCCGAGCTCGCCAACCCGCTCACGCCGATCCTGGGCGCCGGCGCTGCGCTCTCGGCGGCGGTCGGGTCGGTCAGCGACGCAGGGCTGGTGGCGGGGGTGACCGCGGTCAACGCGGTGATCGGCGCGGCCCAGCGGCTCCGGGCCGACGTGTCGATCGCCCGGCTCGCCCAGGTGAGCGACGGGGTGGTCCAAGTCGTGCGCGACGGAGCCCACGAGGAGGTCGAGCGCGCCGCGCTCGTCCCGGGCGACGTCGTGGCGCTGGACGCAGGCGACGTCGTGCCCGCCGACCTGCGGGTGCTGTGGTCCTCGGGGTGCGAGGTCGACGAGTCGGCGCTCACCGGCGAATCGCTGCCGGTCACCAAGCAGCCCGAGCCGACGCGGGGCGCACCCCTCGCAGAGCGCACCTCGATGCTCTACGACGGGACCACGGTGTCGAGCGGCTCCGTTCTCGGTGTGGTCGTCGCCGTGGGCGACGACACCGAGGCCGGGAGGACCCTCGCGTCCGCCCCCGAGCCGCCACCGAGCGGCGTCGAGTCGAGGCTGACGAGGCTCACCTCCGCCACGCTCCCCGTCACGGTCCTCTCGGGCGGCGCAGTCGTCGCGCTCGGGCTCCTGCGCGGCCGCAGCCCCCGGCGCGCCGTCTCCTCGGGAGTCGGGCTGACGGTGGCCGCCGTGCCCGAAGGGCTCCCGCTCCTCGCCACGACCGCCCAGCAGGCGGCGGCACGCCGTCTCGCCGCGCGCGGCGCGCTCGTACGCAACCCGCGCACCATCGAGGCACTCGGAAGGGTCGACACGCTCTGCTTCGACAAGACCGGCACCCTGACGCTCGGCGAGATCAACCTGCAGCGCGTCTCGGACGGCTCCGAGGACCGGCCTGTCGACGGGCTCGAGCCGCGCTGGCGCGCGGTGCTCGCCGCCGCGTTGCGGGCGTGCCCCGAGTCCGGCGACGACGTCGCCGATCTGCCACACGCGACCGACCGCGCCGTCGTGGCGGGGGCGGCCCGGGCGGGTGTGGTGGCGGACGAGGGCACCGGCGACGGCGACGGTTGGTCCGCGCTCGGCGAGCTGGCCTTCGACCCCGCGCGCGGCTTCCACGCGGTGGTCGGCACGTGCTCCAACGGCACGAAGCTCTGCGTGAAGGGCGCTCCGGAGATCGTCCTGCCGCGCTGTTCGACCTGGCGTGGGCCCGACGGTGATCGCGTCGAGCTGTCGGCCGGCGTCCGCCAGGAGCTGGACGCCGAGGTGGAGCGGCTGGCAGGTGAGGGGCTGCGCGTCCTCGCGGTCGCAGAACGGCACGCGTCGACGCGGCCCGAGCTCGACGAGGACCGCGTGCAGGATCTCGAGCTGCTCGGCTTCGTGGGTCTGGCTGACTCCGTCCGTCCCACCGCGGCCGCGGCCGTGACCAGCCTGCGCGAGGCGGGCGTGGACGTCGTGATGGCGACCGGGGACCATCCGCGCACCGCCGCGGCCGTCGCCAAGGAGCTGGGCATCCTGAACGGTCACCGCGTGGTGTCGGGCACCGACCTCGAGGAGATGTCCGACGACGAGCTCGACGCGGTGATCCCGGACGTCTCGGTCTTCGCGCGCGTGACCCCGAAGGACAAGGTCCGAATCGTCGCCTCCTTCCAGCGCGCTGGACGCGTCGTCGCGATGACGGGGGACGGCGCGAACGACGCGCCGGCCATCCGGCTCGCCCATACCGGCATCGCGCTCGGCAGCCGGGGCACCGCGCCGGCGCGCGAGGCGGCCGACCTCGTGGTGGTGGACGACGCCATGGAGACCATCCTCGACGCCATCGCGGAGGGGCGCGCGATGTGGGCGGCGGTACGGGACGCGCTCGCGATCCTCGTCGGCGGGAACCTCGGCGAAGTGGGGTTCAGCCTCGCGACGACCGCAGTGACCGGGGCGTCGCCATTGGGCGCCCGCCAGTTCCTCCTCGTGAACCTGATGACCGACATGGTCCCCGCCATGGCGGTCGCCGTGCGGCCCCCGCGCCACACGACCTCCAAGGACCTCCTCGCCGAAGGACCGGACCGCTCGCTCGGCTCGGCGCTGTCCGGAGAGATCGCGCTGCGGGCGGCCGCCACCGCGGGGGGCGCCACTGCGGCGTGGCTGGCCGCGCGCCTCACGGGGCGCGGACGCCGTGCGAGCACCGTCTCCCTCGCCGCGCTCGTCGGCACCCAGCTCGGCCAGACGGCCTACGTCGGGCGGGACAGCCCCCTCGTGCTTGGTGCGAGCGCGCTCTCCGCGGCTGCGCTCTTCGCGGTGGTGCAGACGCCGGGTCTCAGCCAGTTCTTCGGCTGCACGCCGCTCGGCCCCGCCGGCTGGGCGATCGCCGTCGGCGCGGCCGCGGCGGCCACCGGGGCCTCTGTCGTCCTCCCGGCGCTCAGGCCACCCACGGGCGGTCCCGGCGCAACGCCGCCGGGCGGGTCCACCACCGCCCGCTGAAGCGCCACGCTCGGGCGGCCCGTTCGGCGCGCGCCGCCCGCTCGGCTTCCTCGGCGGCGCCGACCTCAGGTCGTGGCCAGAGCTCGAGCACCGCCTGGGCGAGAAGTGCGACCACCGCCGGGTCGACGGGTTGGCGGGGGCGCAGCCCGGTCCTCGCCGGCGCGGACGCCCCCGGCGAGGACCCTCGCAGTGCGGATGCGCGGTCGCTCACCGCTCAGAGCGGGACGTTGCCGTGCTTGCGGTGCGGCAGGTCACGGCGCTTGGACGCGAGCATCGCCAGGCTGCGCGCGAGCACCTTGCGCGTGTCGGCAGGCGAGATGACGTCGTCGACGTACCCGCGCTCGGCCGCGATGTAGGGGGTCGCGTACCGCTCGGTGTACTCCTCGACGAGCTCCGCACGCCTGCTCGGGGGGTCGGCCGCGGCTGCGAGCTCGCGCCGGTAGAGGATCTCCACGGCGCCCTGCGGCCCCATCACGGCGAGCTCGGCGGAGGGCCACGCGTACGCGAGGTCCGCTCCGATCGACTTCGAGTTCATGACCACGTACGCGCCGCCGTAGGCCTTGCGGGTGATGATCTGGACCCGCGGCACCGTCGCTTCGCAGTACGCGTACAGCAGCTTCGCGCCGTGCCGGATGATGCCGCCGTACTCCTGGTCGGTTCCCGGCATGAACCCCGGCACGTCCACGAACGTGACGAGCGGGATGTTGAACGCATCGCACGTCCGGACGAAACGCGCCGCCTTCTCGGAGGAGTCGATGTCCAAGACGCCGGCGAGCACCGCCGGCTGGTTCCCGACCACGCCCACCACGCGTCCCCCGATCCGCGCGAAGCCGCAGGTGATCGACATCGCCCAGTTCGAGTGGACCTCGAGGTACTCCCCGTCGTCGACGACGGCCGTGATGACCTTCTTCATGTCGTATGGCTGGTTGGGCGACGCGGGCATGAGGTCGAGGAGCTCGGGCGTCTCGCGCTCGGGGTCGTCCCCCGTCGTCGTGTCAGGGGGTTCTTCGAGGTTGTTGGAGGGGAGGAACGAGAGAAGGTAGCGAACGTCGTCGAGGCAAGCCTTCTCGTCGGCGGCGACGAACGTGGCGACCCCCGACTTGGTCGCGTGGCTCATCGCGCCGCCGAGCTCCTCGAGCGTGACGTCCTCGCCCGTCACCGTCTTCACGACGTCCGGGCCGGTGATGAACATGTGCGAGGTCCCCTGCACCATGAAGATGAAGTCGGTGATCGCCGGGGAGTACACGGCGCCACCGGCACAGGGACCGAGGATGACGCTGATCTGGGGGATGACGCCGGACGACGCCACGTTGCGGTAGAAGATCCCGCCGTAGGAGTGGAGCGAGACGACGCCCTCTTGGATCCTCGCCCCCGCGCCGTCGTTCAGCCCGATCATCGGGACCCCGGTGGAGGCGGCGAGGTCCATGACCGCGTGGATCTTCTCGGCGAAGACCTCGCCGAGCGCGCCGCCGAAGACGGTGAAGTCCTGAGAGAACACGCACACCCGGCGGCCGTCGATCGTGCCGAACCCGGTCACCACGCCGTCGGTGTACGGGCGGTTGGCGTCGAGGCCCATGCCGTGGGCGCGATGGCGCGAGAGCATGCCGAGCTCCTCGAACGACCCGTCGTCGAGCAGGTAGTCGATCCGCTCGCGCGCGGTCATCTTCCCCTTGGCGTGCTGCCGTTCGACGGCGTCGGCGCTGCCCGCGTGGAGCGCCTCCTCCCTGCGGGCGGCGAGGTCCTCGAGTCGCTCCGCCATGGTGTGCTCCATGGCCGTCGAGGCTACTGCGGCGTCGCGGGTCCCTCCTGCACGAGCTCGATGAGCGTGCCGAAGGACGCCTTCGGGTGGACGAACGCGATCGTCGTGCCGCGCGAGCCGGGCCGGGGCGCCTCGTCGATGAGCCTGCCGCCCGCCCGCTTCACCGCGTCGAGCGCCGCCGCACAGTCGGCGACGCGGTAGCCGACGTGGTGGAGCCCCTCGCCGCGGGTGGCGAGGAACTTGGCGACCGGAGAGTCGTCGCGCGTCGGCGAGACGAGCTGGACGTAGGAGTCCGCCACCGCGACGAGGGCTTCTTCCACGCCGTCCCGTTCGACGAGCTCACGGTGCGCGACGATCGCGCCGAGGGTGTCCGCGTACCACGAGATGGCGGCGTCGAGGTCGCCGACCGCGATCGCGACGTGGTCGATCTCGGTGAGGAGCGGCTCGGTCACGCGCCGGATCTCACGCGTCGTGCCGGCGGAACAGGGTGACCCGCTCCTCGCCGACCTTCTCGCGAAGCTCGCGGTCCTCTACCCCGAGCCCCTCTTCGGGCGCGAGGCACAGGACGCCGATCTTCCCCTCGTGCAGGTTGTGCTGGACCTGGTAGGTGGCCTCGCCGACGTCGGGGAGGTCGAAGACCGCAGAGAGGGGCGGGACGATCTTCCCCTCGCAGACCTGGCGGTTCGCGTCCCAGGCCTCGCGGTAGTTGGCGAAGTGCGACCCCTTGATCGTCTTCAGCTTCATCCACAGGTGGCGGTTGTCGTACTCGATCATGTAGCCCGACGTCGCGGCGCACGTGACGACCGTGCCCGCCCGCTTGCAGACGAACACCGAGGCACCCATGGTCTGGCGGCCGGGGTGCTCGAAGACGATGTCGGGGTCCTCGCCGACGAGGGCTCGGATGTCCTTGCCGAGCCGGCGCCACTCGCTCTCGTCCTGGGTGTGCTCGTCCCTCCAGAACCGGTAGTCCGCCTCGCTGCGGTCGATGACCGCCTCGACGCCGAGGTCGCGGAGCAGCTCCACCTTCTTCGGGGAGGAAACCACGCCGATCGGGATGCCGCCTGCGTTCAGCACGTACTGGACCGCGTAGCTCCCGAGACCCCCCGACGCGCCCCACACGAGCACGCGGTCGCCCTGGGTGACGGGGGCGCCGTTTCGCGAGACGAGCATGCGGTACGCGGTGGAATTGCACAGCGCGTTCACGGCCGCCTCCTCCCACGAGAGGTGGGTGGGCTTCGGCATGAGCTGGTTCGCCTTCACTACCGTGATGTCCGCGAGGCCGCCGAAGTTCGTCTCGAACCCCCAGATGCGCTGATTGAGGGCGAGCATCGAGTCGTCGTGCGCGGTCGGGTCCTGGTCGTCGACGGAGTTGCAGTGGATCGTGACCCGGTCACCGGGCTTCCAGTTGCGGACGAGCGAGCCGGTCCGCAGCACCACCCCCGAGGCGTCTGATCCGACGACGTGGTAGTCGAGCGCGTGCCGGGCGCCCCACACGCCCTCCTTGCCGAGCCGGTCGAGGAAGCCGAAGGTCGACACCGGCTCGAAGATCGACGTCCAGACGGTGTTGAAGTTGATCGCCGACGCCATGACCGCGACGTATGCCTCGTCCGGGGCGAGCTCGGGAAGCGGGATCTCGCCCACGTGCAGCGACTTGCGCGGGTCCTTGTCGGCCGAGTCCAGCCCCTCGAACATCGAGACGTAGTCGCGGCGGACGAATGCCGCACGGTAGGAGCCGGGCATCGGCATCGCGGCGAGCTCGTCGCCACCGGCGCCGTCGACCACCGCTTGGAGGATGTCGCTCATTTTCGTGACGATACCTGAGCCCGTAGAATGGACTGACCAGCCGGTAACCCCGGCACTCCATTCCCCGTTTCCACCGGCGACGAACACGCCGGTGCGACCCCGGAGGTCAGCCATGCCCGGATCCGTCATCGTCGCAGGCGCTCGGACGCCCATCGGGAAGCTCTCCGGCGCCTTGGCGTCCTTCAGCGCGATGGACCTGGGCGGGTTCGCCATCGCCGCCGCCCTCGAGCGGGCCGGGATCCGGCCGGACCAGGTCGACTACGTCTTCATGGGCCAGGTGCTCCAGGCCGGGCAGGGCCAGATCACCGCCCGCCAGGCCGCGGCGCGCGCCGGGATCCCGATGACGGTCCCCGCCACCACCGTGAACAAGGTGTGCCTTTCGGGGCTGAACGCCATCTACCTCGCCGACCAGATGGTGAGCGCCGGCGATGCCGACGTCGTCGTCGCGGGCGGCATGGAGTCCATGACCCGCGCCCCCCACCTGCTGCCAGGCGCGCGCGAGGGGTTCCGGCTCGGTGACGCGAACCTCGTCGACTCGATGATGTACGACGGTCTCACCTGCGCGTTCGACAACTGCGCGATGGGGCTCGCCACGGAGCGCTACAACGGCGCCGACGGCATCGCGCGCGAGCGCCAGGACGCCTTCGCCGCCGCCTCGCACGAGAAGGCCGCCGCGGCGGCAAAGGAAGGGCGGCTCGCCGACGAGATCGTCCCGGTCGAGGTCCCGCAGCGAAAGGGCGATCCCCTCGTCGTCGACACCGACGAGGGGGTGCGGCCGGGCACGACCGCCGAGTCCCTCGGAGCGCTCCGGCCGGCCTTCGACAAGGCGGGCACCATCACGGCGGGCAACGCCTCCCAGATCTCCGACGGCGGGGCGGCGGTCGTCGTGATGTCGCGGGCCAAGGCGGAGGAGCTCGGGGTGACCCCCCTCGGCGAGCTCGTCTCCTACGCCCAGGTCGCAGGTCCGGATCCTTCGCTCCTCCTCCAGCCCTCGCGGGCGATCGCGAGCGCCCTCGCGAAGGCCGGGGTCGAGGTCGCAGGCGTCGACCTCTTCGAGATCAACGAGGCGTTCGCCGCCGTGGGGCTGGCTTCGGCAGACGACCTCGGCATCCCCGAGGAGAAGCTGAACGTGAACGGCGGGGCCATCGCCCTCGGCCACCCCATCGGGGCGTCCGGGGCGCGCCTCGCCCTCACCACCCTCTACGAGCTGCGCCGGCGGGGCGGCGGGGTCGCGGCCGTCGGCCTGTGCGGCGGCGGCGGACAGGGCGACGCCGCCGTGCTGCGGTCCATCTCCTGAGCCGGCCCTCCCAGCCGACCGCTTTCCCCCGCCACTGCCCACTCCCCGCCGGTGCGCGGCCGTCACGGCGGGGCGTGTGATACTCCGCGGGTGACCGACGCCCCCCACCCCGCCGTCGCCGGCCGGGACGAGGCCGAGGCCGAGGGGGCAGAGCGACCCGTCGTCGTCGTCAACTTCGGCGCCCAGTACGCGCAACTCATCGCCCGCCGTGTCCGAGAGGCCCGCGTCTACTCCGAGATCGTCCCCCACACCGCGTCGGCGGCAGAGATCCTCGAGAAGCGGCCGCTCGCGGTGATCCTCTCGGGCGGCCCGTCGAGCATCTACGAGCCGGGTGCTCCGTCCATCGACGCCGGCTTGCTCCACGCCGGCGTCTCGGTCCTCGGCATCTGCTACGGCTTCATGGCGATCGCCCAGGCGCTCGGCGGCGACGTCGCGCGGACGGAGCGGCGCGAGTACGGCCGCACCAAGGTGACCGTCGACCCCGACTCGCGCCTCTTCGCAGGCCAACCCGCCTCCCAGGAGGTGTGGATGTCGCACGGCGACGCGGTGGTCGCGCTGCCGCAGGGGCTCCGGCCGACGGCGTCGTCCGACGACTCGCCGATCGCGGCCTTCGAAGCCCCCGACGGCCGCCTGTGCGGCGTGCAGTGGCATCCCGAGGTCCTGCACACCGCGCACGGACAGGAGGTCCTCGAGCGGTTCCTCTACCACGCGGCAGGGATCACGCCGACCTGGACGACGGCCAACGTGCTCGACACGGCTGTCGCCGAGGTGCGCGACGCCGTCGGGACGGGCCGGGCGATCTGCGGCCTTTCGGGCGGCGTGGACTCGGCGGTCGCGGCCGCGCTCGTGCAGCGCGCGATCGGCGACCGGCTGACCTGCGTCTTCGTGGACCAC
>DAIRCY010000005.1:10840-46128 GCA_036796435.1 Acidimicrobiales bacterium
GAGCCCGAACAGGTCGAGCGCGACTTCGTCGCCGCCACCGGGATCCGCCTCAAGACCGTCGACGCCCGCGCGCGCTTCTGCGACGCGTTGCGCGGCGTGGTGGACCCCGAGGAGAAGCGCAAGGTGATCGGGCGCGAGTTCATCCGCGCCTTCGAGCAGGCCGCGCGCGAGGTCGAGTCCGAAGGCGAGGGCCACGAGCACCTTGTCCAGGGCACCCTCTACCCAGACGTCGTCGAGTCCGGCGGCCCACGCGGCGACGGCTCGGGCGGCTCCACCATCAAGTCCCATCACAACGTGGGGGGTCTCCCCGACGACCTCGGCTTCTCGCTCGTCGAGCCGCTCCGCCGGCTCTTCAAGGACGAAGTCCGTGCGCTCGGCCTCGAGCTCGGACTGCCCGAGACGATCGTGTGGCGCCAGCCGTTCCCCGGCCCGGGCCTGGCCGTCCGGATCGTGGGCGAGGTCACCGAGGAGCGGCTCGAGATCCTGCGCCTGGCCGACGCGATCGCACGCGAGGAGCTCACCGCAGCGGGACTGGACCGCGCCGTCTGGCAGTTCCCCGTCGTGCTCCTCGCCGACGTCCGTTCCGTCGGGGTCCAGGGAGACGGCCGCACCTACGGCCATCCAGTCGTGCTGCGGCCGGTCACGAGCGAGGACGCGATGACGGCCGACTGGGCGCGCCTGCCCTACGACGTGCTCGAGCGGATCTCGACGAGGATCACGAACGAGGTGCCACAGGTCAACCGCGTCGTGCTCGACGTCACGAGCAAGCCGCCCGGGACGATCGAGTGGGAGTGAGGCCCGCGCCGGCTCACTCGTAAGGAGGGCGCGCGAATCCGAGCAGCGACGCGCTTCGGTAGGCGAGGTCGCGCCATCGCGCCACGTCGGCCCGAAACAGCGCGACGGCGCACGTCGGGAAGGAGGCGAGCGCCCCGCGGCCGGCCTCGTCGGCCTCGGAGAGCAGCTCGAGCGCGAGCGAGTGCGTCGTCGGGTTGTGGCCGACGACCATGACCGAACGGTGCTCGTCGTCGAGCGTCTCGAGCTCCGCGAGCACGTCTGTGGGCGAGCCGTAGTAGAGCCGTCGCCGGCGGTCCACCGGCACACCGAGCGCCCCCGCCACCCTCTCGGCCGTCTCGGTCGTGCGCGTCGCGGTCGACGCCACGATGAGCTCGGGGACTGCGCCGGCGAACCCGAGGTCGCCCGCGCGGAGCCGGAGGCCGAGCGCGGCGGCGTCCCTCCTCCCTCTCGGCGCGAGCGGCCGATCGTGGTCGGCGCCACCCGCAGGGGGTTCCGGCGCGGCCTTGGCGTGGCGCAGCAGCCACACGAGGAGTCCCTCGCCGTGGCCGCCCGGCGTCATGGCACGACGGCACGGCGGCCCTCGATGGCCCGCCCGAGCGTCAGCTCGTCCGCGTACTCGAGGTCGCCCCCGACCGGCAGCCCGCTCGCGATCCGGGTGACCGTGATCCCGAGCGGGGTCAAGAGGCGCGCGAGGTACATGGCGGTGGCCTCACCTTCGAGGTTCGGGTTGGTGCACAGGATCGCCTCGGCGATCTCCTCGGCGTCGATCCGTTCGAGCAGCTCTCGCACGCGCAGCTGGTCCGGGCCGACCCCCTCGAGGGGGTTCAGCGCGCCGTGCAGCACGTGGTAGCGGCCGCGGAACTGATGGGTCCGCTCGACCGCGACGATGTCGCGCGGGTCCTCGACGACGCAGACGACGTGCGGGTCCCGGCGTGTGTCGGCACAGACGTCGCAGAGGTTGCCGGACTCCGCGACGTTGAAGCAGCGTTCGCACAGCGTCGTCCGTTCCTTCACGGTGACGATCGCCTCGGCGAGGCGCTTCGCATCCTCGCCGGGGATCTTCAGTATCCAAAAGGCGATCCGCTGCGCCGACTTCGGGCCGATCCCGGGCAGCCGCCCGAGCTCGTCGATGAGCGCCCTCAACGAGCCGGTGTACATCGATCGGTCTTCCTCAGACTTCCTGTGCGCCGGGGAACGCCTCGAGTAGCTGCGCCGTCGCGACGGACTCGAGCGAGCCGGACGGACGGTCCGGGTCGACCTCGTCGTCCGCCGCGTTCGGCGGCGCATCCGGCGATTCGTCGACAGTCAGGACGAGCTCGAGGGTCGTGGCGAAGTGCGCCCCGATCGCGCCCTCCACGAGCGGACGCACGTCTTCGCAACGGTCGCGGTGCGCCGCGTTCGGCAGCGCGAACGTGACGGTCCGTCCCTCGACGGACACGAAGCGCCCCCCGCTGAAGAGCGCCTTCGCCCGCGCGGGCAGGCCGCGCAGGATGTGGTCGCCCCACGCCTCGACCACGCGATCCCGGTCGGGAAGGGCACCGGGGTCTGCGGCGGCGGCCGTCGTGGCGGGGCCGGATGTGCCGGGTTCGTGTGCCGGGGCGGCCGGGTCCGGCGGGGTTTCCGAGCGCGCGGCGGCGCGCTGGCGTCGGATCGCCCCGAGTCCGGGGCGCTCCTCGAGGGCAGCCTGCGCCCCACGGTCCTTCCCGAGGGCGGGCGTCGGCTCGGGATCGGGCTCCGGGGAGGCCGCGGCGCTCGTCTGCAGCCGTTCCCCTGCGGCGGCCCCCCGGGTGGGAGCGACCGGGGGGCGCGCCGCGGGGCGCGCGCCGCCGGCCAGGGCCTGTTCGAGATGGGCGACCCGGTCGAGGAGTGCCGCCGTCGAGTCGTCGAGCTCCGGGCGGGCCAGCCGCACGAGCGTCACCTCGAGGACCGCCCTGGGATCGGGGGCATCTCGCATGTCGACCTGGGCTCTCCCGAGCGTCTCGATGGCGCGGACGACCCGGGCCAAGCCGAGCCTGCCCGCCTGGTCGGCGAGCCGCTCACGGTCGGCGCCCGCCGCGGCGCAAAGATCGGGCGCGAGCGTCACGAGGAAGGCTTGACGCAGGTCGTCGACGAGCTCGGTGGCGATCTGCTGGGGACCCCACCCCGACTCGTGCAGTGCGGCGACGGCGACCAGCGCTTGGCTCGCCTCCTCTCCGGCGATCGCCTCCGTCAGCCCGACGATGTCAGGCCGGAGCGCGTCCGCCGATCCAGACGCGACCACCTGGTCGAGCGCCGACAAGGCGTCGCGCGCCGAGCCGCGGCCCTTTCGCACCGCGACGGCGATGTCGTCGTCATCGAGGGCGAGCCCAGCCGCATCGCTGATGTCGTGCAGCAGCCCCTCCAGCGTGCCGGCGCTGATCAGGCCGAACTCGAGGTGCTGGGTACGGCTCCGGATGGTGGCGGGCACCTTCTGCGGATCCGTCGTGGCGAGAACGAAGACGACGTGGCCCGGCGGCTCCTCCAGGGTCTTCAAGAGGGCGTTCGCAGCGGCGTTCGAGAGCATGTGTACCTCGTCGACGATGTACACCTTCCACCGCCCTGGCGTCGCGAGCGCCGCGTGCGCGATCAGCTCGCGCATCGCGTCCACCCCGTTGTTCGACGCGGCGTCCAGCTCGTGCACGTCGAAGGAGCTGCCGCGTGCGATCTCCACGCACGACGCGCAGATGCCGCACGGCTCCCCGTCGGCCGGCGCCGCACAGTTCAGGGCACGAGCGAGGATGCGGGCGGTCGAGGTCTTGCCGGTCCCCCGAGGGCCGCTGAAGAGATAGGCGTGCGCCACCCGCCCGTCGCGCACGGCCCCCTGCAAGGCCCGCACGACATGCGGTTGGCCTCGGAGCTCGGCGAACTTGCCGGGACGGAAGCGGCGATACAGGGAGACGAAGTCGGCGCCGTCGTCGGACCGACCGGCGCCCTCGGGGAAAGGTGCGGTCGGGTCAGCCACGATCGGCGAGCCTACCGGGGGGCTCGGACACCCCGGGGAGTGGTGGCGCGCCGGCGCTCGGTGCGATGGCCAGGTTGGCTACGGCACACGGCCTCACCCGCTGAGAGCTGCTGCCTTCCGACCCTGACTCGGTTCACGAGCGACCGTTGCGCAGGACCCGGCCACCGCACCCAACGCCGGCGGACCGGCGCAGCCCCATCAGGCTACCGGTTGTCCCGGACGCATCTGCCCTCGCCTTCCCGCCCGCCTCGCAAGCGCGCCGCCCCGGGGCCGTCTCGCGAGGCGGGTAGCCTGGCTCGGCCGCGGCCCCGGGCTGCGGCACCGGAGGCGTGCGAGAGCGGCCGAATCGGCACGATTGGAAATCGTGTGTGGGGCAACCCACCGTGGGTTCAAATCCCACCGCCTCCGCTCGCTCGCTCGCTCGCTCGGGGATCCTTACGATGGAGGTTACGAAACCCCGCTGCTCAGGGCACCCTTGGGCCATCGTGGCTGAGAATTTAGAAGTCTCCCGCGGTGCCCGAGCGCGCCTCGAGACGAAGGAGGGCGCGCTCGCACTGGCGACGGAGGTCCTCGAAAGGCCGACTAATAAGCGAACCCACCGATCCGGGACTCGACCCCGAGCGGGTCCTCCGGCGCGCTCCCTGACGGGGCGGCACTCCGCGTCGAGAGGATGCACTCACCCGACTCGCGATGGAAGAAGTGAAGCTTCTCTTCCCGCAAGCGGAGATGGAAGCGGCTGGCGACGGGTGGCTCGAAGTCGCAGGGGAACCTTCCGGTGAACTGGGTCCCTCCAGACTGGAAGGTGACAAGCGTCTCGTTGTCCATGGGCTGGACCACGTAGACCTCCGCCCCGAACCCCGCCGCTCCTTCACCGGCCGCCGCGCGGTCAGGAGGTGTGGCGAGAATGTCCTCCGGGCGGACGCCGAGGCGCAGGGGGGCGCCCCTGGCCGCCTGCCGGACCCGCGAGAGGAGCGCGTGGCTCACCACACACGAGACGTCGCCGATACGTAGTCCCGACTCAACCACCTCCACATCAGCGATGTTCATCTGGGGACTTCCGACGAAGCTGGCAACCGTCTCGTTCGCTGGGAAGTCGTAGATCTCCCTTGGGCTGCCCAGTTGCTCGAGCCGCCCGTTGGACATCACCGCGACGCAGTCCGCCATGGTCGTCGCTTCAGACTGGTCGTGGGTGACGTAGATGGTCGTCACGCCGAGGTCCTTCTGCAGGCGCTTGAGTTCGACCCGCATCTGTATGCGCAGCTTGGCGTCGAGGTTGGAGAGCGGCTCGTCCATGAGGAACACGGACGGCTGGCGGATGATCGCCCGTGCGAGGGCGACGCGCTGGCGTTGGCCTCCTGACAGCTCGCGGGGCTTGCGCCCGAGCAGCGGCTCGATCATTAGTCGTTCGGCAACTGCCCGCGCGCGCTCGTCGCGTTGGGACTTTGGGAGTCTCCTCACCCGGAGCGGGTAGGCAATGTTTTCGCGCACCGACATATGCGGGTAGAGGGCGTAGCTCTGGAACACCATCGCCACGTCCCGCTCACGGGCGGGAGTGCGAGTCACGTCGCGATCGCCGAGCAAGACGCGGCCGCTCGTCGCTTCTTCGAGGCCGGCAAGGATGCGCAGGCCGGTCGTCTTCCCGCACCCCGACGGACCGAGCATGACCATGAAGCTGCCGTCTTTCACGTGGAGGTCCAGGTCGTTCAGTGCGGTAACGTCGCCGAAGCGCTTACAGACTCGCTCGTAGCGCACGTCCATCTTGCATCTCCTCAGTCTTGGGACCCACGTACGTCGCAGGGAACCGGTCTACAACTAGGTCAGTCACAGATACGGTCTCACGTTGAGGCGGCGACGCTCGTAGTCCGAACGAGCCGCCGAAACCGCGGGGTCGTCGGACACCTCGGCAACCGGCACGTCCCACCACGCGTCGCTCGGTGCCTGCACCGACGAATCGGTCTCTACGAGAATGACGGTGCTGGTGTCGGATTTTCGGGCGTGCTCAAGACAGAACGAGAGCTCCTCCAGGTCCGCTGCGCGGGCGGTGTCGACGCCGAAGCTTGCGGCGTTCGCCAGCAGGTCAATAGGTGGCCGCTCCCCGTCCAGCTCCCCCGATGTCGTGCGCATCCGGTACTGGGTGCCCCACCCACCGGAGCCGATCGAGCGCGAGAGGGAGCCGATCGAGCGGAACCCCGAGTTGTCGATCAGAAGCACAATGAGCTTCTGGCGCTCTTGGACCGCAGTGGCGAGCTCCTGCGCCATCATGAGGTAGGACCCGTCTCCCACGAGGACGTAAACGTCTCGCTTCGGATCCGCCATGCGCACGCCTAGTCCTCCCGCGATCTCGTAGCCCATGCAGGAGTAGCCGTACTCGACGTGATACTGCTTGGGGTCACGCGGTCGGAAGAAGCGATGCAGCTCGCCGGGGAGGCTACCGGCTGCGGCGACCACCACATCGGAAGGCCCACAATGTTCTTCGAGCGCTCCGATGACCTCGAGCTGGCTGGGGACCGCCGCGGGCGGGCGCCTGTGGCACAGCTTGTCGGCGGTTCGCCCCCAGTCCAAGATTGCGCGCTCGATGCGGGACCGGTGCTCCCCGCTGACGCGATAGTTGACCAGCTCGCCGTGGAGTGCGATGAGCGCTTCGCGTGCATCGGCGACGAGCGGGACGCCGGAGAGCTTGACCGCGTCCTCAGGCGCGATGTTCACAGAGAGGAAGCGCACCTGCGGGGAGGCAAAAAGGGAATGCGACGAGGTGGTGAAGTCCGTCCACCGGGTGCCCACCCCGATCACGACGTCGGCGTTGCGGGCGATCCCGTTCGCGGCATCGGTGCCCGTCGCGCCGATCCCGCCGAGCGACAGCGGGTGCCCGAAGGGAAGCGACCCCTTGCCGGCCTGGGTCTCCGCGACGGGCATACCCGTCGCCCCCCCCAGCGCGCTAAGGGCGTCGTTGGCGCCCGAGTAGATCGTCCCCCCCCCCGCCACGACGAGCGGCCGCTCGGCGCCCCGGAGAAGGTCGGCCGCCGCGCGCAGCTGCGAGGGCTCCGGAGGCGTCCGCCGGACGTGCCAAACCCGCCTGCGGAACAGCTCGTCGGGGAAGTCAAATGCCTCGGCTTGGACGTCTTGGGGAAGGGCGATCGTCACGGCACCCGTGCGGGAAGGGTCGGTCAACGCAGCCGCCGCCGTCAGTAGCACCGACGCGAGCTGCTCAGGGCGGGTCACCCGGGCCCAGAACACCGAGACCGGACGAAGACAGTCGTTCACCGAGACGTCCGCCTGGCTCGGGTGCTCGAGCTCCTGGAGCACCGGCGCGGGTCCCCCCGCCGCGAAGACGTCCCCGGGCAGGAGAAGAACCGGCAGGCGGTTGATGGTGGCGCCCGCAGCTCCCGTCACGAGATTGGTCGCCCCCGGGCCGACCGAGGTCGTGCAGGCGAGCGTCGACAGGCGATCGGACATCCGCGCGTAGGCCGCTGCCGTATGCACCATCGCCTGTTCGTTACGCGCGAGGTAGTAGCGGAGCTCCCGCGGGTGCTGGCGGAGCGCCTCGCCGAGGCCGGCGAGGTTGCCGTGCCCGAAGATCCCAGCGCAGCCCGCCACCAGCCGGCGCTCCACTCCATCACGCTCGGTGTACTGGACGGCGAGGAATCGCACGAGCGCGTCGGCGACCGTCGTGCGGACCCGGGTCACGGGGCGGCCCTCTCGAGGCGCGACTCCGGCCCACAGTAGAGGGGGACCCTCGGGTCGTGGGACTGGTGCGCCCACGTTGTCCGCACCCAGGTGTGCCGGGGGTCATCGCAGAAAGCCATCGAGCGCTCGTCTGCGGGGCCCGCGAGGACGTTCAGGTAGTACATGTCGTACCCCGGGGCCGCCGCCGAGGGACCGTGATAGCCCCGCGGAACGAGCACGACGTCACCTTCCTGCACCATCGCGCAGAACGGGGTCTCGTCGTCGGTGTAGACGGTCTGCAGGCCAAAAGGTGCCCCGCGGGGGGGCGGCGTCCCGCCGTAGCCCTCGTGTGCTCGCCGGAACTGGAAGTAGTAGATCTCCTCGAGCTTCGCTTCGCCCGGTCGCTCCTCATCGTGCTTATGAGGCGGGTATGAAGACCAGTTGCCCGACGGGGTGAGCACCTCCACCGCCATGAGCTTCTCGGCGGGAAAGGCGTCGGGTGCCAAGAAATTGTTGACTTGGCGCGTCGACCGGCCCGCGCCGCGGACTTCCACCGGAACTTCCTCCGCCCGACCGTAGGCCGGTGGGCGTCCTCGACGGGCACGCGCGCTCGCGATGGCCACCGTCCCGCCTCCATCGCTTCGGAGCTCGTAGGCCGTACCCGGCGGGAGGTACGCGAAGTCAGTGACCCCCGCAAAAACGCTCGAGCGCCCGTGCAGGGGGAAGGAAAATGTCTCCCCAATGACCACGAAGGAGCCGGAGAGGGGCACGACGGCTACCTCCTCCCCTCCCGACTGGTAGCCGCGGCTCGAGCTGGCCCCGAGCGCCGCCACCCGGAGCCCGCAGTACTCCCAGCCCGCTGCTTCAGGCGTGAGGTGAAGCGCCTCTCCGTCGGCGCAAGGTCCGCCGGACGCGAGCTTCAGCGACGGTGCGGTCACGACGCAGCACCGACAGGCGAGGCACCCGTCGCCGATGCGACAGTCGGGGCACGCACAGGCTCCTCGCGGCCGTCGGGGCTGCGGGCTGCAATCGCCTCTGCAAGCAGCGAGGCTGCCCGGTCGACAGCTCCCGCGACGTCTCCATCGGGAGGGTAGAGGAGCCGGCGTCCCGCCACGATTCCTTGGACATTGCCGATGGCGAGCGCCGACCGCCACTGGTCATCGGCCGCCTCCCCGTTGGACGGCACGTCGCCGCCCAAGATGACCGCAGGGAGCGTGGTCACCGCCATCACTGTCACCATCTTCGAGACGACGGGCACCTTCAGCCACGTGTAGGCAGAGGTAGAGCCAAGCCCGGACGCGACGGCGATCGCACGGGCGACCCGGTCGGGCTCGTTGACCAGGCGCAGCGACCCTTCAGACCGCTCGACCGCGAGGGGCTCAACCATCGCCATCAGCTCGTGTGCCGCCAATGAGGTTACGGCCTGTCCGCAGGACTCGAGGGTCCTCGCCGTCGCATGGTCCTCGTCGCCGATACGGCAGAGCATCTTCCCGCCGTCGAAGCCGTGTGACACGATGCCTTCGACCGTGCAGCCGGTGAACCGGTCGTCCAGCTCGAAGACGGAGTGCTGCAAGCCACCGCGGTTCATCGAACCGATCGCCACCCGCTCTTCGAGCGCTCCGAGCAAGAGCAGGTCCTCCAGCACATCGGCGGTGCCGAGCACGCCATCAACGCCCGGCCGCTCCAGCGCGATTAGGAGCCGGCGGAGCAACTGGCGTCGATTCGCCATCGCAGTCGGGTCGTCGCCCACCCCGAGTTGGCCCCGGGCCGTGTGATCTGCAGCCAGAAGGAACAGGCCCCCGCCCTCGGCCAACAGCGGCCGCCGCTGGCGCTCCCCGGCGGCACGGAGGATCGCCCGGGATGTGCGCGCCCGAGTGCGAATCAAGTGGGCATACGTCCGGTCGTCCAGCTTGTCAACCACGGTCCGACCGCTCCAAGAGCTCCTCAATCTCTTCGATGGTGGGCATGGCGTCGGCGCACGCGAGCCGTGATGCGACGATCGCCCCGGCTGCATTCGCGAAGGCGATCGCGGACTCGAGCTCCCACCCGCACAAGAGCGCGTGGCAGAGGGCGCCCCCGAAACCGTCGCCGGCCCCGAGGCCGTTCAGCACCTCGACAGGGATCGAGCCGACGTGCGCAGTCGCAGAAGCCGTCTTCGCGAAGACGCCGTTCCCCCCCATCTTGACGATGGCGATCTCAGGCCCCAGGTCCAACAGCACCGCCGCCGCCGCCTCAGGATCGCGAGTCCCCGTCACGATCTCCACCTCGTCCTGGTTGCCGACGATGACCGTAGCGTGCTCCAGCAGCGCGCGACTCCACTGCTTAGCCTCGGCGGCCTCCCGCCAGAACTGGGGCCGGTAGTCGAGGTCGTGGATGACTAGTCCTCGACGCCTGCGCTCCCGCACGATATCGAGGACGGTGCTGCGACTCGGCTCGGCGCACAGTGCAGTGCCCGACGTCCAGATGATCGGCACCTCGAGGATCTCGGCGACCGGAAGCTCTGTCGTCTGGATCGTAAGGTCGGGCGCCAGGGGGTCCCTATAGAAGAGAATCGGGAAGTAGTCCGGCGGGTGGACCTCGCAGAAGGTGATCGGCGTGCGCAGCGTGGGATGGGTGCCCACCCAGCGCGTGTCGACACCGAAGCGCTCCAGCGCTCTGCGGGCGAAGACCCCGAAGCCGTCGTCGCCGACCTTGGTCACGACGGCGCACCGGTGCCCGAGCCGCGCGGCGGCAACAGCCACGTTGGTAGTGGTGCCGCCGAGGAACTTGGCGAAGCTCGTCACGTCCGCGAGGTCCACCCCGATCTGCTGTGGATACAGATCCACGCCGATTCGTCCGATCGTCACGAGCTCGAGGCCGCTCGACTTCCCGTTCGAGCCCGACCAGGCGGACGGCGTCCTCACGATGGCCCCATGGCGCCGACTCCCGTCTGAGCCCACGAACACAGGCTCGCAGTGCGGGCGGCTTTTGTCAAGACATCCTCACTCAATGACCGATGGGCCGTCATGTCATAATGTGCACATCTAACGGCCCACAGTTCGGGAGCGAAATGCAGTCACGATCAAGCACCGGCCATCGCCTCGACCGCTTCAGCCCGGTTCCGCTCTATTACCAAATTGCGCGCCAGCTGCAAGAGGACATCGAGGCGGGCGTCATCCAGCCGGGCAACAGGCTCGACAACGAAGTCGAGCTGGCCGAGAAGCTGCTGGTCAGTCGGCCGACGGTGCGCCAGGCCATCCGGGTGCTCGTCGACCAGGGTCTGCTCGTGCGCCGGCGCGGGGTCGGGACGATCGTGGTGCCGAGGGCGGTGCGCCGCCCGATCGCCCTGAGCAGCCTTTACGACGACCTGGCCCACGCGCAACGCAAACCGACCACGAAGGTACTCCGCCTCGCAGAGGAGCCGCCGCCGCCGGAGGTGGCCGCCCGCCTCGTCCTGGACGACGGATCCCCAGCCATCGTGATCGACCGGATACGCTTCGCCGAGGACGAGCCCATCTCGCTCATGCGCAACTACATCCCGAAGGGCCTCGTCGACCTCGATGCCGAGCGCCTGTCGGACACCGGGCTGTACGAGACGCTCCGCGCAAGCGGAATCTCGCCGCGGGTGGCGGAGCAGACGATCGGGGCACGCCAGGCGAGCGCCCGCGAGGCGCGGCTGCTCGAGGTTGCCGCTCGGGAGGCCGTGCTCACGATGACGCGTGTGGCGTTCGACGACTCCGGACGGGCAATCGAGTACGGCTCGCACATCTATCCCGGGTCGCGTTACTCCTTCCAGATGAGCCTCGTCGCCCAATAGCGACCGCGTCCCGAGCCATCGGCGCTGGACAGGCCTGACGTGCCTGACGTGCACCGGGCTGCACCAGTCTCAGGCTGTCACGAGCCCGGACGATCCAATGGCGTGTGTGAGGCACGACTGGAACTCCTGCGATGCCGTCGCCACTGACATGCCGCTCGCCTCGATGTCACCGGTGATCTGGCCCACGCACGTAGCGTACGAGAGATAATTGTACGATGGCGAGAACTTGGCGTACTTCAGCCACGGACCTTCTGCTCTGTTGAAGTAGGGGACGTGGCTCACGTATGTGTGGTTCGTGGCGAGGTCCGTCTGGGGGGGCCCCTCACTCGTCCAGAGCATGTGGAGCAGGTTGAAGTGAGGGCTCTCCGCGAGCTCGAGCAGCTCAGCGGCGAGCTTGCGGTGCTTAGACGCGCAGGTCATCACGAAGGTGGACCCCGTCGCCTGGGTGGCATAGCCCGGAGCCTGTCCGTGCTCCGTCGGCAAGGTGGCAACCTTGTAGGCAGAGAGCGCGGTCGGCGAGGGATCTGGGCCGCCTGGCACCCACCAGCCGGCGTCCCAGTTCCCGACGAAGGCGATGGCGACTCCCTGCTTGGGCATGAGTGTCCCGTCGACGGTGGCTGTCGCCGTCGGGTTCGAGAGCAGCGACGCCGAGGGCCCGAGGCCGGACGAAAAGACGGTGTGATAGAAGCTAAACACCGCGTTCAAACCCTTGCTCTTGGCGACCCACTTGAGCCCCTTGGTGATCGGACTCTTGGTGCCCTGCAGGAGTGGAAGGAAGTTTTCCCGGGTTACCTGTGTGTAGAGGTCATTACCGGCATACATCCACAGCGGGATCGTGTTCTTCACCTTGCTCTGGATGGTCTTGGCCGCTGAAAGCACTGTCGCCCACGACTTCGGCTGCCACGGAACAGGGAGCCCCGCCTGTTTGAACTGATTCACGTTGTAGTAGATGCCGAAGTCGTTCACCCCAGAGACCATCTGGTACACGCCGGGCCCGGGCACGCCGCCGAGTCGCACGGGCTTGGGAAAGTACTTCCAGTACTTCCACTTTGCGAGGTACTGGTTCAATGGAGCGATCTGCTTGGCCTCCATCTGCGCACCGACCTGGGTCGTCCACTCATGGATCAGGTCGGGGGCAGTCGACGAAGAGCGGAGCATGAGATCGATCTTCTGGATGAAGCTGGACTGGGAGCCGCCAATCGGAATGAGCTTAACGGTGACACCGCGGTGTTCCTGCTGGAACTTGCGCTTCAAGTTGCCAAACCACTCCGTGGCGAACTTACCTGTTGTGAACTCCTGGTCCGAGCTGTAAGCGAACGAGACCGTCGCGTGGCCGCGGACCGAACCTGTGGCACCTTGGCCGCCGCAGTCCTTGGACGCCGAGATGCGGCGATGGTGGCTGGCGGCGACGGCCGCAGTTGACCAGGCGACGATGCCGGTGCACACCAGGACGAGCGCCGAGGCGCCGGCCAGTGCGCCCCAGACCCTCTTGGATGTCCGCAGCTTCACGATGCCCCCCTTACTTGTCACCCGTTAGCGGCCGGGAAACCCGCGGCAGCTATAGGCGTGTAGGTCCTCCAGCCGCGCGGCACCCGGGTGTCATCAGGGCCTCTTGGCGTCCGAGGTCGGGACCTCGGAGCCGGAGGTCACCACAGGCGGTCACACCGGACCGAGACCAGATGTCGCACGGCCACTAGCATACGCCCTAGTTGGTCCTTATGCCAAGACATCTTTCTCAAGTTGGGCGGGTGCGCAGGCGGCTGACTCCGAAGTGTGACAACGCATTGGTGGCGAGCGTGCCGAGCCCAGGGTCGACGGCGAGCGCGCCGCTCGCCGCGATGCTCCCCACATTCACCACCTCGCCCCCGCCCGGGCGGCGCCAGTACACGATGTCGGCCCCGTGATCCCTCCGAGGGCCAGCGGCCTCGATCAAGTGCTGCCCCGTGGCGCTGGCGAGCACCACCATTCCCGGAGGAAGAGAGCCAGTCCCCGTTACCGGTGGAGCGGCATCCATCTCGTAGCCACTCGCCATCGGGCCGTTCAGGCAACGCTCCCCGATCGTCCCCCGGTCGGAGATCGGGACGACCTCGGGCGAGGTCATCAGGAAGTGGTCACGGTCTAGGACGTCGAAGGCAGCGAAGCAGGCCGCCGAACCGTCATCGATCATCCCCTGCATGTCGAGTCCGAGCACCTCGTGTGCGGGCCGCCCGAGCATGGACCAAGTCCCACCGGCGAGGCCATCGTCGCTGTGCCATCGCTCCCCCCACTCAGATGGCGGCAGCCACTCGCCGCCATCTGCGCTCACCTTGCGGGCCTCGAGCGAGGTCCGCGTCTCGTCCATGCTGATCCGCCAGTACAGAGTGTTGCCCGAGAGGCACATCACCTTCCCATCCTTGGCCAGGTACGCCTCGACGCCATCTCGCATTGACGCCGTCCAGTACTCGTTGTGACCGCAGATCATGAGCACCGCAAACCGCTCCAGGAGGGACGGGTCCGCGTCCAGCTCGGCGTCGGTGATGCACTCGAATTCATACCCCTCGCGAGCGAGCCATGCCTGCGCGAACCGCTCCGGGCGCACGAGGTGTGAGTGGCGAGTGCGAGCAGCGCGGGCGCTCTCGTAACCGAAGGGATCGGCGCGGGGAATCGGCATCTGCAACCCCAGCCGGAAGTGCAAGCGGCCGCTCCGGTGACGCGTGTAGAAGGACGAAGTCAACCCTGGAACGTTGACCTCGTCGCGTGGGATGCGCCCATAGGCATGCCAAGTGTTCGTCGCGCACAACAGCGCTACAGCGTTGGAACGCCGTGGTCGGGTTCGTACCACGACGAAGGGGACGCAGAGCGATCGCCCGCGCTCCTGGCCAGCAAGTCGGACCGTGGCGGCGTAGATCCCTGAGGGAGCGTCCTTTGCGATGGTGACGGTCGTCGCCGCATCCCACCCGCAATCCAGGAGGTCGTCGCCTGAGAGCCGGAGGCCGTGGCCGCGAGTACGGTCCTCGCTGGGGACGTAGCCGGGAGCCCCAGCCCGTGCCTCGAAGGCCGGACCGCCTATCTGCCAGGTCCCTCCGTTAACCACCGTGCCATGTCGTGTCCGCCCAGACCGGTCTTCGACGAGGGAACCCCGCTCCTCGTCAAGGGGCCATGAGCCCTCCAGGTGAGGCACTCCCAGCGTTGCCAGGTCGCTGAGCCCCCGGTCCGCCACCACGCCCGCGAGGAAGTCTGCACCAAGGCACGCCGATGCAAGGAACGGCGATGCGACGTCGCCATCCAAGAAGTCGGCTGCTGCGCCGTCTTCGGCGGTGGCCCCCATGCGAAGCCGCTCTCCGTCCGTAAGCACCTGCTCGGCGGGCACGGGTCCACCTGCGCAAAGTGGCTCGGCGTCGAGGTACAAAGTGAACTCGTCGTCGTCGACGCAGAGCGCGAGGTGGTGCCACTGGCCGTACATCTTGCGCAGGTCTACGTCTGCGACGTGGAGCCACTCGGACCTGAACGGGCCACCGTCACCTACGTAGGCGGCGGGATTGCCGGTGTGCGTGACGAGCAGGGCAACGCGACAGTGCTCGGGATAGTCGAAGGCTCCGATGACACCGGACCAAGCCCATTGGAGGGTGTCGATACACGGCGCTCTCCACAGGCGGAGCCAGCAGCCCACCGAGATGGGGCCGCCTTCGAGCGGGGATCCGGCGAATAGCACGTACGAGCCAGCCCGCACAACTTGCGGCGTGGCTCCCCGAGACTCGCAGGAGTGAACTATTTCGACGTCGCTGCGCTCATCGCTCTCGTGGCATGTCGGGTCGATGATGGCTTTGACCCCAAGACGCTCGACGGTCACGGTGTAAGCAGACGGCGCGTGCACATGCACGCTCAGTTCTCCCCCGGCCTCGACCGAGGTGCCGCAAGTGTACGCCCAGACCCCTGGCGGCTCGTAACCGCTGTGCGGCTCCGGGTACGCGCTCATTTGGCCTTCACTCAGGCGGCCCGAATCATGTGGTCACAGCTGTCGCGCCCATCGAGCGGCTCGTGCACTCCTTGAGTTGTGCAGCCGCTGAAGCGGATGCGAGGTGGCTCGAAGAAATGAGCGCGGTGACCTGGCCGATGCACGTCGCGTAGCCCGAGTAGTTATAGGACGGCGTCACGGCCGCGTACTTCTCCCACACGGTCTCTGCTCTGTTGTAGTACGGAACCGAAGAGAGGTACTTGGCGGCGTGAAGGACATCGCTTCGAGGAGGAACCTCACCGGTCCAAAGCACGTGGAGCAGATTAAAGTGCGCGTCCTCTGCAGTCTTCAAGAGTTCCGCTGCCAAACGACGGTGCTTCGAGTCGCAGGTCATTACGAACGTTGAACCCTGGGCTTCGGTGGCGTAGCCAGGTGCCTGACCGTGCTCAGTGGGGAGGAGAGCGACGCGGTAGGTGTCGACCCCGGCCGGAAACGGTGCTGGGCCACCTGGGATCCACCAGCTGCCCACCCAGCTGCCAACCAGTGCGATGGCGACTTTCTGCTGGGGCATCAGCGTACCGCTCAGGTGGCCTGTCGCCACAGGGCTCGCGAGTGTGGACAGTGACGGACCGAGTCCATCGGAGAAGACGGTGTTATAGAAGGTGAAAACAGACTTGATCCCCTTGCCCCCGACGACCCACTTGGAACCTTTAGTGATTGGGGCGTCCGTCCCTTCGAGAAGCGGCAAGAAGTTCTCCCGCGTCGCCGTTGTTGCGATCGCGTTGCCCGCGTAGAGGAAGAGCGGCGTGACTCCAGGCACCTTTGCTTTAATCGCCTTCGCAGCGGAGAGGATCTGCGACCAGGAATGAGGCTGCCAGGGCACCTTGAGACCGGCTTGCTTGAACTGTTTCGCGTTGTAGTAGAGACCGAAGTCGACGATCCCCGAGACAAGCTGGTAGATGTGGGGACCGGGAACTCCGCCCAAGAGGACGGCTCTCTTGAACTTCGAGAGTGTTTTCCAGCCTTTCAAGTAGCTTGTGAGCGGAGCTACCTGGTGAGCCTCGTACTGCGGCCCGACATTCGTCGTCCCTTCATGGATCACGTCCGGGACTGTCTTACCGCTCCGCAGCATGAGAGCAATCTTCTCGTTGAAGTTTGTCGCGGAACCGCCGATCGGAACCAGCTTTACGGTCACGCCAGGGTGCTCCCTTTGAAAGGCCGTTTTGAGCTGAGTGAACCACTCCTTGGCGTATGTGGCCGTGTTGAACTCCTGGGTCGAGGTATACGCGATGGATACGGTCGCTGGGCCGTGCAGTGATCCTGTCGCCCCGTGGGAGCCGCACTCTGCGCGAACCGAGCTGGGGCGCGAGGATGCTTGCGCGACTCCCGCCGGGACGAATGCGGGTAACAATGCGATCAGGATCGTGACTGCCCCACTCAGCGTCACCCATCTCGTACGTAGACTCACTCCCCTACCGCCTTTCTTCGGAGCTCCTCAGGGCCGTCCCTCGGAACCATCCCACTCAGCCCTTCACCCCGCCCCCGAAGCTGAACGCTCCCGAGATATGGCGGGAGAGCGCCCAATAGAGGACGAGCACAGGCAGAGAGAAAACAAGCGCGAACGCAGCGAGAGGGCCGTACATGATTCGACCGTTCGCGGTTAGGAACTCGTAGATGGCCACGGACGCGGGCATCTTGTTCGGTGACTGCAGAAGGACGTAGGGGATCACAAACTGGCCCCATGAGTTCATGAACGTAAAGAGCGCCGCCACCGCGATTCCAGGGCCGGCGAGCGGAAGGACGTGTCGCCAGATCCGCTCGAACACGCCAGCTCCGTCGATCTGCGCCGCCTCCTCGATCTCAGGTGGGATCTGGTCGATGAAGCTCTTCAGGATCCAGATGGCAAAGGGCATGCCCGTCGCGGCGAGGAATGCGATCGTGGCAGGCACAGAGTCCACAAGCCCCGTTGCCACGAACATCGAATAGGCGGGGATCATGAGAAGCTCGAGCGGCAGCCCGGTGGTGAAGAGCACGACCAGGAGAATCGAGCGGCGGAAGCGCAACTTGTACCGAGAGAGGGCGTACGCCGCCGCAAGCGCAAAGGTCGTGGTGATGATCGTGGACCCGCCCGCAAGCACCAAGCTGTTCCACATCGGGCGAAGGGCGCGTGTCCCAGTCATCGCATAACGGAAGTTACGCAGGGAGAGGTCGGGGAAGGTGAGGAGGAACGACGCGTGGCTGTTGAACGACGCCGCGATCATCCACAACATTGGCAAGAAGAAGAGCGCGCCGATCACTAGGAGCACCAGATTGCGGCCGAGTCTGCCCGTCGTCTTTCGGCGGCTGCTGACTCCGACGGAGGTCGCGGACGTGGCCACCGAGGTCAGACCTCGACCTTGAGGATCCAGACGTACAGGACGACGACGATCGCCGATACGAGGAGGAGGACGACCGCCGCAGCATCGCCGTAACCGAGCTGCGAGAACGAGAACGTCTGTTGGTACGCGTACTGCGGGAGCGTCTGGGTGGCGTCACCGGGCCCGCCTCCGGTCAGGGCGTAGATCATCGTGAAGTCGGTGAGCGTGCTCAGCGTGGAGAGAATTAGGTTCAGCGCGAACGTCCGCTTGAGCATGGGGAGCTCTACCTGGAGCATCCTCTGCCACGGCCGCGCTCCGTCCACGACCGCTGCCTCGATCACTTCGTCAGGGAGCCCCCGGAAGCCGGCGGAGAAGATCAACATGGAGAATGCGGCGCCGCCCCAGACGGTGGCAATTGACACGAGGATGAGGGGTGCACCAGTCAACCACTGCACGTTCCCAAGACCGATCGGTGCGAACATCTTGTCTAGGGTGCCGCCCTGCGCGGCAAAGGCGAACCACAGCATCGCCGCCACGATCTCGGGCATCACCCACGCCGCGATCATCGTGCTCCCGACAAAGCGGGTGATCCAGCGGCTGGCACCTCGGTGAACCATGTACGCCACGAGGAGGCCGAGTCCGGTCTGACCGACAATGGCCGCCAGCACGACGTAGATGAAACTGATGTACGCGGAGTGGCCGAAGAGGGGATCGTGGAACAGGGACGTGTAGTTCGCGAATCCTACGAAGTGGTTTGTGACGGCATGGATGCCGGTCAGCGCCTCGTTGGTCAGAGAGAGGACGAAGGCGGCGACGATCGGTCCGAAGAGAAAGCAAGCCACCAAGATCCCCGCGGGCAGGGGGAGCAGCACGCCGACGAAGCGCCGAGCGGCTCGCGGGCGAACGAGGACTTCCGGGGACGGCGCGGAGGAAGGGGTGGCGACGGACTCCCTCGGCGCCGTGAGGGCCTGCATCCTGACGGATCCTAAGCCCCGCCTGTGAATATGTCAATACAAAGCGGCTAAAGCCCCAGCGTACGCAGAAACGCTCTGCTCGCGACTTGGTTCTCGGCCGCCTGCTGGTAGCCGCCCGAGCCGCGGGGCAGCACGTCCTGCTCCACCACGACCCACCCCTTGTAACCCCGCGACACAAGAAGATTGACCACCTCGTCGATCCGCCCGACGCCCGCACCGAGCGGGCAGAAGACACTCTTTGCCCACACATCGGACGCGAGCGCACCTTCGTGAGACATGACTTGGATGCCCTCGGCGGTCACGTCTTTCACGTGTACATGGCGCACCGACTCTTGGAGCCGGTCGATGAGTTCCAGGGGATCGCCCCCGGCAGCGAGCAAGTGTCCCGTGTCGACACAGACGGCTGCACCGGTCGCGCGCACCGCAGCGGTTACCTGGTCGGCGTCCGCCACGAGCGTCCCGACTTCGTTGTGCAAGCACGCCTCGTACCCCCGACTCCGTGCGGCCGCGGAGAGCTCGACGAGAACAGCCATCGCCGCGTCCCACGTTGCCTGCTTGCTGCGAACCACGAGCTCCTCGCTCGGCGCGCCGTCGACGAGTGCGACGGTCGGGCGCGGGCGCCATGGATCCTCCACCTGCTCGAGGGCGTCAAACAGGTCCACCATGGCGGTGAGCTCGGCCATGCCGCGGCTTCTTCCCTCCTCGGTGGCCACGTCCACCTCGAGGTACGCTCCAGTGAGGAGGAGCGTCCTCTCGGCCAGCGCGCTCGGCAGCGTGTGGATGTCTCCCAGGTAGCCGAGCGGTCCCAAGTCGACACCGCGGTAACCGGCCGACTGGACGGCGTCGAGGACGGCGAAACCATCGGGAACGTCCTCATCGATCCCGATGGTCCGCTCAAATGCGCCGTAGCTGACCGGAGCGTTGCCGACCTCGATTGCAGCAGCCATCTGCCTCTCCTTTGTGCGCGTTCGTGCTCCTTCGCGGCTTGCCGGGCGCGTCGAGCTCAGGCGGGAGGTGGGGTTGGGGCGCCGACAGTGGCTGACGTCCAGGCGGTCGCGGCCTCGGTGAGCGCGTTCGCGAGGGCGAGGGCGGACGCCCCGTCCTCGGCGGTTGCCAGGTCCGACGAGGGGTGCCCCGCCGTCAGCTCGAGGAAGGCCCGGTCCTGGTCCCTCACCGCCCGTCGGGTGACGGACTCCCCATCATCGCCCCACAGCCAGCGATCGAATTGCGACGCCTTGGTCCCGAGGAGCTCGAGCCAGCAGCCGTCACGGCCGCCCTGGAGGACTCGGCCGGTCGACACCGTGACGACGGTCCCGCCGTCGCTCTGCAGCACGCCCACCGCTGCATTTTGGCCCGCGGGATCCGACCGCCACGCTGCCCCGCGGGCGTGAAGCTCTTCCCCAAGCGACCAGCGGGCGAAGTCGATCTCGTGGACGCCCATGTCAACGAGCTCGCCTCCCGAACCGGCGAGAAAGGCAGCCGTCGGAGGCTCTCCATCCCACTGGGCGCTCGAGAGCCCGAGGACGTCGCCGAAGGCGCCGTCTCCGACGGCGTCACGAACTCGGCGCAGAGCGGGGACGAACCGGTGCCAGTACGCGAGTCGGAGCACCTTCCCTTGGCCGTCGGCGGAGCGGCCAAGCTCGCGTAGTGCGGACGGCGAGGTGCCACCGGGCTTCTCGCAGAGCACCGCGATGCCTCGATCGAGTGCGGCTGCCACCAACTCGGCGTGCGCAGCGGTGGTCGCGGCGATGACCACGGCATCGAGCTCCCCTGCCGCGAGCGCTCCTTCGAGGTCGGGGAAGGCCCGGACGTTCGTGGCGGCCGCCCATTCGCGGGCGACGGGGCTCGGGTCGCACACCACGAGGTCGACTCGCTCGTTGATCGACCGGATGGCGTCCACGTGCGCGCGGCCCATCCGCCCGCAGCCGAGCACTGCGACACGGAGTGCACCGACGCCGCCGTCAGCCACGGCTGACGGGCGTCCAAGCGCCGCTCTCAGCCGAAACGTCGATCGCCTCGACGACCGCCTGTGCGGACGCCGCCGCTTCGAAGTCGGGCGTAAACGCGCCGGTCCCCCACTGATGGAGCCAGTCGATGAACTGGTTCGTGAAGCTCTCTTGGTAGCCGATCCCCTGCCCTTGGGGCCACCAGCGTGTCGCGTAGGGGTGTCCGGGAAGCTCAGACCTCACTCGCCGGTACCCCTGGGTGCGGCTCCCACGCTCTCTGGTGAAGAGCCAGATCTCATTCAGGTTCCGGTAGTCGAACGCGACGGATCCTTCACGGCCAGTGATCTCGATGGTCCAGTCGCAAAGCCGGCCGAGCGCCACCCTCGTCATCTCCAGCACAACGGTCGCGCCGGACTCAAGGCGTCCGAGGGCACCGCACGAGTCGTCGGTGCGCACCCGGACGGGCTTCCCGTCGCCAGCATCGGGGCGTTCCGTGATGAAGGTGGCGCTGGAGGCAACCACCTCTACGAACGGAGAGACGATCCATTGCACGAGATCGATCAAGTGGACGCCCAGGTCTCCGGTGACCGTTCCACCGGTCGCTCGGTCGAAGCGCCAGTCGTAGGGGGTCTGCGGGTCGGCGAACTCGTCGGTGAGCCAGATGGCCCGAACGGCGAGCGGCTCCCCGATGACGCCATCGGCCACGAGCTGCGCCATGAGGCTCACGGACTGCATACGGCGGTAGTTGAAGCTAACGCCGTTGGCGACACCGGCCGCGCTTACGGCCTTCAACGACCGGCGAGCCTGATCGAGGGACGTCCCAAGGGGCTTCTCACAGGTGACCGCTTTACCTGCGCCAGCGGCTGCTTCGATCGCCTCGTGGTGGATCCCGGGCGGCGTGCAGACGTCGACGAGATCGATGTCGTACTTCGACACCGCTTCTCCCACATCCGTCGTCCACTCGGCGAAGGCGAAGCGGTCGGCTGCCGCCGCGGTCCGCTCCCGTGTCCGGCCACAGAGCACGGCGAGCTCAGGTCTGACGCGGAGCGATGGGTCGATCGCAACGGCCTGGGAGAGGGCGATCGCATGGGCGCGGCCCATGAGGCCGTGTCCGACGATGCACACCCTGAGCGGAGCTCGGGTCACTGTGGCATCTTCTCAGCGGCGGGTCGTCCCGGCGTCATGTTGCCGAGTCGGGCCTGGGGGCCCCCAGGGCAGCCGGCAAGTCCCGCATCACCCGGTCGAAGGCGGCGACGTACTGTTCCATGAGCGCGCCATCCTGGATGAACAGCGGGTGTTCCATGGATCCGACCACGATCGAACTGTCGAGCATCTCGGCCGTCGCAGGGAACGACTGACGGTCCCACGGCTCGAGCGGCTCCTTCTCGTCACGCGGATGCCACGAATGGATGCCTTTACGCCGGAAGGCGGGGTAGGCAGGGAGGGCGTCAAGCTGCCAGACGACTGCTTCCACCCCCTCCGCACGGAGGGCGAACAGGACGGAGTCGCGGAGCTTTACCGCTGGCACGTCCGTCCCCGCCGCGATGGAATCGAGGCGGACGCGGTATTTGTGATAGACGCTCGTGCGATCATCAGGGACGTGGGGTGGGAGGACACCCGGGATCTGGGACAGACCCTCGCGGAGGATCTCGGCATTGCGCTGGGCGGTTTTGTTGTACTCGTCAAGCCGGCGCAGCTGGGATCGAGCCATGGCGGCGGACAGCTCCTGGGTCCGGTAGTTCCACCCGAGGCCGTACGACCAGTAGGAGCGCGACGCCCCCATCTCGGTCGGGGGCAGGTCCTCCTCGACATCCTCACCGAACTCCGAGAGCCGCCGGGCGGTGAGGAAGTAGGTCGCGTCCGTGGTGACGAACAACCCTCCTTCACCGCCAGCCAAGTTCTTCGTCCCATTCAGGCTGAAGGCTGCGGTCGGCGCAATCGTGCCGACCCGCTTGCCTCGATACAGAGCGCCGTGGGCCTGGCAGGCGTCCTCGATGACTTCGAGACCGTGCTTCGAAGCGATCGCCATGATTTCGTCCATGTCAGCCGGAAGCCCGTGCATGTGGACGGGCATGATCGCCCGCGTGCGTGGCGTGATGAGCTCTTCGATTCGGCGCGGGTCGATGTTGTAGCTCCAGGGATCGACGTCGCAGAAGACCGGCACCCCACCTTGGTGTGCCACCGCGTGAGGCGTTGCGATGAAGGTGAACGCCGGGACGATGACCTCGTCACCTGCTTGGATGCCGACAGCCGCGAGTGCCGCATGAAGGGCAGCCGTCCCGCTGTTCAGAGCGAGGCAGTGATCGACGCCGAGGTACTCCGACCACTCTCGCTCCAGACCGACGATTTCTGGAGACTGGGCGCCGTGCAGGACGCCTCGGTCGAGCACGGCATTGATCGCTGCACGATCCTCCTCCCGGATGTCGGGCCAGCGGCGGTGCATGCTCCGGTCGACGGCCGGAGCGCCGCCTACAATTGCCAGTTGATCGGTCAACTCGCCTCCCTCAATCTCGTGGCATGACCTCCCGCAGTCCGGCAGGCGCGGATGTCGATGTTAGGTATGTCAGGACAACGTGTCAACTGACCCCAACGCAGGTTCAGCGTCAATCCGGGCACGTCCGGAACCCAACGGGGTCCGGCGATGGCAGTCAGGTCCCAGTTTGGACTTGCCGACGCAAAGAAGTGAACGGATCCGGTGATGCGGCACGACGTGGGGCGAAACGCCGGTCGGGAGTCTCTCCGCCGCTGGAGACACAGCTCCCTCTGGCGGCCGGGCTCCCAGTGCCGACCTCCACGCTTACCACCTCCTCATTTTCTCGGGGTTAGTAGCTGCACAAGCCGAGACCGTGGCGCGGGGTCTCACACGGGTAGTGCGGACTAGGCCTTTCGAGTTTCGTCACCACCCCTTTCGCTCGCTCGGCTCCGGAGAGCGACGCTGGCCCTGGCGATCCGGGGCCGTCTTCGTCGGAGCAGACCGCGCGCATCGGCGAGACCTCGAGCTTCACGTCGCCGGCCTATGGCAGCGGGTTCCTCGTGGCCGCGAACAGGGCGGGGACGGGGGTGGTGGCCGGCTCCTGAGCGGCCGGCTCCTGAGCGGCCGGCTCCTGAGCGGGCGCCCGTCGTGCCTTCCCGTCGGCCCCGGTCCCGTCGGCCCCGGTCCCGTCGGCCCCCGTCCCGACCGGCGCCGCATCCACGGGCCCGATCCCCGGGTCGGCGTGGGCGGCAGCCACGTGGACGTACTTCCCGCCGCGCAGCAGCGAGCAGACGGCCGACAGCGCGCAGGCGATCGCCCCGAACGTGAACGCGATCGTCAGGCCCCCGGAAAACGGCTTGGTGAGGAGCTCGGGGAAGAACGTCCTCCCGCTGAGCACGGTCACCGAGTGCGCGGGCAGCTGCGCCAGCGTGGCGGGGCTGAGGATCTGCCTGATCGGGTTGTAGCCGAGGAGCGACGCGAAGAGGCTCGAGATGGGCGGCAGGTGGGAGATCGCGCTTGCGGTCGCCGCCGGCACGTGCTGCCTCACCAGGCCTCGGTAGAGGGACCCTGGGAGGTCGGCGGAGATCCCCGAGATCATCAGCGTGAAGAAGATGCCCATCGAAAGCACCATCGAGGCGTTCTGGAAGACACCGGACATGCCCGCGCCGGCGCCGCGTTGGTCCGGCGGCAGGCTGTTCATCACCGCGGCGCGGTTCGGCGAGGCGAAGAGCCCCATGGCGAGGCCGTTCACCAGCATGAGCAGCGCGAACTGCCAGTACGAGAAGTCGATCGGCAGGAAGTCGAATCCGACGAAGGTGAGTGCGGCGATGAGCATGCCGGACGTCGCGAATGGCCGGGCGCCGTAGCGGTCGGAGAGGATTCCCGAGATCGGGCCTGCCACGAGGAACCCGCCCGTCATCGGGAGCATGTAGATCCCCGCCCACAATGGGGTCGCGGCGAAGCTGACGCCGTGCAGCGGCAACCAGATGCCCTGCAGCCACAGGACGAAGAGGAACATGAGCCCCCCGCGGCCGATGCCCGCGAGCAGCGCGGCGAGGTTGCCGAAGAGGAACGCCCTGATCCGGAAGAGGCTCAGGCGGAACATTGGCTGCTTCACGTTCAGCTCGACGACGACGAACGCGGCCAGCAGAGCGAGCCCGCCCGCGAGCTCTCCGACGACCCTCGGGCTCGCCCAACCCATCGCGGCGGAACCGTACGGCTCGATGCCGTAGGTGATGCCGATGAGCACAAGGGTCAGCCCCACTGCGAACAGCGCGTTCCCCCACCAGTCGATGCGGGCGGGCGACCTGACTCCGTTGTCCTTCAGCTTGAGGTACGCCCACACGGTGCCGAGAATGCCGAACGGCGCCGACACGACGAAGACCAGCCGCCAGTCGAGCGGGGCCAGGACACCTCCCACGACGAGGCCGATGAACATTCCTGCGACGCCCACGATGTTGTTGATCCCGAGAGCCAGCCCGCGCTGATTGCTCGGGAACGCGTCGGTGAGGATCGCAGGCGAGTTGGCGAAGAGGAACGCGCCGCCGACTCCCTGGCCGACGCGCATGCCGACGATGAACGCGCCGGCAGCGTCGCCGTGCAGCCAGTTCACCGACAACAGGATCGAGAAGAGCGTGAAGATCGCGAACCCGAGGTTGTACATGCGGACGCGGCCGTAGATGTCGCCGATCCGGCCGAGCGTGACCACGAGCACCGCCGTCACGAGCATGAAACCGAGCAGTATCCACAAGAGGTAGAACGAGTTGCCCGGCACGAGGGGGTTCAGCTGGATCCCGCGGAAGATGTCGGGCAGTGCGATGATCAGGATCGACTCGTTGATCGAGACGAGGAGGACGCCGAGGGTGGTGTTGAACAGCGCGACCCACTTGTAGGAGTCGCCGCGGCCTGCGGGGCGTCCACCCGAGGGTGCCACGGGCGCGCCGGCCCGCACCCCGGTTGCGCCGACCGAGCCCGTCATGTGCCTGCGCCCTCGGTACGGGCCGCGGCCGTCCCCGCCGCCGCGGCCGTCCCCGTCGCCTCGGCCGTCCCCGCGGTGCGCCCGCCGCACGACGCGCCGGACAACAACCGCTCGTACACCGTGGCGAGCGCCTCGAGCTCGCTGTCGTCGAGCACGGAGAGCACCTCGGCGATCCGGGTCCGCTTCATCTCGCGGAAGCGCTCGACCATGGCCCTCGCCTGGCCGCTCAGCGACAGCCGGACGACCCGGCGGTCGGTGGCGTCCGCCTCCCGGACGACCATGCCGCGCGCCACGAGCCGGTCGGACAGGGCCGTGCCGGCGCTCTCGGAGATGTCGAGGCGTTCACACAGCTCGCCCATGGTGAGATCGCCGGCGGACAGGGCGGTGAGCGCCTCGAGCTGATGGGCGGTCATCGACATCCAGGCCGTGCGCTCGTCGGCGCTCGGACGCACCTCGAACACCTTGCGGACCGCAGGCGCAGCCTCGGTGATGCGCGAGATCAGCTCGGTCCGCCGGCCGGGGCGGCTCATTGCCGCCGGAGAACCCTTGACAGTAGAAGATTTCATCTGATGAAGAGTCTACCAAGTGAAGGGACCCCGCACCCCGCGTCCCCTCACCCTCCAGGCGACACCACCCGCAGGCGGACAGTGGCGTCCAGCCCCTCGAGCGCCTTCAAGAGCTCGGCCGGTGGCGCTCCCGAGATGTCGGTGATCACGTAGCCGACGTCGCCGAGGGTGCCGAGGAGCTCCCCTTCGACGTTCAGCCCGTGGTCGGCGATGAGGGAGTTGACCTCCGCGAGGACCCCGGGGACGTTCCGGTGGGCGTACAGCAGCCGGCAGGGGCCGGCGGGCCGCTGCAGGTCGAGCGGGGGGAGGTTCACGCTGAGGGTCGTCGCGCCCTCGTCGACGTACCGGAGGAGCTTGCCCGCGACGAAGTTGCCGATGTCCTGCTGGGCTTCTTCGGTCGACCCCCCGACGTGCGGCGTGAGGATCACGTTCGGGAGACCTCGGAGCTCGGAGACGAACGGCTCCGCGCTGCTGGCAGGCTCGTGCGGGAAGACGTCGACCGCCGCCCCGGCCAGGTGGCCCGAGAGGAGATGCGACCGCAGCGCGCCGTGGTCCACGACGAAGCCCCGGCTGAGATTGAGGAAGATGCTGCCGGCGCGCATCTTCGAGAATTCCGCGTCCCCGAACATCTGGCGGTTCGCCGGCCGGCCGTCCACGTGGAGCGTCACGATGTCCACCGACTCGAGCAGCTCCTCGAGACTGCCGCACGGCCGGGCGTTGCCGAGCGCGAGCTTGTCCGCGGTGTCGTAGAACCAGACCCCCATCCCCAAGGTCTCCGCCAACACGGAGAGCTGGCTCCCGATGTTGCCGTAGCCGACGATGCCGAGCCGCCTGCCGCGGATCTCGTGGCTGCCGGCGGCCGACTTGTCCCATACGCCGGCGTGCATCGCCGTGCTCTTGTCGGTGAGCCGCCGGGTGAGGGCGATCATCTCGGCGATGGCGAGCTCCACGACGCTTCGCGTGTTGGAGAACGGCGCGTTGAACACTGCGATCCCTCGTCGCGTCGCCGAGGCGAGGTCGATCTGATTGGTCCCGATGCAGAACGCACCGATCGCCAACAGTCGCGGGGCGGCTTCCAGCACCGCGTCGGTGACCTGCGTGCGCGACCTGATGCCGACCACGTCGGTGTTCGCCAGCCGTGCGCGGAGCTCCTCTTCGTCGAGCGCCCCGGCTGCGGTCTCGACCTCGAAGCCCGCGGCTTCGAGCACGGAGACGGCGTCGGGATGGACGTTCTCGACCAAAAGGGCGCGGCGGTCGGTGCGGGACGGGCCCGGGGAATTCGAAAGTGACGTTGCCAGCACCACTCCGACGCTACCGGCGACACCGCGCCCTGCCGGAACGGCGGGGGATCTGCGAGGGACGCGTGGCTACGATGGCGGGGGATGTCGGTAGTGGCGGGGGGGACCCAGACGCAAGCTGCGGCGCCCGGAGCCGGGATCATCCACACCGAGGAGCTGACCAAGGTCTACCCGCGGGCCGACTTCGCGGCCGTCGACCACCTGAACCTCGACGTGAGGACCGGGGAGATCTTCGGCCTGCTCGGGCCGAACGGGGCCGGGAAGACCACGCTGGCGGGCCTCCTCACCACGAGGGTGGTGCCGACCTCGGGTCGCGCGTTCGTCGGGGGCGTCGACGTCGCGGCGCACCCTGCGCTCGCCAAGCAGCTGAGCGGCATCGTGTCCCAGCAGAACACGCTCGACCGCCAGCTCACGGTGTGGGAAAACCTGTACTTCCACGGCCGCCTCTTCGGCATGGGAGCGGCGAGCTCCCGCCGCATCGCGACCGAGCTCCTCGAGCAGTTCCAGCTGGACAAGTGGGCGAAGGCGTCGGTCTACGCGCTGTCGGGCGGCATGGCGCAGCGCCTGATGGTGGCGCGGGCGATCTTCCACCGGCCCGCCGTGCTGTTCCTCGACGAGCCCACGGCGGGGCTGGACCCCCAGAGCCGGCTCGCGCTGTGGGAGATCCTCGAACAGCTGAACAGGGACGGTCAGACCATCCTCCTCACGACCCACTACATGGAGGAGGCCGACAAACTCTGCGACCGGGTCGCCATCATGGACCACGGGAAGATCCTCGCCCTCGACACCCCGGGCGGGCTCACGCGGGGGATCGGGGCGGACACGATCGTGACGGTCCGCTCCTCGGGGGACCTCACCACGCTGGGGCACCTCCTCGAGCGCGAGGTCGACGGCGCTGCGCACATCCGGGTCTCTGACGGGGCCTTGCAGCTGCACATGACGGGCAGGCACCGCCTCATCCCCGAGATCGTCCTCGCGGCGGAGCGCCACGGGTTCGACCTCGTCGACGTCTCCGTCGCAGAGCCGACCCTCGAAACGGTGTTCATCTCGCTCACGGGCAGGGAGCTGCGCGACTGATGGTCGTCTCGACCACCACGCAGGTCGCCGGCAGCGTCGACCCCCGGCACATCTCGATCCGGCTCCGACCCGTCGCCGCCGCCAGCTACACCGCCCTCGGTGCGCTGCTGCTCCGCGACCTGCGGGTGCTGTGGAAGGACAAGTGGATCTTCGTGCTGCGCACGCTGATCCAGCCCTTCCTGCTGTGCTTCGTCTTCTTGTACGTGTTCCCGAAGATCGGTCAGGGCGTGGGCGGCGGCCGCGGGCCTGTGGCCGAATCGGCGTTCGCGACCATCCTCGTCCCGGGCGTGGTGGGCATCTCCATCATGTTCCAGGGCGTGCAGTCGATCGCGCTCAACATGGCCCAGGAGTTCGGTTTCACCCGCGAGATCGAGGACCGGGTGCAGGCGCCCTGCCCCATCTGGCTCGTGGCGGTCGCCAAGGTGCTCTCCGGAGCTGCCCAGGGGGTGATCTCGGCGGCGATCGTCCTTCCGATCGCCGACGTGGTCCACACCGCAGGCGTGCACGCCCACCTCGACCTGCACTGGTGGATCGTGCTCACGATGGTGCCGCTCGCGTGCATCGCGATGGCGAGCCTCGGCCTCGTGCTCGGGACCAGCTTCCAGCCCCGCAACATCGGGCTCATGTTCGGGTTCATCATCTTGCCGATCACGTTTCTCGGCGGCACCTACTACTCGTGGACCACCCTCGCCCCCGTGCAGATCGGCGGCTTCCCGTGGCTGCAGACGCTCGTGCTCCTCAATCCCCTCATCTACGTGAACGAGGGGATGCGCGCGGCGTTCACCTCCTTCGACCACATGCACCTCTACGTGATCTACCCGGTGCTCGTCGTCTTTGCGTCCGTGCTCCTCGCGCTCGGGCTGCGCAACTTCCGCCGGCGCGTGCTCGCGTGAGGTGCCCGTTCTTCTACGCGGAGCCGAGGAGCGCCTGGCCGCCCACGCCTGCGACGACGAGCCGCGTGATGACATAGCCGAGGGCGACGGCCGCGCCGGCGCCGTCGACCCCCGCCCTCACGATCCCGAGCATGGTGCCGACGTGGATGGTCTGCTTGCCCCGCGCGAGCCCTGCGCCGCCCATCGCTCCCACGAGAGCCTGGTTCATCGAGGTGAAGAAGCCGAACCCCACGGCGCACAGCACGACGGCAGCCTGGACCAGCTGCGCCGCCGTCGCCATCTCCCGGTCGACCGTCACGAGGTCGAAGGCGACGCGCCGCAGGAGGGGGCGACCCCAGGTCAGCACCCCCGCCGCGATGGCCGCGCCGCCGACGAGGCCTGCCACGACCGGGCTCAGCGTGCGGGTCGCGACAAGAGCGCCCGTCGCGTTGGCGACGTCGTTTCCACCCATCGTGAACGACGCGAGCGCGCCGACGGCGACGAGCGCCATCCCGAGCCGTCCGCCCGATCGGGTGGTGGCGGCGCCATCACCGGGCGACTTCGGGAGCACCCGATCGAAGAGGCGGGTGAGCGCGTAGCCGAGCGCGCCTGCGACCGGCGGCGCGGCGACCCACAGCACCGCGAGGACGCCGATCGTCGACCAGCGGATCCCCACCCCCGCGGCGAGCCCGGTCCCGACGACCGTGAACACGAGGATCTGGATCGTCGACGTCGGGATGCGCAACGCGTTGAACGCGCTCGTGAGCGCGAACGCCACTCCCACGACCACCACGAACCCCGCCACCGAGAGGGACTGCCCGGCGAGGAGCCGGTGCGCGACCGTGTGCTCGACGCCATGGCTCGCGAGCGCGGCGCCGAGCAGCGCGAGCGGCGCCATGAGCAGCAGCGCCCCCCTCGCGGAGATCGACCCGAGCGCGTGCGGCATGCCCATGCACGCGCCGGTGTAGTGCGCGCCGATGCTGTACGCGAAGCCGACCGCCGCGACGACGAGGAGGACCGTCACGGCCCGCGGGGGTCGGCGTCCGCGACGAGGCCGGGAAGTGCCGCCACCGAACCGAGCACGTGCGTGGCCCCCGCCTCGAGCAGACGCAGCCGGTCGTCGCTCCCCGTGAGCACGCCACAGACGATCGAGGCACCTGCGCGCACGCCCGCCGTGACGTCAGCGGCGGTGTCCCCGGCGACGGCCACCGCCTGGACCGAATCGGCGTGGAGCCGGAGCACTGCCGTCAGCACCATGTCGGGGTACGGGCGACCGCGCCCGGCGTCGGCCGGGCTCAGCGCGAGATCCGCCAGCTCCGTCCAGCCGAGGTGCGCGAGCAGCAGGTCCCTGGTCCGCGCGGAGAAGCCGGTCGTCAGCGCGACGCGCACGCCGGCGGCCCGGAGCGCTTCGATCGCCTGCTCGGCGCCGGAGATCGGCCGCACGGCGCCGATGCCGTCCTCGTACGCAGCCTCGAAGGCGCTGTTCGCCTGCTGCGCCCGCGCCTCGTCTGCGAAGAGCGCCCGGAACACGTCGATCTTCGAGGTGCCCATGGTGTCGCGCACGTACGCCAACATGGACGCACGCTCGTCGTCGGGAACGCCGAGCGCGTCGAGCGAGGAGACGAAGGCCTGCTCGACCGCGCCGCCGTCCTCCACGGTCGTCCCCGCCATGTCGAGGCAGACGAGCTGGATACCGCCTCGCGCGACCGCGCCCACCCCCGACCTCCCGCTCGCCGGCTAGTCGCCGGCCGCCGCGCCGACGATCTGGGCGCGCAGCCCGGTCAACCAGTCGTCCGCGCTGCGCCAGGCGGCACCCATCTCCTGGCGGCGCTCCGGCGCGTGCAGGCCGCCGGCGGGATAGGAGCCCAGGAACTTGAGGTCCGCGAGGTTCGCCCGCAGGTCGCGCAGGCAGTCGCCGACCACCTCGTCTGCCACGTGGCCCGCGAGGTCGATCGCGAAGCAGTACTCGCCGAGCCCCTGTCGGGTGGGGCGCGACTCGAGACGGGTCAGGTTGATGCCTCGTGCCGCGAACTGGCCGAGGATGCCGTGGAGGTTCCCGGGCCGGTCCGCCTCCTGGAAGCACACGATCGTGGTGCGGTCGTGACCCGTCGGAGGCGGGATGCCGCGCGAGGCGACCGCCAGGAACCGGGTCTGGTTCCCTTCGAAGTCCTCCACGTCCTCGGCGAGGATCACGAGGCCGTAGAGGTCGGCCGCCAGACGCGGGGCGATTGCGGCCGCGTGCGAATCGGGGTCGCCGGGGTGCGTGCCGTGCTGCTCGCCGAGCTGGCGCGCGGCATCGGCGGTGGAGTTGGCCGCGACCGCCTCGACGCCGGGGAGCCGCTGTGCCATGAACCGCCGGCACTGCGCGAGGGCCACCGGGTACGACACGACGCGCCGCACGTCCTCGAGCGCCGTGCCGCGTCGCGCCATGAGGTGGAGCCGGACGTCGAGCACCACCTCGCGCTGGATGAGAAGGTCCGCGTCGAAGATCAGCGCGTCGAGGGTGTCGCGCACCATCCCGTCGATCGCGTTCTCGATCGGGACGAACCCGAGGTCGACGCTTCCCGAGCGCACCGCCTCCAGCACGTCGCCGATGGTGTCCATCGGCTCGAGGGCGGCGGCCGCGTAGTCCTCCTGGGTGAGGAGCGCCTCTTCGGTGAAGGTCCCGAGGGGGCCGAGGAAGGCGACCGAGGAGGGGGGCGCCATCCGAGGATTTGCGTCCACGTCGTTCGCAGGGCCGGGCATGGCAGGGCAGGATAGTGAGCCGCCATGGACGAACCCCTCCTGCGCCAGCTGCTCGTCGACGTCGCCAAGGGTGACTGCGACCCCGACGAGGCCGTGCGTCGCCTGCGGCGCCTCCCCTTCGCAGACCTCGGGTTCGCCCGGGTGGACCACCACCGGACGATCCGGCAGGGCTTCGCCGAGGCCGTGTACGGGCCGGGCAAGAGCGCTGCGCAGTGTGCGTCGATCGTGGTGGAGCTGCTCGACGGCGGTTCGGGCCCGGTGCTGCTCACCAGGGCGACCGGGGAGCAGGTGTCGGCCGCCCGGGCGGCGGCGGCCTCGGGCCACGGCGAGCCCGCAGTCACGGCGACCGGCTCCCTCTCCCTCGCCGCCTGGCGGATGGCGCCCGCACGGCCCGGGCGGGTCCTCGTCCTCCCGGCCCGGGCGGCTGGCCTCCCCGTCGCAGACGAGTGCCGGGCGGTGCTCGAGGCGCTCGGCTTCTCCCCCACCGTGCTCGCCGACTGCGGCGTCGCCGGGGTGCACCGGCTGCTCGCCTCGGTCGGAGAGCTCCAGGACGCGGACGCGGTCGTCGTCGTTGCCGGGATGGAGGGCGCGCTTGCGAGCCTCGCCGGAGGCCTCACCTCGGCACCGGTCGTCGCCGTGCCGACGAGCGTCGGCTACGGCGCCTCGCTCGAAGGGGTGACCGCGCTGCTGGCGATGCACGCGTCGTGCGCGGCGGGCGTCACCGTGGTCGGCATCGACAACGGCTACGGCGCCGCGTGCGCGGTCGCCCGCCTGCTCAGGTGACATGGGCACCGTTGCGTGGTTCCACTGCTTCGCCGGCATCGCCGGGGACATGGCCCTCGGGAGCCTGCTCGACGCCGGCGCCGACGAGGCCGAGGTCGTCGCGCTCCTCGACCGGCTCCCGATCGGGGGCTGGAAGCTCGCCGTCGAGCCTGCGCTGCGCGGCGGGATCGCCTGCACGCGCGCCGTCGTGCACGTCGAGGCGGGCAAAGGCGGGGGGACCGCGAGGTCCCACGCCGACCTCGTCGCGGCGGTGGAGCAGGCGGCGCTTCCGGCGCGCGTCGAGTCGCGTGCGCTCGCAACGTTCGGCGCGCTGGCCGAGGCAGAGGGGCGTCTCCATCGCACGGACCCCGCGGACGTGCACTTCCACGAGGTCGGCGGCCACGACGCGCTGATCGACGTCGTCGGCACCGCGGCGGCGCTCGAGGTGCTCGGCGTCGACACCGTGGCCGTCTCCGCCGTGGCGCTCGGCACGGGAACCGTGCGCGCCGCCCACGGGGTGCTGCCGAACCCGGCGCCGGCCGTCCTCCGCCTCCTCGAGGGGTTCCCGACCTACGGGCGGCCCGTGCCGACCGAGCTCACGACGCCGACCGGCGCGGCCCTCGTCCGGGCGCTCGCCGCGCCGTCGATCGATGCGTCGCCCCCTGGCCCGCTGCCCCCGATGACCGTGCGCTCCTCCGGGTACGGCGCAGGGGCCGCCGAGCTGGCGACGCTGCCCAACTGCACCCAGGTCGTGATCGGCGACGCCGTCGCGGAGCGGACCGGCGCCGGCCAGCGGGTCACCGTCCTCGAAGCGAACCTCGACGACGCGACGGGCGAGCAGCTCGCCCTCGCCGTCGGCGCGCTGCTCGAGGCCGGCGCGCTCGACGCGTGGATCACGCCGGTCCTCATGAAAAAGGGCCGTCCCGGCCACACGCTCCACGTCCTGTGCGACCCTGCGCAGGGCGAAGCGCTGGCCGAGGTGCTGCGCCGGACGACCGGGAGCTTCGGCGTCCGCGCGCTGGCGGGCGAGCGGTGGCCGGAGGCCCGCCACGTCGACGAGGTCCTCGTCGCGGGCCATCGGGTGCGCGTGAAGGCCGGCCTGTCGAGGGTGAAGGCCGAGCCGGAGGACGTCGCCCGGGTCGCGGCGGCGACCGGTCTCGACCCGCGCGACGTCGCGGCCCACGCAGAGCGAGCGGCTACTCCGCCCGCTCCACGGCCACAAGGAGACGCTTCAGCCCGTTCGTGAAGTTCGTGCGGGTGCGAGCCGGTTCCCCGGCGAGCTCGAAACGCGCGACACGCTTGCACAGCTCGTCGAGCACGATCCGCACCTCGAGGCGGGCGAGGTGCGCACCGAGGCACATGTGCGGGCCGCCGCGCCCGAAGCTCAGATGCGGATTGGGCGACCGCGCCACGTCGAAGCGGTCGGGGTCCTCGAACACGTCCTCGTCGCGGTTGCCCGAGACGTACCACAAGATGACCTTGTCGCCGGCTTTCATCGAGGCGGCGCCGAGGACCGTCTCCTCTGCGACCGTGCGGCGCATGAAATGCGTCGGGCAGGACCAGCGCAGCACCTCTTCGGTCGCCGAGTTGAGCAGCCCGGGGTCGGCACGGAGCCGGTCCCACTGGTCGGGCCGCTCGCAGAAGACGAGGATCCCCTGGGCGAGGGCGATCCTCGTGGTCTCGTTGCCCGCGATGACGAGGATGGAGAAGAAATTGTCGAGGTCGACCTCGGTGAGCCGCTCCCCCTCGATCTCCGCATGGACCACCGTCGAGAGGAGGTCGTCGGTCGGGTGGCGCAGCCTCTGCTTGACGAGCTCGCGACCCATGTCCCAGAGCTCTTTGCCGTAGGGGCTGCGGAACGGGAACTTCCGGTAGGCCTCGGTGTCGTCGCGCCCCCACACGACGTCGGTGATCTCGGGGTCGGTGTTCGCGATCAGCTTGTCGCCGAGATCGATGAACTCGTCCAGGCGGTCCTCGGGAAGGCCCATGATCCGTGCGAGGACCCGGATGGGCACTTCCTTCGCGACGTGGTGCACGAAGTCGAACTCGCCGAGCGGCAGCGCGTCGTCGAGCGCCACGTTGGTCAGCGCGCGGACGAAGTGCTCGTAGACGGCGACGGCGCGCGGGGTGAAGCTCGGCGCGAGCACCTTTCGGAGCTTGGTGTGCGCCGGCGGGTCCATGTCGATGATGGTCCGGCGCGCCTCCATGTCCTCGGCCGTCGGCTCCTCGAAGGAGACCCCTGTGGCCGAGGAGAACCGGCCGGTGTCCCTGCTGATCTCGACGATGTCGGCGTAGCGGTGGACCGACCAGAAGCCGTGGTTGGGCGCCGGCTCGTCGAACCACGCGATCGGTGCCTCCTCGCGCAGCCGTGAGAACGTCTCGTGGGGGACCTCCTTCTCCCACGAGTCGAGGTCGGTCAGGTCGACGTCGATCATCGGCGACGCCCCTGGCGCCCCTCGGCGGCGCGGGCGACCAGCCAGAGGAAGCCGGCGTCGGGTTGCGCGTGGAGGAGCATCTCGGGATGCCACTGCACCGCGAGCACCGCGGATCCCGGCCGTTCGAGGACCTCGA
>DAIRCY010000005.1:46138-55041 GCA_036796435.1 Acidimicrobiales bacterium
CGCCCCGACGCGACGAGCCCGTCGCCGACCTCGTCCACGGCCTGATGGTGGAGGCTGTTCACCTGCAGCTCTGTGCCGAAGACGGCGGCGGCCAGGCTCCCGGGCTCGAGCTTCACCGAGTGGACCGTCGCCTCCCGCGCGGCGTCGAGGCGGGAGTGCCCGTCGCCGGCGTCGTCGGGGAGGGGCTGGACGAGGGTCCCGCCGAAGGCGACGTTCAGCACCTGGATGCCGCGGCAGATGCCGAAGATCGGCATGCCCGCTGCCATCGCCGCGTCCACCAAGGCGAGCTCCCAGGCGTCGCGCTCCGCGTCGACTGTGCCGCACGCCGGCGAGCGGACCTGGCCGTAGCGGGCAGGGTCGATGTCCGCCCCTCCGCTCAGCACGAGGCCGTCGATCCGCTCCACGAGCGCCTCGACCGGGGCGTCCCGGCCCAGCCCGACCGGCAGGCCGCCCGCCGCGGCGACCGCCCGGGAGTAGTCGGCGAAGTGCAGGTCCACCTCGGCGGCCCGGATCGGCGCGGCGACGTGCTCGCCGAGCACCGTCGCGGGCCAGCGCCGCCCGGTCATGCCGACGAGCGGTGGCACGGGCGGCGGCACGGGCGGCGGCACGAGCGCCCGCTCCCCCCGCCCGACCGCGTCCGGAAGCTCGACCATCGCCTGTCGATCGTAGCGGGGCGCCCCCCGGACGACGGTCCCGGGACCGGCCCCCGGATCACTCTTCGGAGAGGACCCCCAACCCGCGGTCGGTAGAGTGCCGCCGATGCGCGTGCTCGTCCTGCGCCACCACCGAGAGGACCTGCCCGGACTCGTCGGAGAGGCGTTCGCGGCCCGCGGCGCGGACGTCGACACACACCTGTATCCCGCCGGCCGCGCAGGCGGGTCGCTGCCCGAGGCCGACGCCTACGACCACCTGGTGATCCTCGGGTCGAGCTTCTCGGTGTACGCGCCGGAGACCTGGATCGGGAGCGAGATCGACTGGCTCCGGGCGGTCCGGGTCCCGGTGTTCGGCATCTGCTTCGGCGCACAGCTGCTCGCCGCCGCGCTCGGCGGCGCCGTCGAGCGGTCGCCGGTCTACGAGATCGGCTGGGTGACGGTGGACCCGGTGGCGCCGCCGGACGGCGGGCGCGACGACGAGCCCGGCGCGGTGACGGTCGGGCGCGGCCCGTGGTTCCAGTTCCACGGCGACCGTTGCGTGCTCCCTCCCTCGGCGCGGCTGATCGCCAGGAACGAGGTGTGCCCCCAGGCGTTCACGATCGGCCACCACTTCGGGGTCCAGTTCCACCCAGAGCTCGACGCCGGACAGCTGGAGCGGTGGATCGAGCACGGCGGCCGGGAGGACATCGTGAAGGCGGGCAAGGACCCCGACGCCCTCCTCGAGGAGACCCGGAGAGAGGAACCGGCGGCGAGACGCCGCGCCGGCGAGCTCGTCGGGGCCTACCTCTCCCACGTCGAGGCCGCATCGGCCGTCTGAACGAGACGGCGCCCCCGTGGTGTCGCCGCCCGCCACCGTCGGGGCCGGGCGCTCGGGCGTCCCGCCCCCTTAGGGACGCTCGAAGAAGACGTGCACCTGACCGGTCCCGACAGCGGACTCGTACTCGGAGCAGCGCGTCCCCTTCGCCCGGCAGTCCCGCCCGCCGATCGCCCCGACCATCGACAGGTAGTGGCCGAAGCGGCCCTCGGGCGAGACGGCGCGGTACTCGGGCATCGAGTCGATGACGCCGGCGTGGTCGCCCTCCTCGAGCAGCGAGAGCAGCCTCTCGTCGGCGGCCCGGGCCCCGGGCGTGATGATGTGCGAGGGATCGGACGCCTCGTGGGCGCGCAGCTCGCGCAGCGGCCAGAAGCGGTGGCTCATGCCCCCCGAGGCGAGGAGCACCACGCGCCGGTCGACCCGGCGCACGGCCTCTTGCACCACCTCGCCGAAGAGGAGGAAGTCGTCCACCTCCGCGGTCTGGCAGATCCCCGCGCTGATCCAGCGCTCGTCACGCTGGAGGAACCCGAGGAGGTTCACCGTCGGATAGTGGATCGTGATGTAGGGGTCGTCGGTCGCGTGCACCCAGGTGTCCTCGGTCTCCTCGCCGACCTCGGCCACCGCCCGCGCGAGCTCCGGGTCGCCCGGGACGTCGTAGGGGATCCCCGCCATGCCCCTGGGCAGCTCGTCGGACGTGTAACGGCCCGACCGGCGTTCGTGCGCGGTGAGGCAGTGCTCGAAGGTGGTGAACCAGTGCGTGTCGAAGACGACGATCGTGTCGGGCGCGAGCGGGTCCAGGTAGTCCCGCCGGATGCGCTCCAGGCCCGCAACGAGCGAGATGTCCTCGCCACCGTTCATCGCCCGCCGCTCGTGCTCGGGCATCACGATCGTCGGCACGTGGGCGACGAGCGCCGCCCCGATGATCTCTCCCATGGCCTCGACTCCTCTCTCCGTCCGCCGGGGCCGCAGGGGCCGCCGGTCAGAGGAACGGCAGGTACTCGCGCAGCTCCCAGTCGGTCGTCACCCGCCGGAACCGGTCCCACTCGGCGCGCTTGATGGCGAGGTGGAGCGCCACGAGCTCGGAGCCGATCGCGTCACCGAGCCCCTTGTCCGCCTCGAGGACGTCGAGGGCGCTCGCCAGGTCCGGCGGCGCGCTCCGGCCGCTGTCGGAGCCCTCGAGGCCGTCGGAGCTCTCGGGCGGCGGGCAGGCGAGCTCGTCGGTGACGCCGAGCAGCGAGGCCTGGAGGACCGCGGCGATCGCCGTGTGGACGACCGCCGCGCCGTCGGCAAGACGGTGCTCGAGGCGCGCCCCCGCGCCCCGCTCGGGCGGCACGCGCACCGTGGCGCAGCGGTGGTCGTGCCCCCAGTTGGCAAAACACCCGGAGAGCAGGCCCGGCACGAGCCGCTTGTAGGCGTTGACCGTCGGGGCGAGGAGGCCGGCCAGCGCTTCGTGGTGCTCGACGAGGCCAGCGATGCACGACTTGGCGAGGGCGGACATCCCGTCGTCGGTGCCGGGGTCGTCGAAGGCGTTCGTCCCGTCGGGGCGCATGAGGCTGAGGTTCACGTGCAGCCCGCTCCCCCCGCGGTCGGAGAACGGCTTGCCCATGAAGGTGAGGAGGAGCCCGTGGCGCTGCGCCACCTCGCGCGCCATCACCTTGAAGAGGAACGCGTCGTCCGCGGCACGGAGCGCGTCGCGGTGCGCGAGCGTGAACTCGAACTGCGGCGTGTCGTACTCGCTGTTGACCGCCTCGATCGGAAGGTCGCTTCTCCCCGCGGCGTCCCAGATGTCGTCGACCACGCCCATGGGGTCGACGGCCGAACCGGTGCCGTAGACGAACGCGCCCGGGGTGTCGAGCGGCCGCCAGCCTCCCGCGCCGTCCGGCTCGAGGAGGTACGCCTCGAGCTCGATCCCGACCTCGGGCCGCAGGTCCCGGGCCTCCCAGGCGGCGATGGCGCGCCGCAAGGCGCTCCTCGGCGCCACGGCGACCGGCTCGCCGTGCTCGGTCAGGTCCGCCACGACGACGCCCGTCCGCTCCTCCCAGCCCGGCCGGACGTCCGACATCTCGACGCCGGCGTCCATGTCGGGCAGCCCCTCGAAGAAGTGCGAGCCGGGCGCGCCGGGCACCATCTCGCGGCTGTAGCCGAGCGCCCAGGTCCCCGTGCAGTGCCGGATCCGGCCGACCTGCTCCGGCGGGACGTACTTGCCGCGCGCGAGACCGAGGTGGTCTGGCCACAGCACCCGGATGCGCTCGTACCCGGCGTCACTCATCGCTGTCGTCCCCCTTCGGCGCCCCGAGGCCCGGCGCGAAGACCGTGTTCTTCACGTCACAGTAGAAGTCGAAGCTCCAGTTGCCGCCCTCGCGCCCGATGCCCGACTCCCGCGAGCCGCCGAAGGGCGCCCGGAGGTCCCGGACGAAGAAGCAGTTCACCCAGACCGTCCCGGCCACGATGCGCGACGCCACCTGCTCGGCACGCCGCTCCTCGGAGGTGACGAGCGTCGCGGCCAGGCCGAAGCGGGTCGAGTTGGCGAGGGCGATCGCCTCGTCGTCGGAGTCGAAGGACTGGAGGGTGAGGACGGGCCCGAAGACCTCCTCGGTCAGGATCTCGGAGCCTTCCTTGGCTCCCCCGACCAGGGTGGGCAGGTAGTAGAGGCCGCCCAGCTCGGTGTTGGGGCCGCCGCCGGCGAGCACCTCTGCACCGTCGTCGACGGCTCGTCGGACGAAGCCGTCGATCCGCTCGAAGTGCGCCCTCGTGATCTGGGGGCCGATGTCGGTGGCCGGGTCGCGCGGGTCGCCCTGCCGCAGCGACGCGATCCGCTCGAGGAGCCGGCTCGTGAACTCACCGGCGATCGTCGCGTCGACGAGAAGGCGGGTGCCCGCGAGGCAGACCTGCCCCGCGTTGTCGTACTGCTCCACGGCGAGGCGCACCGCCAGGTCCATGTCCGCGTCGGAGAGGACGACGAGGGGCGACTTCCCGCCGAGCTCGAAGCTCACGGGCACCAGGTTCGCCGCCGCACGGGCGGCGATGACGCGCGCCGTCGGCACCGACCCAGTGAAGCTGATTCGCGCGACCCGGGGGTCCGAGACGAGCGCGTCGCCTGCCTCCTCGCCGATGCCCTGGACGACGTTGAGCGCTCCGGGTGGCAGCCCCGCCTCGGTGGCGATGTCCGCGAGGAGCGACGCGGTGAGCGGCGACCACTCGGCCGGCTTGAGGACGACGGTGTCGCCGGCGGCGAGCGCGGGCGCGACCTTCCACGTCTCGAGCATGAGCGGGGCGTTCCACGGGGTGACGAGCACCGCGACGCCGGCGGGATCCCACGACACGTGGTTGCGGTGCCCGCGGGTCTCGAAGTCGTCGTGGTGCAGCTGGAGAAGCCAGTCCGCGAAGAAACGGAAGTTGTGCGCGACGCGGGGCATCACAGCGCGCAGATGCGATCGCAGGAGGGCGCCGTTGTCCTCGGTCTCCACGGCGGCGAGCGTCTCGAGCCGGGCCTCGACCCCGTCGGCGATCCGGTGCAGGACGGCCGCCCGGTGGGCGGGGGACGTGCGGCCCCACTCCTCGAAGGCGCCGAGCGCGGCCTCGACCGCCATCCGTGCCTCGGCGGTGCCGCCCCGGGCCACCTGTCCGATGAGGCGCTCGTCGATCGGGCTCACGTCGTCGAAACGGTCCGACGACGCGACCCGCTCCCCCCCGATGTAGTGGTCGAGGGAGACCTCGACCCCCGCGACCTCTGCCATGCGGTAGCTCCCAGAAAAGCTCGTGTGCCCGAACGCGAATGCCGACGCTAACTGCGCATTCGAGAAGGGGTCAACGCGGCGTCGCCGGCGGCGGCGGCGGCCGGCTCACCCCTTGCGCGGCGCCCGGATCCCCCGGAGCTCCCAGTCGCCCCCGAGCGCGGTCGAGACGACCTCTTCCGAAGACGACGGCTGCGCCCCCACGTCCGTGCGGATGGGGACGGGCCCGTCCACGATCGTGTTCGTCAACGTGCCGATGCCCTCCACCGTGACCGACACCTCGTCACCGGGAACGACGGGGCGCGACCCGGCGGGCGTCCCCGAGAGGATCACGTCGCCGGGGGCGAGCGTGATCGTCCGTGCGAGGTCCGCCACGAGGTAGTGCATGTCCCAGAGCATCTCGGCGGTGGACCCGGACTGCACCGTCCTCCCGTTCACCGTCGTCTCGATCGCCTTGTCGTGGAAGTCCCAGTCGCTGACGAGCCCCGGGCCGAGCGGGCAGAGCGTGTCGGATCCCTTGACCCGCAGCATGGAGCCCGCGTCGGTGTCGCGAAAGTCGTGGAGGCCGTAGTCGTTCGCCACGGTGTAGCCGGCGACGTAGCGTCCGGCCTCTTCGGGAGCGACGTTGCGGCACGTCGCCCCGATGACGATCGCGATCTCGCCCTCGTAGTTGAGCCACTGGCAGCCCTCGGGCCGCACGACATGGCCGCGGTGCGAGTTCAGCGCGGAGATCGGCTTGTGGAAGTACGTGGGCGTCGTCCCGATCGTGATCATGAACTCCTCCACCCGGCTGCGGTAGTTCAGGTGGACGCAGATCACCTTGGTGGGGGTGCACGGCGGGAGGTGGAGGGCCGCGTCGGCGGACACCGACCGCCCGTCGGCGGCGACGAGGAGGTCGCCCTCGGCCCGCACTTCGGTCGTCACCCCGTCGAGCAGGATTCGGCGGGTGTGCACGAACGGCACGATACGGTACGGCCGTGGCCCGGCTCAAAGGCTTCCTGTTCCCCCGGTCCGCCACCGGAACGTCGTCGCTCCTCCCGGCGCCGCCGTGGCACTACTCGGGGGACCTGCTCACGATCGAGTACCGCACCGACCCCGCCGCGGTCGCGGAGCTCCTCCCCGAGCCCCTCACCCCGGCGCGCGACGACGAGGACCCCGGTGCGGTCGCCTTCTTCGTCGCCGACTGGCAGTCGTGCTCGGACACCTTCGAAGAGGTGCTCGACCCGGTGCGGCTCCAGTACAAGGAGGCCTTCTTCGTCGTGCGCTGCCGCTACCGGGACCAGCTGTGGTCGCGTTGCGTCTACATCTGGGTCGACAAGGACTTCGCGTTGGTGCGCGGCCACCTCCAGGGGTATCCGAAGAAGCTCGGCTCGGTGCACCTCACCCGGCCGGTGACCGTCGGCAAGGCGGGGCCGAGGCTCGGGCCCGGGGGGCGCTTCGGGGCGACCCTCGCCGCCTACGACCGCCGCCTCGTGGACGCACGCTTCACCATCACGGGGCCTGCCGACGGGGCCGGGTTCGTGAACGCCCTCCCGATGCTGCACCACCGCTGGATGCCGCGCATCGAGGCCGACGGGACCGACTCGCTCTCCGACATCGTGACGATGCGCGGCGTGGACGTCGAGCTCGGTCCCGCGTTCCGCGGCGACGCCGAGCTCGTGGTGCACGAATCGCCCGTCGAAGAGCTCACCCGGATCGCGCCGGTCGAGATGATCGGCGGGTACTGGCGCAGCGTCGGCACGACCTTCGCGGGCGGCACCACCCTCGAAGGCTGAACGCGACCAGGCTGCCCGCGGCCCGCGGCTACTCCGCCGCCTCTGCGAGGGCCTCGGAGAGCGTCGGGTGCACGAGCATGCTCTCGACGATGTCCTGCACCCGCAGGCCAGTGGTGACCGCGAGCGCGATCACCGAGATGAGCTCGGCCGCGTGCTGGCCGACGATCGAGCCGCCGAGCACGACGCCGGTCGCGGGGTCAGAGACGATCTTCACGAACCCGCGCGCGTCGTCGTTGATGAGTGCCTTGGCCGTCGCGGCGAACGGCACCTTCGTGACGCGGATCTTGCGCCCTTCTGCGAACGCGTCCGCCTCGGCCAGACCGACGTCGGCGATCTCGGGCTCGGTGAAGATGGCGGACGCCGCCTTGTCGTAGTTCAGGTGGCGGTGCGAGACGGTGTGGCCGACGACCACGTGCTCGGCGATCTTGCGGCCCTGCATGGTCGCCACCGAGGAGAGCGGGAGCTTCCCCGACAGGTCGCCCGCTGCGTAGATGTGCGGGACGTTCGTCTGGCAGTGGTGGTTCACCGTCACGTAGCCCTGCTCGTCGACCGCCACCCCCGCGGTGTCGAGCGCGAGCCGGTCCGAGTTCGGGATGGAGCCGATGGCGAGCAGCGCGTGCGAGCCGCCCGCGGTGCGGCCGTCGTCGCAGTGGACCGCCACCCCGTCACCCCCGCGCTCGATGCCCGTCGCGCGGGCGCCCTTCAGGAGCTTCACGCCGCGGCGGAGGAAGTCCTCTTCGAGGACGGCGGCCACCTCGGGGTCCTTCCGGGGGAGGACCTGCTGGCGGCTGACGATGAGGGTGACCTCCGAGCCGAGTGACGAGAACATGTGCACGAACTCGACGCCGGTCACCCCGGAGCCGATCACGACGAGGTGCCCGGGGAGCTCCTTGGGCGGGTAGGCCTCCCGCGTCGTGAGGACGCGGTCGCCGTCGATCGGCGCCCAGCCGGGGATGCGCGGCCGGCTCCCGGTCGCGAGCAAGACCGCGTCCGCCTCGAGCTCGACGGGACCGTCGTCCGTCTCGGCCACCACCGTGTGCGGCCCGGCCAGCCTCCCCTCTCCGCGCAGGATCCGGACGTCCTGGCTCGTGAGGATCGACTCGGTCGCCTGGCCGAGCCGGGAGGTGACGGAGGTGATCCGCTGGCGCAACCGCTCGAGGTCGACTTGCGGGTGGACCGAGGCGAGGCCCATCCCTTCGCTCCGGTCGAGGAAGGCCACCGCACCGCCGGTGGCGATCATCGCCTTGGACGGGATGCAGTCCCACATGTCCGCCGCGCCGCCGATCACGTCGCGCTCGACGAGCGTCACCTCGACGCCGAGCCGCGCGGCGTACGTCGCAGCCTGGGTTCCCGCAGGCCCCCCGCCGAGGATCACGAATTGCACGTCCACAAGGGTACGTGCGATCAGGGCGGCCCCGGGTGTAGGCCGTGAAGGCTGCCGGGTGCGATGCTGACCACATGCGCAACCCGATGTTCGTCTTCGACGAGCGTACGACCGACCTCGTGCTCTCCTACTGCAGGGAGCGGCTTGCGCTCGACCCCGTGCCCCTCGACTACGGCGGGGGAGCCCCCCACCTCCCCCCCGGGCGCCATGACGGACGCCGGCCGGGTCGGCCCCAGTCCCGGCTGACCGCCGGAAGGAACCGCCGCGATGGGCTTGGGCTCACCCTGGGGACGCTCGACGTCCTTCTTCACCGAATGGACCGAACGCAACGCCGTCGCCGTGCCCGACGACGGGCCGGACGTCGGACCGCGCCGCTGGCCGCTGCGCGTGACCGTGGCCGGTGGCCTGGTCGCGACCGTCGCCGCCGGCATCACCCTGACGTCGGTGTCGGCGTCGGCCGACCCGAGCGCGCACACCTGGTACCTCCTACGCGTGTGCGAGTCGAGCGACCGCTACCACGTCAACACGGGCAACGGCTACTAC
>DAIRCY010000006.1:0-3587 GCA_036796435.1 Acidimicrobiales bacterium
GGGGGGGGTCGGCCCCGTGGGCGTCGCGGGGGGGGCGGTGGTGGTGGGGGGGGGGGGGGTCCCGTGGTGGGGGACGATCTTCAAGGCGAGTGTCACCATGGCTTTCATGATCGGGCCGGCGATCTGCGCGCCCGAGGCCGTCCGCGCCTGGAGCGGCACGACCACCGCAACCGCGACGACGGGGTCGTAGGCAGGCGCGAACCCGATCATCCAGTCGGTCGTGTTTGTCGCGCCCACGCCCGCCTGGGCGGTCCCGGTCTTCACGGCGATGTCCCACTGCGGGGGGAAGCCGACCCCGTAGGCGGTCCCTTTCGGTGTCGACGCGACGAGCGTCATCAGCCTGTTGACCGACTTGGCCGCCTTCGCGCTCTCGGCGACCTTGAAGACCTTCGGCTTGAACCGCTCCACGAGCGCGCCTGTGCCGTTGCGGATCTGCGCCATGACGTGCGGCGTCATGACCACACCGTGGTTCGCGATGCCCTCGGCGACCATCGCGTTCTGCAGGTCGGTGGTCGTGACTGTCTCCTGGCCGAACGCCGACAGCGCCACGCCCGGTGTCCCCAGCTTTCCTGTCGGCGCGAGCTCTGCGGGCGTCGGGAAGTTGGACGTGGACACCGGCGTGAGGTCGATCGGCGGCTTCTCGTTGAAGCCGAACAGGTCCGCCTGCTTCGCGAGGTCTACGCCGCCGACCGCGAGGCCGAGCTCGGCGTAGCCGGGGTCGCACGACTCAGGGAGCATCTGGACCATGGTCCCCCCGCACGGATGCGCGGCTGTCGGCGTTGTTGCCTCGTTGCAGATCCGCTTGTTCGTCTCGGGGATCGCACCCGGGGTCCCGGGCTTCGGCGTGCAGCCGGCCACCTTGAACGTGAAGTTCTTGAGCGCCGGCTTCAAGTTGTAGACCGCACTCGAGGTGACCACCTTGAACGTCGAGCCGGGGGCGAACGGGTCGAAGGTCGCCATCGGCGGATACGGCAGGAACCCCTCGTGGTCCGGAGTGTGGAACGCTGCCTGCCCAGCCGTCTGGTCCTTCTTCGATGTCGGTGTGGCAAGCCCGTTGTTTGTGTAGGTGGGGTTCGAGTACATCGCGAGCACCGCAGATGTCTTCACGCTCAGCACCGTGATGGCGCCGTCCTTGCGTGTGTCGGGGACCGCGTTCAGCTCCTGCTGCGCGAGCTTCTGGAGCTGGGGGATCACCGTGGTCGTGACGTTGTCGGTGGTTGTGCCAGGCGGGTTCAGGAGCTGCCCGAGCGTCTGCGCCTTCTGCTTGTGGACGCCCAAATATGTGTTGTAGGTGTACTCGAGACCAGAGGTGCCGTAGAAGGCGGGCGAGTCGTAGCCGACGATGCCCGAGTAGAGCGGCCCTGTCGGATACGTCCGCTTGTAACGGTACGAACCCGTGCCCGCCGAGGCGCCCGTCGGCACCGATCTCGCAAGAATCGAGCCGTCCGAAGCGAGGATCATGCCTCGCCGGTTGTCGAACTGCTGGGTGGAGTTGCGCGGGTTTGTCTTTGTGGCGCTGAGCGATGTGGCCTGGCGCAGCTGGATGTTGACCAGCTGGGCGAGGACGGCGACGAAGCACACGACGAGCACGAGCGCGAGCCATCTGATGCGCCTGCCCATCAGTCCCCGTCTCTGCGGTCGGATGGCCGCTGGAGGAAGGGGCCACAGGAGGAGGTGACCACCGGAACCGCGGCGATCACTGCCACGCAGCCACCGGTGGCGCGAACGCACCCGTGGTGGACGAGGAGGTGTTCCCCGACGATGTGGGCTTGGGCGCCCCGCCGGCGGCGGGTGTGGTGCCGTGCGACAACCCCTTCGTGGCGAGGTACTCCGCGTACAGGTTTCGCACGAAGCTCTTCGCTGCAGCGAGCGAAGGCTCCTGGCGGTCGTGCGGGATCATGTAGGGGAGGACCTCGGTCGTCGTCACCGAGGTGTCGTCGACGAGCTGCGGCTTGAACCAGAAAAACCCACCCGGCCTGCCCTGGTACACGGCGAGGTGGCCGTGGTCGACCGCGACGTACCAGTCGTCCATCGCGTACCAGCGGATCGCCGCGTAGGCAGCCGCGACCACCCCAAGGAGGAGGAGCAAGAAGAGCACGAGCCGGACGGTGATGAGGCGCGGCGCGCCGGCCGCCCGGCGGCGCGAGCGGCGGTCGTCTCGTGGGTGCAGCCGGCGCAGCTCCGCGGCCTGGAGCCGCGCAGCGGAGAGGGAGCCGGGTTCGCGGGGTCCCGCGCCGTTCCGCCCGGCGCCCTGCTCACCCCGTCCGGGGATCCCCTCGCCCGAGACGGCGCTCCGAAGAGGCGCGGTTCTGCGGGGCGCCGAGCCGGGGCCGTCGGCCGCGTCCGCGCCGTTCGACGGCACTGCCACCGGTGCGGGCTTCGCGCCAGGCCGTGCGGACGCCCGCGTCCCGGCGGTCCCTGCCACCGCTCGGAGCGTCCTCCCGGGTGCGCCTGCGCGCCGAGCGCTCGAGGCGCCGTCCTCGCTCTCCCCGGCTCCGGCTTCTTGGCCCGTCGCTGACGCCTGGGCCTTCGCCGAGCCCTTGCTCCGCGCCGAGCCCTGGGCCTGCGCCGAGCTCTGGGATCGCCCGCCGCCTCCGACGGAGGCCCCCTGCCCCTCCTTTTTCTGCGCGGTGACTTCGCCCTCCGGCTGCCCGCCTTCTCCCGCGGCGGCCCCGGCTGCCGAGGCGGCCGGAGCGGCCGACGCGGCGGCCGACGCGGTGGCCGACGCAGTGGCCGGCTTGTCGGCGCCGACGACGTCGATGACCACGCAGGTCACGTTGTCGCTGCCGCCGTGGTCGACAGCCGCCTTCACGAGAGCCCTTGCCGCCTCCGAAGGTTCGTCGACCTCGCCCAGGATGTCGCCGATCCGGTCGTCTGCGATCTCGTTCGTCAGTCCGTCGCTGCATAGGAGGATCCGGTCACCGTCGTGGAGGTGCAGCTCCCACAGGTCGACGTCGACGTCGGAGGAGACGCCCAGGGCGCGGGTGAGGATGTGCCGGTGCGGGTGGACCGCAGCTTCGGCCTCGGTCAGCTGACCCTGGCGCACCTTCTCCTCGGCGAGGCTGTGGTCGGCGGTGACCTGGATCACCTGTCCCTTGGAGAAGACGTACGCCCGGGAGTCGCCGACGTTGGCGAGGGCGATCACCTGTCGTCCCCCTGTCTCTTGGACGAGCGCCGTCGCCGTGAGGGTGGTGCCCATGCCGCGCAGGCCGCTCTCGGTCTGCCCCTGGCGCCAGACTGCCCGATTGGCTTCTGCCACGGCGCGGCGCAGCCCTTCGACCGTCGGCTGGCGCTGGAAGGCCCCGCGCAGGGAGTCCACGGCCACCCTGGCGGCGACCTCGCCGCCGACGTGGCCCCCCATGCCGTCGGCGACGGCGAAAAGGTCCGGGTCCTCCAGCGCGACATCCTGATTGGAGGTCCGGACCCGTCCTACGTCGGTCGCCGACCCCGACCGAAGAGAGGTCACCTCGTCACCTGGAATACCGTGGCTCCCACTTGCAGGAGGTCGCCCCTGCCCAGCTTGGTCGGCTTCACGATGCGCTCGGAGTTCACGAACGTCCCGTTCGTCGACCCCAGGTCCTCCACGT
>DAIRCY010000006.1:3603-50700 GCA_036796435.1 Acidimicrobiales bacterium
AGAGCCGGCCGTCCTGGTTGAACAGCCTGGCGTGCACGGTGGAGCTGTAGATGTCATAGGTCGTCGCGATCCCGCAGCCGGGCGATCTGCCGATCGTCACCTCGTCGTCGATGTCGAAGCGCTGGCCGGTCCGGTCCAGGGGCTCGACGACCTCGAGGTGGAGCGGCCCCTTGCCGCCCCGTCTGGCCGGTGGCCCTGGCGCTACCCGTGGCTCGACGGCGGCACGCGGGTTCCCTCTGCCTTGTCTCGGCCCCGCCGGGCGCACCTCGACCCAGACGGCACGGATCACGCGGAGAAAGAAGAGAAAGATGAGCGCGATCACGCACCACTGCACGAGCCGGACCGCGCCGGAGTAGCCCGTGGACGCGACCAGCGCGTGGGACACCACGTCTGCCGGGCTCACGAGAGCTCGAACACCAGCGTCGATGACCCCACGGTGATCTCGTCACCGCTGACGAGCTGCTGCTCGCGCACCGGCACGCCGTTGACCCTCGTGCCGTTGGTGGAGCCGAGGTCGGTCACCACCACCCCGTCGGCGGTGCGCCGGAATTCGGCGTGACGCCGGCTCACGTTCGGGTCGTTCAGGACGACGTCGCACTCGGGAAGGCGGCCGAGGGTCATCGGCCCATCGCCGAGCGCCACGTGGCTGCCGTCGGGAAGGACCAGTTCGGCATAGGGGCCTTCCTCGGGCCCCTCCACCACCTCGGCCGTAACCACGAACCTGCCGGGGCGCAGGCGCGACCCCTCGTAGACCTGGACGTCCACGGGTCCGACGAAGGAGTAGCCCTCGATCCGGGCGTGCTCGCGGGCGGCGTCGGCGAGCTCTCTCGAGAGGGCGTCGATGAAGTTGGCGAAGCGGTCCACGTCGGCAGGCGCGAGCGTCACGGTGAAGGAATTCGGCGCGATGAGGCCATGCACCCCCACCCGACGGTGAAGGTCCATCTCCCGCGTCAAACGCCGGCCGATCTCGATCGGCTGCAGACTGCTGCGGAACGGCTTCGACAACGTGCCCTCCACCAGGCGCTCGAGTCGCTCCTCGAACTGCTGGAGTCCCATAGGTCCGCCCAATCCTACCGATAGGTCGTCCGGGCCCCCGGGCGAGGGGGGCGCTCACCATTGGCACTGTCGCCCAGGTGCCGTGTCGGGTCCTGCCCCGGCCTGCGGGGCGGCCGAAACGGCGCAGGGATGCTACCCGCACTGCGGAATTTTCAGACAGCGCCCCCACCCGAGCTGCTCGGCGGCCGGTGGCGGGCGGAAAGGCGCGTCGCCTCTCGAGCGAGGCGGGTCCCTCTGCCAGGCACCCATGCGACCAGGACGCCAGGAGTGCCTTCCCGACCCTCGACTACGCTGGCACCCGCACTCGGGGCGAGTGGCGGAATAGGCAGACGCGCAGGATTCAGGTTCCTGTGTCCGAAAGGATGTGGGGGTTCAAGTCCCCCCTCGCCCACCCACTCAAAAGTGGACCCCAGCCCCCACACACCTCTTCCCCCTCGCCCACCCTGGGTCGCCGGTGGCGAAGGTGTCCGTGTCGGGACGGAAGTCACTCAGCCGTCCCGGCGACGGGGGGCGAGTGGGTGCCTGTCTCTCCTGTGGCAGAAGGGGAAGCCCGACGAAGAGGCCTCCCGACGCGTTGCCCGGCAGCGGGCCGCCGGCCACCGTCGTGTGTCCGTTGAAGAAGGTGTCGGGAACAGGGCTGGGCGCCCACCCATCCCGGACGCGCGGCGGATCACTCCTCGATGCGGTGATGTCAGGTGGCGGCCCCGAGAGCACCCCGCGCCGCCAGCCCTGTGCCGACTGCAGCTGTGCCGACGGCGGTCAGCCGTCGATGGTGCGCATGGTGGCGGCGATCTCTTCCGCAGCTGCTTTCACCAGCCCCACGGTGTCGTCGAGGCGAGCGGCGTCGAGGCGATACTGGGGCGTCACGACGGAGAGCCCGGCGATCACGTGATCACGGCGTCCGAAGATCGGCGCGGCAATGCCGACTACCCCCTGGTCGCGCTCGCCGTAGGTGACTACGTATCCGTTCCGACGGATCTCGCCCAGGCAGGCTCGCAGTGCCCGCGGATCGGTGATCGTGTTGTCGGTGAATCGCTCGAGTGGTTCGGATCCGACCACGCGCTCGAGCTCGTCTTCATCGAGCCACGCCAAGGTCACGCGCGCAGAGGCGCCAGCGTGGACGGGTAGGACATGGCCTCGTTCGTAGGAGAGGCGAAGATTGCGCGAGCTCTCCTCGCGTTCCAGGCAGACCACCCGGTTCCCCGAGCGCCGCGTCAGCAGGACGGTCTCGCCGGTCGCGTCGACCAGTCGCCGCATGACCGGTGCGGCCACCTCTGAGAGGCCCAGGCCTTGTCGGGCGATGCGGGCGAGCTGCAAGATGCGCGGACCGAGCCGGAACCCCGCGGGATCCTCCTCGAGGAGCCCGGCATCGCGCAGGCTCTGGAGGTAGCGGTACGTGGTGCTGCGCGACATCCCGAGCTTGCCCGCCACCTCGGACGCGGATAGGACGGGCCGACCCCCGTCGTACAGGAGCAGCAGCTGGATCGTCCGGTCCGCCGTCACATTGCGCTGCGCCCTCGTGGGTGCGCTCATCGGACGCCTCCTGGTCGGCTTCTTGTCACGATCGGCCGCTCGAGGGCCGTGCTCGTGCCGGCACGGGGGCCCCGCTGTCAACTCGCGAGACCGTACTTCTCATAATACGGGAATCATGGACCGGGCTCAGGACCTGCGTGCCACCGGTGAGGAGGGTGAGGGAGGGTCACCGCAACGTCCGGACTGCCGACCCGTTCGAGGAAGCCCGGCCCCAGCTCCACGAATCGGCAACCCGATCTGCGTCACGCGAACCCCACTCTCGGCGATGGCTCCCTCCCGCGTTGGGGCCGACCGCAGCCCCTTGACGCTTCACTTCAGATCCCCTAATATGAGACGCAGTACCCGCATTTCGAGACAGTCCTGCTGGGCTGCGCTGTGAGCACACCACGTGAGCCAACTTCTCTTTTGACGTCGGCTCGGATCCCGCGATTGTGCTCGCTTGAAAGGACTTCACTGGATGGTGTTTCGGTACACGGAGTGGATGCGGAGTTTGGCGGGCGAGGACCGGTACCCGGGTTTACCGAATTTCGATCCTCCTGAGAGGGTCGTAACTCTGCGTAAACCCCTAAGAGAGTGCACCGTAGCTATCCTGACTAGTGCTGGCGTGCAGCCAACGACAGATGCGACCCAGTTCACGTCCCAGTTCGCCTACGATCCTCCGCAACACTTTGACCATTCGTACCGCTATATCCCTCGAGAGACCCCCCTCTCCGAGCTTGTCGTCAAACATACGTCCCCATCACGCGTCTGGGCCGAGCAGGACCTGAACGTCGTTTACCCCCGAGATCCGTTGGTGGAACTCGAAAGGCAAGGCGTTATCGGCAGGTTGGCTAAACGAGCAGTCTCATTTCTAGGAAATTCTTTTCAATTTAGCGACATGATAAGTCAAATTGTACCGAGCATCGTCCCGGGACTTCAGGAAGACGAAGTTGACCTCGCGTTGCTCATCCCCCTCTGACCAACCTGCCATCGGTCCGTGGGACTGATCGCGAGAGCAATAGAAGCTAGGGGGATCCCAACCGTCATGATGCACACGTTGCTCGAGATGGCTGAGGCCTTCAAGCCTCCGCGTCCCGTCTTCCTGGACTTTCCAATCGGGTGCTCAGCGGGTCGCCCTAATGACCTGGATTCCCAAGTAAGTGTGCTGCGAGCAGCGCTCGAATTCGCTCCGAAACTTGGAGTGCCTTGGAACGTCGGAAAGTTGCCATTCCAATGGTCAGCAGACGGAAGCCGGGACTGGGAGGAGCAGGTGCGCAAGCTATACATAGCTTCTGGCAGACCCGACCAGTTTCGGGATAAGAGCCCTGAGAGATGGAGCGAAGGTAGCCTGCAGGGTAAAGAGCGGGAGTTTACGATTCGTTGTGCCTGCTAATGCGGTTTACACATCGACAGCTAGTATGCCGGGCCAGTCGACTCCGCCGCGGTTGGCTCTGGGACATCGGCGTCGCCAATACTCCCCGGGCTTCTTCAGTGATCTTCGTACGGGGCTTGTGGGTCCCAAGTAGCGAGTGATCCGAGCTGTGGGACATAGGGTCCATCGGACCTGTGCAGGGGGGATCTCGGGCTCGCTTGGGCGCCGTGCGGCATGAGCGTGGATGTCAAGGTCGATCCCGGCTGTGCTCTCTTCCCCGCCTGCGTCTAGCGAGGGGAGGCGCGGACCGTGACCGAGCGGACTGGTCCTCTCCGGGAGCGCCGCTGGCGGGACCGAGCCTTTCGGTTGGGGAAGGGCCTCGTCGGCGTGGCGGGTGCCATTGGGATCTGGGAGCTGCTCGTGGTGAGCGGCGTCCTTCCCGAGAAGGCCGCACCGTCATTTGGCTCGATCGTGGTGGCCGCGGTCACGGACCTGGGCAATGGCTCGCTCCTCGGGGCGGTCGGCGTCACGATGCTGGCCTGGGCCATCGGCCTCGCCATCGCGACCGTGCTCGGCGTGATCCTGGGGGCGCTCATCGGCGTGTCGCAGTGGGTGGCGGGGGTCCTTCGCCTACTCGTGCGGTTCCTCCGTCCGGTGCCGTCGGTCGCGCTCATCCCGGTCGCCGTCTTGGTCGCGGGCCTCTCACTGAAGATGACGCTCATCCTGGTGGTCTTTGCCAGCGTGTGGCCGATCCTCTTCAACACTGCCTACGGCATCCGAGAGGTCCCGCAGCTCTACAAGGACACCGGGAGAGCGATGGGCCTGTCCTCCGGCGGAGTGCTCACCCGGATCACCCTGCCCGCCGCGCTGCCGTCGGTCGCGACGGGCCTACGCGTCTCGGCTGCGATCGCCTTGGTGGTAGTCATCGCTGCCGAGCTCATCACCGGAAATGCCGGGATCGGGCGGTTCATACTCCAAGAGAGGCTCGGCGCGCAGTACTCCGACGCCTATGCCGCCGTGCTCGTCGGCGGACTGCTCGGCTATCTCATCAACGGCATCGCCACCGGCGCCGAGCGGCGCCTGTTGTTCTGGAGCGCCGAGTACCGGCAGGCGGCAGCGTGAAGCCCCTCGATGGCCAGGCGAGCGGACGGACGGCCGAGGCGCCGGTATCGCGGCCGGGGGTTGCAGCCGGTGCAGCGCCCGCGCCGCGCGGACAGGCGCGCGGCGGACTCCCGAAGCGCCGGCTCTCGACGAGGCTCGGCCTTCGGTTGGTCGGCTGGCTCTCTTTCGCTGCGGCAGTAGGGCTCTGGCAGGCATGGGCATCAGCAGCGCACGTGCAGTCCGTCGCGACCTTCTCGAGCGCAATGAGAGCGCTCGGGACGGTGCTGACGGGCTCCGAGCTCCGCACGGACGTGCTCCCGTCCATCTACCAGGTGCTGATCGGCTTCGCGATCGCTTCCATCGCCGGCGTTGTCCTCGGCCTCGTCATCGGGACGTTTCGCTTCCTCGATCCCTGGGTGCGCCCAGTCATCGAATTCATGCGCGCCGTCCCACCGCCGCTCATCATCCCGGTCGCCACGCTGATCATCGGCATCTCGGGGAACCTCGTGGTGGCCGTCATCGTGTTCGGCGCACTGTGGCCCGTGCTGCTCAACACGACCGATGGGGCCCGACGCGTGGAGCCTGTCTACCTCGACACGGCGAAGGCGCTCCATATCCCGCCCTGGAAGGTCCTCGGCTCGATCATCCTCCCGGCCAGCTCCCCGATGATCATGGCTGGGCTCCGGGTCGCCCTGAGCACGTCCCTCATCATGATGGTCCTCGCCGAGATGCTGGCCTCGAGCAGTGGCATCGGTTACCTCATCCTCACTTCGCAGCAGACGTTCACAATTCCCGTCACCTACGGCGGTGTCGTGCTTCTGGGAATCATCGGGTGGCTCTTCGATGGGGTCTTCCTTTTGGTCGAGCATCGCGCGCTGCGCTGGAACAGCGACTATGCAGGGGGAACCGGTGTTTGACGGAGCCACGCTCGAGTGCGACAAGGTCCAGAAGACCTTCTTGCTGAAGGACCGGACCCCGCGGCGGGTTATCGACGATCTGACCTTGCGCGTCGAAGCCGGCGAGTTCGCCGTCATCCTGGGACCGTCGGGGTGCGGGAAGACCACGCTGTTGCGCATATTCAGCGGGCTCCTCCGTCCGGACGCGGGCGCCGTTTACGTACGTGGTGAGGAGGTCCGCAGCGTCCCGCGGGACGTCGCGGTCGTATTCCAGGAGTACAACAAGAGCCTCTTTCCGTGGCTGACGCTCGACCGGAACGTCCGCTTCGCGCTTCAGGGACTGCCGAAGGAGGTGGCGAAGGAGCGCGCGCGGAAGGCGCTCGCGCAGGTCGGACTGGCCGAGTCGGCGCATCAGTACCCCTGGCAGGTGTCCGGAGGGATGCAGCAGCGGACGGCCATCGCCAGGGCGCTCGCCTGCGAGGCCAAGCTCGTCATAATGGACGAGCCATTCGCATCGGTCGACGCGCTGACCCGGATCCAGCTCGAGCAGATGATGCTCGACATCTGGAGCAGGGTCGGGTTCTCCGTCGTCTTCGTGACGCACGACATCGAGGAGGCGGTCTTCCTGGCCGACCGCATCTTCGTCCTCTCGGGTCGCCCGACCTCTGTCAAGGAGGAGATCGTCGTGGACTTGCCGCGTCCGAGGGACCCGCTGGCCACCAAGGCGCTCCCGAAATTCCAGGAGCTGCGGGAAGAGGTGTTCAAGCTCATCGACAAAAGTCAGATGGAGGATAACCAGGACAGGCTGCTTGGGTGAGAAGGCTCGTGATCGAGACAGAAGACGTTGACCGATTGTCCGGCGTTGTACACCGGTACGGCTCCAAACGAGGAGAGGAGAAGGTGAACCTGTGATGAGGCACTACCGCTTGAGAATGGGACTCGTGGGATTGGCGGTGAGCGGACTATCCCTCGCCACCGTAGGGAGCAGCCCGGCGTGGGCGTCGACCAAGAGCGCGAAGTCGACGGCGCGCACGACGACCAAGATAACGGTCGGGATTCTCCCGGTCGCAGATGCCGGCGGCTACTACACCGCCGTCAAGAGAGGGTTCTTCAAGAAGCGTCATCTCGACGTGGTTTCCGCCACAATCGCCGGTGGAGCCGCCCTTGTACCTGCGCTCGAGTCGGGTGCGATGCAGGTCGGCTTCTCCAACCTCGTGTCCGTCCTGGAATCAGGCGAGCACAACTTCGGAATGGAGTGCCTCGCCGGCACGTTGAAGAAGCCGCCAGTCGGACACAACTTGTCGATCGTCGTCTCCCCGAAGGACGCGTCGACAATCAAGAGCGCCAAGCAGCTCGACGGCAAAACGATTGCCGTCAACACCTTGGGCAATGTGCTCCAGCTTCTCGCCGAGAACTGGATCGCAACTCACGGAGGCACATACAAGTCGGTGCACTTCGTCGCCATGACATTCCCGGACATGCCGGCTGCGATAGCCAAGGGAACCGTCGACGCCGCGGTCGTCGACGAGCCTTTCACCACAATCTCGATCCATGGTGGCGCGAAGATCCTTTCGGCCCGGCCATATCAGGTCATCACAAAGGAGCCCGTCTTCAGCTGCTGGCTCGCCAGCAAGAAGTGGGTGAACGCGCACAAGGCCGCGGCACGTGCCTTTGTGGCAGCACTCAAGCAGTCCGACCGCTACATCGGCAAGCACCCAAATTACCTGCGGACCATCCTGCCTACATTCACCAAGATTCCGGCCGCATTGGCGAAGACCCTCACATTGCCGATCATCTCCACCCAGATCACAACGAAGATCTTGAAGAAGTGGGAGAGGGTTGCGCTGCATTTCGGAATGTTGACGAAGAGGGTCAACGTGAACTCCCTTATCGCGCACCTCGGAAAGTGAGCACGATGAAAGTCATCGATTTCCACATCCACTACGCGCCGGAGGACATGGTCCGTCCCAATCTCGGTGAAGGCGGCAGTCCGAAGGTGTCGTGGAAGGACGGGGTCCCGCGCTACACGCAGCACGAGGGCCTCTATCGCATCGACCGGCACCTCGAGTGCATGGACGCTGCGGGCATCGACGTCGGCGTCCTGTCGAGTGGTGCTGCAATGGGAGCCGACCACGACTCGTGCGCGCACGTTAACGAGGACCTCGCCAGGGTGGAGAAGGAGAATCCCGGGCGCTTCCGCCCCCTATGCCACATCGACCCGCGTGACGACCGGTGGCGACGGGAATTGCAGATGTGCGCCGAGGAACACGGCTTCCCGGGGATCGCCTTCCCGAGCAGCTTCGGCACGGTGCAGCTGGACGACCCCGTGGTCTTCCCCGTGTACGAGGAGGCGGTGCGCCGAGGAATGTTCGTCTTCGTACACCCGTCCCTCCCGTGCCCGCCCGGGCTCGAGAGCTACTACGACCGCTACGACCTCTATCGATGCGTGGGTCGCGAGCACGAGCTCGTGCTCGCGACGTTCCGGCTCGTCGCGGGCAGGATCTTCGATCGCGTGCCCGGGCTGCAGGTCGTGATGTCGCACCTGGGAGGCGGGATCGCGGCATTCATCGAGCGGATCCGCGGATACCAGGACAAGGGCCACCTCGGGATCACGGCCGACTCGCCGCACGGCCAGGTAGCGGACAATGCGTTCGACCACTACTTCGACCACAACATGTTCTTCGACACGGGTGGGGTGTTCGGGAGTATCAACGCAATCCGCGCCGCGCTCACCGAGATCCGGCCCGAGCGCATCGTCTTCGGCACTGACTACCCTCAGGAGATCCGGGACGCCGAAAAGATGGCGAAGTTCACCCGGGACCTTCGCGCCTCGGGCCTGTCCGGCGACGTCATCGAAGGCATTCTCGGTGGCAACGGCGCGCATCTGATCTCCGAGGACGCCGCGACGAGGAGCGCGTCGGCGTGAGCCACTGTGGGAGGGCACGGGGGATCGCGCATGGACGGATACTTGTGAGGTGGGGCGTCGCCTGCGCCCAGACGGCACGAGGAGGGTCACGATGGCCATGACTTCGCCCTGGGACTCGATCCCCGACTACGACGTGCAGCGGCTCGGTCCCGAGATCCTGGACCGCCGCGAGCAGGAGCGGTGGTGCCGGGCCGTGTTCATGGCAGGCAGCCTGCCGTTCATGTGGCGAGAGTCGTCGGTAGTGCGCGAGCTCGTGTACGACCGCCTGGAGCTCGCTCCGGGACATTCAGTCCTCGTGATCGGAGAGGGTGTCGAGGCCTGCGGGTTCGGCAGCGACCTTCGGGCGACGGTGGGGAGAGACGGCGTCCACGTCGTCGACATCATCGACGAGGCGCGCGACCGCTACCTGGCTGGCAAGAGAGGGTCGGGAGGCCAGCTGGCGACCTGGCACTACGACTTCGCCGACCAGTTCGACGACGGCATGTTCGACGCGGTTGCGGTCCTGCAGGGCGTCCAGCACGCCGAGGACTGGGCGGTGACCGGCAGGGACCTCGCGCGGGTGCTGAAGCCCGGCCGTCCCCTCGTCCTCGCGGAGATCGCCTTCGGGCCCCGTTTCTTGGTCAGAGCGCAAGCCGACGTCCACCTGTACTTCCTGATTCGCAAGCTGTTCGATCGGATCGGCTGGGACCTCCACGACTTTCCGTACCACGGCCTGGAAGAGCTCCGGACGGCATTCGAGGGCACCCTTGTCGACGTAGGGACATTCGAGTGGCGCGGGATCGAGGTGCTCTGGGGGCGCACGCCCGCGTCGCCTTGAAGCGTGAGTCGAAGCCTGAGCCGATGCCTGAGCCGATGCCTGAGCGCGCGCCCTGCGCGGCACGTACGGCGGGCGACCGCCTGAAAGGAGCGTGAAATGGCACTGCTGCAGTACCCCGAGATCTCGTCGTTGCCACCGGACGTGCGTGACCGGATCCAGCACTTCGAAGGCGAGCACGGACGTCCATCGCTTCTTCGGCGCATGCTGTCCCACTGGCCGACCGCGCTGGGTGCTCTCGACGGCCTCTACCACCCCGTGATGGAGAACGGGAAGCTGCCCCGTCGCTTGAAGGAGATGCTCTTCGTCGTAAGCGCCAACGCACGAGGTTGCCCGTACTGCACGGGTGGTCACTCGAGGTTCCTCGTGCGCGAGTTCGGCTTCACCGAAGACGAGGTCGTACAGCTCCGTGAGCATCCCGACGACGCTGGTCGCGATCCCGCCGAGCGCGTCGCTGCGGAGTTCGTGCGGAAGATCTCGACCGAGCCGTACAAGACCGCCGAGAAGGACATCCAGGCGCTCACCGAAGCCGGCTACTCCACCGAGGAGATCGTGGAGATCACCGCCGTCGCGGCGGTCGCCGGGTTCACCACGACGGTCGCGTCGGCCATGCACCTCGAGGACGACCTCGAGACGTTCGGCATGGACGGGTACTTCTGACGAGATGGCCGGTCTCGCGAGCGAGGTGCGTCCAGTGACACAGTTGCGAACCGTCGTCTGCGTCAAGCACGTCGCGGTGAGCGCGCCCACCATCAGGGACGATGGGCGCGCTGTCGGCGCCGAGAACCGGCGGTTCGAGGTGAACGAGGCGGACTTGGGCGCCGTCGAGGAGGCGCTCGCGCTGCGAGCCCTCCACGGAGGCTCCGTCACCGCCGTCAGCGTGGGCCCGCCCAGGGCCAAGGAGGCGCTGGCCGTCGCATGTGCTGCGGGTGCCGACGACGGTGTGCACGTCGTCGGAGAGGATGCCGACCGCACACGGGTCGCCCACGCGCTGTCTGCCGTGATCGGTGAGCTCGGGTACGACCTCGTGCTGGCGGGAGTCCAAGCCTCCGACGACATGCTCGGGCTGACGGGGGTCCTCGTCGCAGACGACCTGGGGGTCCCCGTCGTCACGGCGGTCGCGGGAGTCGCCGTCGATCTCGCGGTCTCACCATCCGCGCTCGTCATCCGGGAGCTTGCGAACGGCTACCGCCAGAGGCTCCGTGTCCCTCTTCCTTGCGTGCTCACCGTCCAGCTCGGCGCGCGACCGCTTCGCTACCTCCCCGTGATGGCGCTGCTCAAATCGCGCCGGAGATCTTTCGCAGCGCGCGACCTCGACACCCTCGCGCCCATGACAGGGGGTCCCCAGCATGTTCAGGACCCGCGGGTGCTGGAGCTCCTCCCTCCGCCGCAGCGATCCGGCTGCGAGATCCTGACCGGCCCCCCCTCTGCGGCCGCGGCCGAGCTCGCCGGTCGCCTGGCGTCGAAGCTCGGCTACCCAGCTCCATGAGACCCGGGAGCGTGCTCGTAGTGTGCGAGACGGGGCCGGACCAGAGCGAAGGGTTCACCCCGGACCTCCTCGCCGTCTCGCAGCAGGTGGTCGCGGCCGGTGCCGGTGGCGACATCACCGCGCTCGTGGTCGGCGCGCTCGCCGGGGCGCACGCAGCGGACATCGCCCGCTACGTCGACGAGGTGGTCGTCGCAGAGCAGGACGGTCCCGGCGCCTGGTCACCGGACCAGTTCCTCGCGACTGCCCTCGGCGTGGTCGCGCGGCACCGTCCCGATCTCGTCCTTTGCGGGCACACCCCCTTCGGTATGGACCTCGCGCCGCGCCTCGCTTCCCGCCTGGGCGCGCCGTTCTTGAGCAACGTGGTCGACGTGAGCCTCGACGACGAGGGCCGCCCCTCCTACGTGCGTCCACTGCACAAGGGAACCGTGCACGAGAGGGCGGTGACCGAGAGGAGTCCGAGCGTGATCACGGTCGGGGTGGGGACGGGTCGGGCGCCGGTCGTCCGGCCTCGCGACGCGGCGGTCCGGTCGTACGAGGTTGCGGCGGGCGGGATCGAACCACCGACACAGGCGCGCTCGAGCCAAGTGGTGGCCACGGTCGAGCCGACGCCGGGTGGGGTGGAGATCACCAAGGCGCCGATCGTGGTGTCCGCCGGTCGAGGGATCGGCGATCGTGAGAATCTCCGCTTGGTGGCGGAGCTCGCAGACGCACTCGGCGGCGTCGTGGCGTGCACCCGACCTCTGGTCGACATGGGGTGGTTGGGTGGGGAGCACCAGGTGGGTTTGTCGGGGCGCACGGTGCGCCCGAAGCTCTACGTGGCCTGTGGGATCTCGGGGGCGCCGGAGCACCTTGCCGGAATGCGAGGCGCCGAGACGATCGTGGCCGTCAACACGGACCCCGGTGCGCCGATCTTCGCGCTTGCGACATACGGGATCGTGGGTGACGTCGCGGAGGTCCTTCCCGAGCTGACCGAGAAGATGCGACGCTCGGCGGCCGGTCAGCCGCTCTCCGTCCGAGGTGCGCGGTGAGCGACGGCCACTTCGACGGTCTCATCATCGGCGCGGGGCACAACGGCCTCATCACCGCGGCCTACCTCGCGAAGGCGGGGATGCGGGTGGGTGTTGTCGAAGGCCGTCCTACCGTCGGCGGCGGCTTCTCCACCGAGGAGGTCACCGCACCCGGCTATCTGCACAACCTCCACGCGATCCACACCAAGCGGCACGAGTGCCCTGGCGACCGCGATCTCGAGCTCCGGCGATACGGCGTGTCCTACGTCTTCCCGAACCCGAAGATGGGGTTCGTCCGTCACGACGACTGGTTCGTCTACTACCAGGGCAGGGAGCGGAACATCGCGTCGATAGCCCGGGTCTCCAAGCGAGACGCCGCCACCTATGAGCAAGTGAGCGCCACGTGGCAGCGCTGGTACAGGGATTTCATCCTGCCCTATCTCTACGCGCCTCCTGTGCCGCACGAGGTGTGGGAGGCCGACATCAGCAGCCAGCCCGGGGGCACCGACTTCCTCACGATCGTGCGTGATCTCAGCCCGGTTGAGTACGCGCGCGACCTGTTCGAGAGCGAGTTCTGCCGCATGTCCGTCGTCCGGGCCGTGACGTCGGCCGAGTACAACCCCCGGGCCCGAGGCATCCCGCCGCTCGTGTTCGCGCACATCGTGAATTGGTTCGCCGGGACGACGGCGCTCGTGCGCGGCGGCAGCCGACGTGCTGCGGAAGGCATCGCGCAGATCGTGATCGAGCACGGAGGGCACATCTTCCTCGGTGACGCCGTCGAGCACATCGAGGTGAGGGACGGAGTCGCGCGGGGCGTCGTGCTGGCGAGCGGCCGCGAGCTGTCGGCGACGCGCTTCATCGCCAGCTCGATCAACCCGGTGCACACCTTCTTGCTTCTGATGGACGAAGCCGTGTTGCCAGCTGGGCTGGCCGAGAAGGCGGCCTCGTTCACGTTCAAGGAGACGGGCTTGTTCCGGGTCCACCTGGCGCTCCGGGAGCGGCCCCACTTCATCATGTCGAAGACAGCGCCCGAGCTCGACGACGCGTGGAAGCTGACCATCGGCTTCGAGTCTCTTGACGACCTCCTGTCGATGGGGCAGCAAGCGGCCAACGGTGTGGTCCCCGACGTGCTGGGTTTGGACGGAGGCCTGATCTCGGTACACGACACCTCCCAGGCTCCGCCAGGAGGCTGCACTGCCTACGTGGGGATCCCCGCTCCTTTCGACCTGGCCGACGGCGGCGCCGCCGCATGGTCGGACGTAGGCAAGGAAGTCGGAGAGTGTCTGCTCGAGAAGCTGCGAGAGTTCGCGCCAAACGTGCGAGACGATGTGATCGCGGGACGGTTCGTCTACTCGCCGAAGGACATCGAGGAGTACCTCCCCGACATGATCAATGGTGACATCTGCCAGGGGCAGATCTGCGTCGACCAGCTTGGCGACCGACGGCCGTGGCCGGGAATGGCGAACTATCGGACGCCCGTCGACCGCCTCTACCTGTGCGGAGCGTCGACGCACCCGGGAGGGCATGCGATCGGTGGACCGGGCTACAACGCTGCCAACGCCATCGCCGACGATCTTCGAGTGGAGAGATGGTGGGCACCGTACCGTCCGTGGACGCTCGACGCACCGCGGCTGGATCCACTGACGTCCTCGCGCGCGACATGGTCGGGCAGCGGCTGACGAGAGGCCCGTGGCAGACTTCGCTCGATCCCGCGACGACCGGCGGCCCCCGCCCGCGATCCGGGGCTGGCCTATCGGCGTCCCGGCGTCATCGCATGACCATGCCGCCGTCGGCGTTGACGACTTGGCCGGTGACCGCGGCGCTGGCCGGGTCCAGGAGGAAGGCTACTGAGCTCGTCAGATCCTCCGGGGTGAGTGCTCGTGCGAGGCACTGGGCTTGGATGATCGCCTGCCGCTGCTCGGGGGTGACCGTGGATCGGGTGACTCCCGTCTGGACCGAGCCGGGGGTCACAGCGTTCGCACGAATGCCGATCGGGCCCAGCTCTCGGGCCATCGCACGCGTGAGGCCGATCATGCCCGCCTTCGACGAAACGTAGTGGGCGTAGTTGGCACGACCGAACCATACGGCAGCGGCCGAGATGTTCACGATGCTCGCGCCCGGTTCACGGCGCAGGAGCGGGAGGAGAGCCCGGGACATGAGCCACGTACCGGTCAGGTTGACGGAAAGCACATGGGTCCACTCGTCGAGCGGGATCTGCCAGAACGGCTTCATCTCGAGCGTGGAGAAGACAGCTGCGTTGTTGACGAGGCCGATGACGGCCCCGTGCTCCGTCTCGAGCCGGTCAGCCGCGCGTGCGCAGGACGCCTCGTCGGCGACGTCGACATCGAGCGCCGTCGCGTGCCCACCGCCGGATCTGATCGAGCCAGCCACTCCCTCGGCTCTTTCGACATTGCGGTCGGCCACGACCACGTGGTAGCCACGCGTCGCCAGGTCCCTGCAGAGCACCTCCCCGATGCCCTGGGCGCCCCCGGTGACGACCACGGTGCCTTCTCTGTCGCGTGTGGCAGCCATCTGCGCTCCCTCCTTTGCCCTCAGACGGCGTGGGTGCTCAGCGTCTCTGGCGCGAAGAGCTCTTCAGCTCGCATCAGCCGGTGCGCCACTCCCTGCTCGTACGCGAGGCGCACGAAGGCCTCGAGCGTCGGACGGTTTTCCTCGAGACCGTACGGCCAGACGTCGGGACCGAGCAGCGACGTCGCGTCCTTCATCGCCGCCGCCGGCCAGGGCAAGGGAACGGTCGACACCATCTCGTCACGCAGGCGCGCGACGCTGCGATCCCGGGCCTCGCTGAACGCGGCCATCAAGTTGACCGCGACCCACGGGTGGCGTTCGAGCACCGGACCGCGCACCACGATGATGTGCATGATCGGGAAGATCCCGGTCCGCGCCAAGAACTCTCTCTCCATCGAGACCGGGTCCGAGATGAGCCGCACGATGCGCCCAGATCCATCCTGGAAGCTCTTCGGCGGTCGAGCGCTGATGATCGCGTCTATCTCGCCGTCGATCAGCATCGCGTCGAGCGATCGATCGCGCACCGGTTCCAGCGAGAGCCCCTCGGGGAGGGCGAGGGCCACCTTCTCCGTCCTCCCTGCCGCGTTGACACCCGCCTGCACCCAGCGTACGTCGCGCAGCGGGACGCCGAACTCATCGGCGAGGAGCCCCCTGGCCCACACCGACGCCGTCTGGGCCCACTCTGGGACGCCGATCCGCCGGCCCGCGAGGTCCCCGGGTTCCTGGATCGACTCGTCGCCGCGTACGTAGAAGGCGCCGTGCCGGAACACGCGAGAGGTGAACACGGGTATCGCCACCATCGACCGATCGCCTTGCGAGGCGCGCGACGTGTACGAGCCGAAGGACATCTCGGAGATGTCCCACTCGTGGTGGGCCATGAACCGCGGAAAGATCTCCTCCACGCCCATCTGCAGGGGAACGAGGTCGACGCCCTCCACCTCGACACGCCCGTTGGTGAGGTCACGAACCTGGTCGGAGTCGCCTACGGCCATCGAGAGCGTGATCTTCACAGTGGCCATCGCTCCTACCGCTCCTCGCGAGCGTCGGACATGGTGCCGCTCGCGGCGAGCAGCTCGCTCGTCTCGAGGAGCCGTTTCGCCCGCAGGACGATCGGCAGGTCCACGAGCTGCCCGCCCACCGCGACCGAACCTTCGCCCCGGGCCTGGGCGTCCTCGAACGCCGCGACGACCTTCTTCGCGTAATCGATCTCATCAGGGGAGGGGCTGAAGACGCGGTTGATGTCATCGAGCTGACGTGGATTGAAGGTCGACTTCCCGGTGAACCCCAATCGACGAGCCTGGAGGATGTCGGACGCGAGCCCGTCAGGATCGTCCAGGTCGGGAAAGACACCGTCGATGCTTCCCACTCGCGCCGACGCGGCGGCGATCACGATGCAGGACCTCGCATGGATGAGCTCGCGCGCTTCCCCTGCGCGTTGCGTGCCGAGGCCGAGGTCGAGGGCGTAGTCCTCGGCACCGAACATCAGCGCTTCCACCCGCGGATGGCTACCGGCGATTGCGGGCGCGTGCAGGACTCCGCGGGCGCTCTCGATCGCGACCACAATGCGGACGGTGCCCGGCGCCATCGACCGCTGCCGCTCGAGGTCGTCGAGGCGGCTCGCAAGGCCGGTCACGTCTGTCACCGACTCTGCTTTCGGAAGGCAGACCCCCTCGAGCCCGGGAACGACGACGGCGTCGAGATCGTCGGCGAACCAGGGTGAAGGGGTCGAGTTCAAGCGCACGAAGCGCCGCGGTCCGAACTCGGATCGACCCAAGGCCCGTGCGACCGACTGCCGCGCCGCCGCCTTCTCGGCAACCGGAACCCCGTCTTCGAGATCCAAGAAGACGGTGTCGGCAGGAACACCGGCCGCCTTTGCAACGAATCGTTCGGTATGTCCGGGAACGAACATCCACGAACGCCCGAGATAACTCATTGCATCCTCCTTTTGAGGGCCGTCCCGGCCACATGCAACGCGACAGTGCGTGCGATCGCTCCACGTCGACGAGCCGGGGGGCGTGTACAACCGACCCACATCCCATCGCTCACGCCACCACCCCCTGGGCGCGAAGACCGTCGATCTCCTCGGATTCGTATCCGACGGAACGCAGGACGTCGTCGGTGTCCTGGCCGAGGTCCGGGAGACGTCGCTCGACCGATGGCGCGCCGAGCGGGAAGCGCACGACGGGCAGGGTGCCGACCGGTGACGCTGCCTCGACGAACATCTGACGAGCAAGGAGCTGAGGGTGCTCGAGGACCTTCTCGATCGTGCGGACCTCGCCGTATGGGAGCCCAACACTGGCCAGCCGGTCGAGCCAGACCTTGCTCGGCAGCGCAACGATCCTCCGCTCGACGAGCGCATCCAGCTCGTCCCGGTGTCTCCGCCGGGCGTCGATGGTGGCGAAACGAGGGTCGTCCACGAGCTCGGGCCCGTCGAGGACCTGTTCACACAGGCGCACCCAGTCATGCTCGTTGGCGACGACCAGGTTGACGTAGACGCCGTCTCGGGCGAGGTACGGGCCGTAGGGGGACAGGTACTGGTGTCGCATGCCCGTGCGTGGCGGCTCTTCTCCTTCGTGCCAGTAGTGGTGCGGGAAGTAGCTCAGCCACGGGGCGACCGCGTCGAGCATCGCGACGTCGAGGTAGGCACCGGTGCCGCTGGCCGACCGTGCCACGAGGGCGCTCAGCACTGCGATCGCCGCCGTCGAGCCGCCGATGAGGTCGGTGATGGGGAGGCCCACCTTGGCGGGAGCGTCAGGGGTGCCATTGGACAAGAGGACGCCCGACTCGCCCTGGATGAGCAGGTCGTAGGCCTTCACATCCCGATACGGTCCCGTCTGGCCGTATCCCGAGAGGCTGCAGTAGACGAGCGCGGGGTTCTCTCCCCGCAGGTCTGCATCGGACAGCCCGAGGCGCGCCACTACCCCAGGGCTGAAGTTCTCGAGGAAGGCATCCGCGCTGCGGACGAGGCGCCGGACCACGGCTCGCCCCTGCTCGCTGCCAAGGTCGACAGCCACGTCTCGCTTCCCCACGTTGAAAGCGACGAAGCCGCTCGAGAGCCCTCTGGCGACGTGGTCCCAGCCGCGCACGACGTCCCCACCCCCGGGTCGCTCGATCTTGATCACCTCGGCGCCGAGCTCCGCGAGGATGAACGAGCAGAAGGGCATCGCGACCGCCTGCTCGAGCGCGACGATTCTCGTCCCCTTCAGCGGGCGGCTTTGCGTGTCTGCATCTACCTCGGTCACGGTCCGGTCGCCACCGTCGGGAAGATCTCCGTCCTCGGCGCGTGCTCCCGCTTCCACACCATCACCGATCGCCGGTAGCGGATCACGAGCTCGCCGTCCTGGTTGTAGCCACGGGTCTCCACCTTGACGACGCCCTGCGTCGGTCGCGACCGGGACGGTCGCACTTCGAGGACCTCGCTCTCCGAGTACAAGGTGTCGCCGGCAAAGACCGGATGTGGCAGCTGGATCTCGTCCCAGCCGAGCGCAAACCCGTTCTCGCTCACGTCTGCGACGCCCATGCCTGCGACGATGGAGAGCGTGAGAGCACTGTTCACCAGGCAGCGGCCCCACTCGGTGCGCTTGCCGTACTCACGGTTGAAGTGGATCTGATTGGTGTTGTTGGTGAGAAGGGTGAACGTGATGTTGTCGGACTCGGTGACCGTGCGGCCGTAACGACAACGATAGATGTCGCCGACGGCGAAGTCCTCGAGGTAGCGACCCTCCCATCCGGCTCGTACCGTTCCCATGCTGCCTTCCTCCTCTGATGCCGAGCTCGACTCGGCTCGTTAGTAAGACTTGGGCATTCCAAGTACCCGTTGGCCGAGATAGGACAGGACGAGGTTGTTGCTGACGGGCGCGATCTCGAAGAGCTTGGTCTCACGGAACTTCCGCTCGATGGCGTACTCGGAAGCGAAGCCGTTGCCTCCGTATGCCGTGATCGCTGCATTGGCCGCTTGCCACGACGCCGAGGAAGCCAGGTACTTCGCCATGTTCGCTTCGGCACCACAGGGCGCGCCCCCATCGAAGAGCGTCGACGCGTGAAAGCGCATCAAGCTTGCTGCGCGCACGGCCGCGTACGCCTGCGCGATAGGGAACTGGACTCCCTGGTTCGCGCCGATCGGCTTGCCGAAGACGACGCGAGACGACGCATACTGTGCAGCACGCTCGACAAAGAATCGGCCGTCACCGATTGCTTCCGACGCGACCAGGATGCGCTCGGCGTTCCATCCGTCGATGATGTAGCGGAACCCCTTGCCTTCCTCGCCGATCAGGTTCTCTGCGGGGACCTCCAGGTCGGTCAGAAAGACCTGGTAGGTGTGATGGTTGAACATGACCGGGATACGCGAGATCTCGACTGCATCCCCGGCTGTGCGCAGGTCCACCAAGAGGAGAGACAGCCCCTCGGTCGTGGGCTGACCCTCGGTGAGCGGCGAGGTACGAACGAGAAGCAGCATGAGGTCGGAGTACGCAACGCGCGAGATGAACGTCTTCTGTCCGTTGACCACGTAGTGGTCGCCGTTCCTTACCGCTCTCGTCGTGATCTGGGTGGTGTCGCTCCCCGCGTCCGGCTCGGTGACGCCGAAGGCTTGAAGGCGCAGCTCCCCCGCGGCGATCGCCGGGAGGTATGCCTGCTTCTGCTCGGCGCTCCCGTGCCGAAGGACCGTGCCCATCGTGTACATCTGGGCATGGCACGCGTTGGCATTGGCACCCGATCGGTGGATCTCCTCCAAGACGATTGCGGCCTCGGTAATTCCGAGCCCGCCGCCGCCGAGGTCCTCGGGTATGAGGATCGACAGCCACCCGAGCTCGGTGAGGGTCCTCACGAAGGCCTCGGGGTAGGCCCCCGTCGCTTCGAGATCCTGCCAATAGCTGTCGGGGAACTTGGCGCACACGTCCGCGATTGCATCGGCGATCGTCTGCTGGTCCCCGCTCAGTCGGAAGTCCATTCCTGGCGTTCCTAGGCCGCCGAAGGGGCGGCGGAGAAGTGCCCCGTCCGGACGAAGTCAGCGTTGGTCAGGTAGTGGTGCAGCTCTCCCGCGAGGTCCTCGGTGTTGGGCACGTATGCCACCACGCAGCGGGTGGAGCCGGCTGCTTCATAGCCGGCGAGCTTCGACGGCAGCTTTGCGAGATCACGATCGGCATACATCGGCACGTCATCCACCATCTCGTCGGGGATGAGCTTCCTGGCGGCGGTGAAGCCGTCGCGGCGATGAGCCTCTTGGACCGCGGTGACGACATCTCCCCATCCCATGGTGGTGAGCGTGTCGCTGTAGCCGCGTTGGAGCGAGTAGAAGGTCAACACCTTCTTCAAAGCCCAGCGGGCGGCGTCGACGTCGTCGGACAAAGAGACCCGGACCTTGGAGACGACTTGCAGCCCACTCGGGTCGCGCCCGGCCTCTCGCGCACCACTTTGGAAGTCCTCGACGATGCGCCGGATCATCGGAGGGTTGGCCATGTTGACGACGATCCCGTCGCCGATGCGGCCTGCGAGTCGAGCCATCTGCGGCCCGAGGCCCGCGATCCAGACTCGCAGGTCGCCCTCGGGGGGCCTGAAGGCCATCTTGAAGGATCCTCGCGTCGCATAGAAGTCGCCCTCGTAGTCAGGTACGCGTTCGCCCGAGTACGCGGCCCGCAGGATCTCGACGTACTCTTTCATGCGCCGCAGTGGCCGGTCGAACGTCTGGCCATGCCAGCCGGCGATGATGGGATTGCCCACGCCGAGCCCGAGGATCAACCGTCCTTGCGAGAGCTCGTTGAACGCCGCTGCTTGCAGCGCGAGGGTGATGGGAGATCGGCCGTAGACGTGGTAAATGGCCGTGCCGAGCTCGATGTTCGACGTCGTCGCCGCCATCGCGGAGAGCAGCACCATGGGGTCTCGCGAATTGGACTCCCCCTTCCAGACCGCGCCGAAACCGACCTCCTCTGCCAACTTTGCCGCGTCGACACAGACGTTCATCGGGATCTGTGCAGCGGAATTGAACTCCGTGTCGATGATCACTTCGACTCCTTTCTCATGCTGTCGAGTGCCACCGTGGCCGGGCGATCCCGGCTGACCGGGTCAGCTCGTGTACCAGTTGTTCGGATCGAGCTCGTTGCGAATGAGGGCGAGCTGCGTCGCCGTGGGCGCAGGCGTCTCCTTCGGGCCGCCCGCGGGAACGTGCAGCGGAATGGGGGTGGCGGCGAGAACTGTCTCGGGCTGCTCGCCGGGATGGACGCTTTCGAGCACTGCACCGGCGTCGGTAAGTGCGATCACTGCTCGATCGGTGACCACCGCGCATGGACCTTCGCTGGGAAGACCCACCGTTGCGCGCGTCTGGTCCCTGATCCGACGTCCCGGACTCGTGAGGAATGTGAGGGCCTCGGAGAACTTTCGCGACTGATGGGTCATGATCACGACAGTTCGACCGGCATTCGAGCTGATGTCGTTGCTGCCGCCCGATCCCCGGAAGCGCCGCCGCGAACCGTCTGGCGCTTCCACCTCGGTCGTGTTCAGCGACCCCCACTGGTCCACTTGGAGCGCCCCGAGGAGCCCGAGCGAGACCCGGCCACCGTGCACCATGACCCCGAGCACCTCCAGCGTCGAAGCGAAGGCGGTGGCGTCCTTCCACAGTCGTGGATCCGCGATACCCATTGCCGGTTCGGCGGGCACCGGCTCGAAGACCCCGCTCTCGAGGAGCAGGCTCACCGTGGGGGCGTGCGTCCGCTGCGCGAGCAGGGCGGCGATCTGTGGCAGTCCTAGCCCGACGACGGTGACATCCCCGTCGACGACTTGGAGCGATCCTGCGACCGCCAGCATCTCTGCGCGGGTCCACTTCTCCTCGTCGCTCATGCCGCCACCTTCTCGAGGTACTCGTCGAACGTGGACACGCCGCGGACGAAGCGGTCGAGATAGGCGTCGAGCGCGTCGCCCCCGGCGTTCGAGGCGGCGGCGTACTGGCGGAGGTGCGCGGCGTCGTAGTCGTAGTGGCCGTAGACGGCGGTCGGATGGCCGCCCCGGGGCACGCGCGCCACGGCATGGACCAAGAGGCCCGGGATCGTGATGCGCGATGGGTCGAGCTCACCCACCTCGACGATCTCTTCTGCGACGAGGTCCACCATCCTCGAGGCACGGGCCGTCTCGGGGATGCTCCATACCGGTCCACCCACGATCGCATTGCCGGCGCGGTCTGCCACGTCGACGTGGACTACCGCGATATCCGGATGCAGCGGAGGGAGGGCCAGACACGGGGCGCCGTCGAAAGGACTCTCGATCGCGGCGGCCTGCCCGGTCGCTACCAATGGCGCGACGAGGTCGGAGCCGAGCATGGACCGGGTCGTGACGAAGGGGAGCCCGAGGGCACCGGCATGGAGCCGGAGGGCGAGGGCGAGCCCTGAGTACTCGGAGAGGGCCAGGCTCCCATCCAGCATCGCCCGGTTCACCGCATAGAGAAGACCGAATCGGTCGATCGATCCGCTGGCATAGGTGAGACAGTCCATGGCGCCGGCTGCCGCCAATAGATCGGTCTCGAACCCGCCGAACACCTGGGTGACGGTGAGGCCACGCGTCCCCGCACGGATGAGCTCATGGGCGAACGCCACCGCGTTCCGGGTGATGGCAAAGCCCGCAAGCGCCAGGTGACTGCCGTCGGGGATGTCGGAGACGATCTCTTGCAGCGACACCACCCGGTCGGGGTGCGCGGCGGTCGCCGTCATCAGTCGCCCATCAGCTCGAGCCCGAGCAGCCGCGCCGGGTTGTCGCGCAAGATGGTCTTGATGTCGCGCTCGGCGATGCCGAAGCCGAGGAGTGCCCGGGTGAAGACGCGCATGCCCGAGACGCTGTCGAGGTTGAGCACCTGTCCGAAGTCGGAGCCGCTCACGCAGTGCGAGGCGCCGACTTGATTGATGGCGTCGACGGTCTCCATTGGGTCCTGCACTGGCTGGTAGAGCGACGGGATCATCGGCTGGCAGTAGACGCCAACGTAGGTGCCCAGCGCGGCGAGCTGCTTCATCTCGTCGACGAGCAGCTTGTTGAGCTCGAGCAGCGGGTGGTCGAGGACCGTGCGTAGGCCGAGCTCCTTCGCGAGGGTGCAGAGCGGGAGGAGCTCCTCGAAGTCCGTGTGCCCGAGTGCGACGGCGACACCGGCCTCCGCCGCGAGCTCCATGACCCTGCGTACGTTCGGGAGGACGTCGCCAGACGGTCCGACCAGGCGTACGTACTCTTCGGGGTCGGGATTCAGTCCCGCGGAGCGCGCCCAGCCGAACGACTTGAACGTGGGGAACCAGATGCACTTGAAGTTCGGGTACTTGAGCGCGATCTCGACCGCCTCGGGGTTTACCCCCAGGTTCAGGCCGAGTCCCCCGTAGACCTCCACTCGATGCGTCAGCCGACCGTCGAGCACCATCTCGTCGACCTGCTTCTGCACGAGGTACGCCGCACCTGCCGTGATGTTCCAGTGATCTTTGAACGCAATGGCGCGCATCTTCGCCCGGGACGCGTCCACTGCGATCTCGACCATGTCCTGGGAGCGATGGACGAAGTCGGGATAGGCGTGGATGTGATGGTCGATGGCGCCTTCCAAAAGAGGGTCCTCGATGCCCGGATGCACCGCCGTGAGCTGGGGATTGTCCTTCAGCATCTCGTAGAAGTACGTCGGCGAGTTCAGCTGGCGGACCCGCTCGACCGTGAGGGTGCGACCCACCCGCGTCTCGCCCTTGACCGCCTCGTAGACGCCGTGTTCATCGCACATGGTGCGGGCCTCGCTTCCTCGTCTGACGTCGTCCCGTCATACGGGACCGTCGTTGCTTATCTCGAGACTGTAAGTTGTGGACGGGGCGACCGTCAATTGGTCGTGGGTCGCAGAACGGGACCCGCACGTGCCGCGCGCTCTGGGACTGGCCGCGTCGGTGCAGGGAATGTCGTTCATGACCTGTGGCCTGCACTTTGACACGGCGCGCCCGTCACGGCCAGCAGCCGGCGACGTCGCTCTCGTGGGGATAGCGAAGCAGTTCACCGTCCTCGCTCGGTGCCCGGAGTCTTGATGGGGGCCCGATGGTGAGGTCGAGGATGGGTGGCACGATGGTGGTCGTGCGGAACCTGTGGTCCGCCGACCCAGAGCGGCCGCTGGATGCGAGAGGTCGCCCGGGTCTCCTCACCAGGTCGGTGCTGCTCCTCGGGACGGTCGCAGCCGTGGCGGGACTGCTGACGGGGTGCTCCGCAGCGCTTTCACGCTCGAGCGCAACGACGAGCACCGTGAACAAGAGCACGAGCTCGCTGTCGGCCCATGCCGCGATCCGCACCGCGCCCACACCGTGCGGCAAGGCGACGGCCGGCTGGCCGGTTTCCCGGCTGCTCGCGCAGCTCTTGATGCTGACGGGCAACTGGACAGCCTTCGAAACACTGGCGCAGGCCGCCACGTCGGGCGTAGGTGGCCTCGAGATGGCGTTCGCGCCGGGAGTGGAGCCCGAGACGAAGCCCGCGACACGGGTCCGCGTCCAGGACGCGGACGCCTCTCTCGTCTCCGACGCCACCCACGCCGGGCAGGTCGCTCCGATCATCTCGACGGACGAAGAAGGCGGGGTGGTGACACGGCTGGCGGGAATGCTCGGATCGCTCCCCGCCCCCCGCGTCATGGCCTCACACTGGACGGCCGCCCACCTCGAGCAGGTCATGGCCACGCGGGGCCGTCAGATGCGGGCGCTCGGGATCGGCATGGACACCGCACCGCTCTACGAAACGGCCTCGCCCGCCACGACACCCCTCTACGGGGGTCCGAGGTCGTTCTCCTCATCGCCCGCAGTGGCGACGGCGTATGCGAACGCCTTCGTGGAGGGCCTCCGAGCGGCAGGGGTGCTGGCGGCCGGAAAGCAATTCCCCGGCGAGGGACATGCCAACGGGAACACGGACTGGGCGGTCGCCGCAGATCCGCCCCTGGCAGCCCTTCGGAAGGAGACACTGCCCATGTTCGAAAAGGGGATCGAGGCGAAGGTCCCCGTCATCATGATCGGCCATGCGGTCGTCCCCGGGCTCACCGGCGGCCAGCCGGCGAGCTTGTCAGCGGCCACGTACACGCTTCTTCGCAGGACGATGGGCTTCACCGGCCTAGCGATCACCGACACACTGGGCGCGAGGACCGTCTCCGTTCACGAGAGCCAGCCCGCGGCGGCGGTGAAGGCGGTTGAAGCCGGTGCGGACATGCCGATGCTGCATTCTGCGACACGCCCGCCCGCGCTCACTGCCCTCGAACACGCCGTCTCGACCGGTGCTCTACCTCTGCGCGTCGTCCACACACGGGTCGCGCACGTGCTCGTCGCGAAAGGGGTCTGCTCGGGGAACCCGAAGATCACCCCTTGACCGTCTCTCGGCTGGCCCAGTAGCCGCAACGGAGACCGTCACCGCTTCCGGAGGTGCCGCCGCATGGCTCGCCGCTGCGGGAGGTCGTTGCGCATGGTGGTGACCACGATCGCCGACCCGAGGGCGACGGCGACACCGAGGAAGACGACCGTGAACGCCGAGACGCCCCACCCCCTCGGACTGTGCGACGAGATCGAGAAGATCGCCGCGGCCAGCAGGAGGGCCGCGACGGCGAGGCCCGAGGCCGCCCGGTTCGCCAGCTTCTGGACGCTCCGCATGATCTCGCGCTCGTCCATCCCCTCGACTCGGATGTGGATCCTGCCGTCGGCGAGGGACTCGAGAAGGCGGTTCATCCGGTCCGGAAACCGTTCCGCGAGCTCCTTGGCGTCGAGCGCCGCCGATACGAGCCGGCTCGGCGACGCCGCGGAGAGGAGGTGATCGCGGGTCACCGACGCGGTGTGGTCGCGGATCGCGACAGCCGGCGCGTACGTGGGTGCGAGCCGGCGCGCCACGTCGTCGAGGTTCAACAACGCCTTGCCCACCATGGAGAGCTCGGCTGCGGGACGGAGCCCGTTCTTGAGCGCGATTCGGGCGAGCTCTGCGAGTTGGCCGCCCACCTCCATCGACTCCATGTCGGCGCCGTCGAACATGGCCACGAGGGCGGAGACGTCCCGCTGCAGGCCGTTGCGGTCGAAGTCGTCGAGGCGCTCGCCCGCGCGCTCGAGCGCGGTGGCGACCGCTGTGCCTCGTCCCTCGCCGAGCGCGGCCAACATCCGCACCAGCGTCTCTCGCAGCTCGGGCGCGATGCGCCCGGTCATGCCCACGTCCAAGAGGGCCAAGCGCCGGTCGAACGTCAGCACGACGTTTCCTGGGTGGGGATCGGCGTGGTACACGCCGCGCACCAGGATCTGGTCGAGGTAGGCCTTGAACAGCTGACTCACCAGGACCTCGCCCTCCGCCGCCGGCACCGCTGTCGGCTCGAGGGCGCCGACGTTGGTCCCTTCCACGAGCGTCATGACGAGCAGCCGGGCGCTCGAGCACTCCTCGATGGGCACGGGCGTCACGAGCCGGTCGTAGGGCTCGACCACCTCGCCCAGCATCTTCAGGTTCGTCGCCTCGTGTCGGTAGTCGAGCTCGTCGAGGAGCGCCCGGCGGAACTCGTCGACCATCGCGACAAGGCCTGCTCGCTGCGCGGCGCCGACGTGCTCGTCGAAGGTGGCGGCGAGCTCGCTGATCACGTCCATGTCGTCGAGGATGCGCGAGCGGATCCCCGGACGCTGCACCTTGACGGCGACCACCCGTCCGTCCCGCAGGACCGCTCGGTGGACCTGGGCGAGCGACGCCGAGCCGAGCGGCTCGCGGTCGACGGTTCGGAACACCGCGGAGAGCCGCGACCCGAGCTCCTCCTCTGCAACCTGTCGGACGACGTCGAAGGGAACCGGGTCCGCCTGGTCCTGAAGGCGGCGGAGGGCCTCGGTGTAGGCCGTGGGGAGGAGGTCGACCCGGCTGGACAGGAGCTGCCCGAGCTTCACGTACGTGGGGCCCATCGCCTGCAGCTCTTGGACCAGCTTGTCGGCGTCCCGCTGCAGGTCCGCGTCGTCTTCTGTCGTCTCCCGCCAATCGCCGCGCAAGGCCCCGCGATGGGCGATCAGCAGGCGAGCCAGCTCGCCGTAACGGGAGAGATGGCCCAGCTTGAGCAATGGCACGTGGGATGCCCTACCCGCAGGCGTCTTTGAGCCAACGGCCGTGACCGAACCGGCCTTCGTGTGCTGGCCAGATTCAGGCGAGCGCCGTGCCGAGCGTCGGGCGCTCGCGCAGCGCGAGGCGCGAGGAGGCAGCGAACCATTCGAGCGCCTGCTCGATCATGCGCTGACCCGCAGGCAGGACGTGACCCCGGTGGAACTCGGTCGCTTTCTCCACGGCGTCGAGGTCGCCGACCTGGAACAAGAGACCCAAACCGAGGGTCGCATGAAGCATGGCGGGGACCCGCTCGGCCGTCGCGTCCCAGTCCTGCGTGACTGCGGACCAGACCGCGAGGCCCCCGACGCGGTTTGCCATGAGCTGGTAGAGCACCATCGGAGCGTCCTGCGCCCGGAAGGTGTCGAAGACCTCGTCGTAGGCGCGCAGGACCATCTCGCGGTCGGTGAACAGCGTCAGCGCCTGCTGGTAGCGCCGTTCGACCTGCGGGTCCTCGGCTGCCTTGAACCGCCGGACGAACTCGTCGTAGTCACCCGTGCGGTTGAGGCTCGCCACGACCGCGAGGACCGGCACCGCGAGATCTCCCTCGAGCTCGCCTCGCTCGAAGCGTCGCACCGCCTCGGCTCTCACGTCTGCGTCCTCACCCGTGGTACCGAGCCTCCTCACGACCGTCGCGCGCAGCACGTTGGTCCGCTCGTCCTCACCAAGCACCGGTGTCCACCCGAGCTCGGCGAACAGCGGCCCCATGAGCGCGCGCACCTTCGCCGCAAGGAGGGGCCGCTGGTCGGCCGTCACCGCCCGGTCGAGGAAGTCGAGCATGCGGTCGAGCGTCTCCCAGACACGCGGCTCGACGGCGGTGCCGAGCCTGGACGCGATCGCGAGCACGTCCGCCACCCTGCGCTCGCCCGCGTAGGCCAGCGCGATGGTGTCCCCGACGAGCACCGACCGCTCGACCTCGGTGAGCACGGCGAGGTGTTCGATGACTGCCTGGAGCTGCGCCGGGCTGTAGTTCGTGCGGTACACGCCGGCGCCACCGGCGTTCAGGAACGTCGCGGCGTCGGCCTCGAACGGCTCGCTCGCCTCCGCGAGGAGCCGCGCCGACGTGTGCCCCGTGGTGAGGGTCCGCTCCACGATCGGGACCAGCCACCGGTCGCCGATCGCCGAGTCGCCGGCGGCCGGGCCGAGGGTGAAGGGTCGCTGGGCGAGCGACGAGGCGCTCACCGTCACGATGGGGTGACCGCCCTGGTAGAGCCAGGAGCTCATGATCTCCCGGACCGGCCGGTCCGACACGGCTTCGAGCGACGCCCACAGGTCCTCGGTGACGGTGTTGCCGTAGGCGTGGGCCTGGAGGTAGTGCCGGATGCCTTCCCTGAACACGTCGGGGGACAGGTACTGCTCCAGCATCCGCAGCACGCTGCTCCCCTTCTGGTACGTGATCGGGTCGGCCATCGCCATGGCCTCTTGCGGGGAGCGCACCGGGAACTCGATCGGCCGGGTGGTGTGGACGGAGTCCAGGACCATCCCCGTCTCGCGCTCGCCGGCGAAGCGCGCCCACATGTCCCAGTCGGGGCGGAACCGGTCGACACAGACGTATTGCATGAAGGTGGCGAACGCCTCGTTCAACCAGAGCCCCTCCCACCACTCCATGGTGACCAGGTCGCCGAACCACATGTGCGCAAGCTCGTGGGCGACCACCATCGCGACTCGCACGAGCTCGTTCTGCGAGGCGGTGGCGGGGTCGGCCAGCAGCTCGACCTCGCGGAAGGTGACGCAGCCGAGGTTCTCCATCGCGCCCGCCGCGAAGTCGGGGATTGCGAGGAGGTCGACCTTGTCGCCCGGGTACGGGATGCCGAAGTACTCCCGGAAGCAGCGCAGGGAGAACTCCCCGATGTCGAGCGCGAACGCGGTCAGCTGCTCCTTTCCAGCCCGGTAGACGACACGGAGCGGCACGCCTTCGACGTCGCGTGCGGCCGTCTGCTCGAAGGGTCCGACGACGTACGCGACGAGATAGGTCGACATCTTCATCGTCCGCACGAAGCGGATCTCGCGCCGCCCGTCTTCGAGCGCCCGCTCCTCCGCGGGCGCCGAGTTCGAGAACGCGGCCATCTCCTCGGGCACGACGAGCGTCACCTCGAACGTCGCCTTGAAGGCAGGCTCGTCGAAGCACGGGAAGGCCCGCCGGGCGTCGGTCATCTCGAACTGCGTCGTCGCGATGGTCCGCGTCCGGCCCGCCTCGTCCTCGAAGGTCGAGCGGTAGAAGCCAGCCAGCTCGTCGTTCAGCACCCCCTTGAACGCGATCGAGAGGGTGCCGATGCCCGGACCGACCTCGGTCGCAAACGCGAGCACGGCGCGCTGGTGCTCGGGGTCGAGGGTCGCCGTCCCCACCTCGGACTTGCCGTCGGCGTCGCGCAGCACGGGGGTCTCGAGCTCGAGCTGATGGGCGTGCAGGACGATGCTCGGCACCGGCCCGGGCATTTCGACGTCGATCTCCACCGTGCCGGTGAACGACGCAGCGTCGAGGTCGGGTTCGACGCGGAGCCGGTACGCGCTGGGAACGACGCTTCTCGGGAGCCGTTCGGTTGTCGTCGTCGTCACGGAGGGCTCACGCCCGTGACGTTAGTGAGCTCGCGGGTGCAGGACCACCTTGGTCCAGCCGTCCTCGCGCTTGTCGAAGTGGCGGAATGCGTCGGGGCCTTCTTCGAGGGACAGCTCGTGGGAGACGATGAACGAGGGCGTGGCCTTCCCCGAGACGATCAGGTCGCGCAGGGCGCGGTTGTACCGCTTCACGGGCGTCTGGCCCGTCCCGACCGACTGGCCCCTCGCGAAGAGCGATCCGAAGTCGAAGGCGACCCGGCCTTCCTTCGCCAGCTCGTTCTCGGCGCCGGGGTCCTCGGGCACGTACACCCCCACGACCCCGATGCCCCCGGTCGCCCGGACGACCTTCACCAAGTTGTCGAGCACCATCTCGGGGTGCTCCTCGCCGCTCGGGTCGTGAGCCTGGTAGCCGACCGCCTCCACGCCCCGGTCGACCCCGCGCCCATCCGTCGCGTCGAGGATCTGCTCGACCGGGTCCGCTTCGGCGATGTCGATGGCCTCCGCGCCGATCTTGGCGGCGAGCGCGAGGCGGTCCTTCTCCTTGTCGACCACCCAGACGGCCGACGCCCCCATGATCATGGCGCTGTGGGCGGCCATGAGGCCGACGGGTCCCGCTCCAAACACGGCGACGCGGTCCCCCGGCTGCACGCCGGCCAGAACGCAGCCGTGCCACCCCGTCGGGAAGATGTCCGAGAGCATGGCGAAGTCGAGCTCGTGGTCGTGGCCGGGCGGCAGCTTCAAGAGATTGAAGTCGGCGAAGGGCACGCGGAGGAGCTCCGCCTGGCCGCCCTGGTACGGGCCCATCTTGGCGTAGCCGTAGGCGGCGCCGTCCACGCCTTCGGTCGGGTTCGTCCTCAAGCAGAACGAGGTCCAGCCCGCGTCGCAGTTCCGGCACGTGCCGCACGCGATGTTGAACGGCACCGACACCCTGTCCCCCACCCGGACCCGCTCGACGCTCCCGCCGACCTCCTCGACGATCCCCATGTTCTCGTGACCGAGGATCTTTCCCTCCTCGACGCCCGCGCGGCCCTCGTACATGTGGAGGTCGGAGCCGCAGATGTTCGTGGACGTGATCCGCACGATGGCGTCGAGCGGACCTTCGATGCGGGGATCCGGCTCCGTCTCGAGCTCCACCGAGAACGGACCCTTGAACACGATCGCCTTCATCGAGCTACCTCCCTGGTCGCCGTCGGGGCCCGTCTTGGGGCCTCTTGCGGAACTTACCCAGTCCGACGGATCGTGCGACCTCTGCGGATCGAGACGGGCGCTCAAGACGAAGGCGGCTGCACCGGCCCAGCCGTCAGCGACTCGAAGAAGGAGGACGGGGTGGCGCCGGTCTCCCGCCGGAACGCGGCGACGAACGCGCTCACCGACTCGTAGCCGACCGCATGGGCGACAGCGCTCACCGACGCGCCGGCGGCGAGCTCGACGAGCGCGCTGCGCAGCCGCAGACGCGTTCGCCAGCGGCCGAAGGGGAGCCCGGTGTCGGTGAGGAAGACCCTGGCGAGGGTGCGCTCGCTCGCGCCCACCTCCCGTCCCCACTCCTCGAGCGTGCGGCCGTCGGAGGGAGCGGCCCGCAGCGCGGCTGCGACTTCGCGGGCGCGTTCGTCGCGCGGGGTCGGGACGTCGATCGTCGCCATCGTCACGGGCCGCAGCAGGTCGACGAGGACGGCCTCGGCACGCGCCCGCACGTCGGCGCCGAGGCCCTCGTCGGCCAGGTAACCGATCAGCGAACCGAGCAACGGCCCGGCAGCGACGGGGGTGCAGTCCGACCAGGTGATCGGGCAGAGGTCCGGACGCAGGTACACCGCCTGCATCGTCGCCGACGTGGCCGAGAGGACCTCGTGGTGCACGCCGGCGGGGATGAACAGCGCGCGCGTCGGGGGGAGCACCCATGCGGTCGCGTCGGTCCGTACGGTGAGCACCCCGCTCGGCGCCCAGGCCAGCTGATGGTCGCGGTGGACGTGCCAGTCGAAGACGGATCCCCGTGGCATCGGGAAGCTCACGACGACCAGCGCCTGCTCCTGCCCGGGACACTGTCCGTCCAGCGACATCGAACGGCAGGCTAGGCCCTTTTGCCCATGTCCCGCTTTCCTTATCGTGGACCGCGTGAACGAGAACCATGCGCTGTGCGCAACGAAAGAGTGGTCGGAGCATCTTCGCGACGAGGTGATCGGCTTCGTCACGGCGCACGCCGACCTCGGAGAGACGATGCTCGAGATCGGCCCGGGACCGGGTGCGGCGACCGAGTGGCTGCGTCACGAAGTGAAGCGGCTCGTCGCACTGGAGGTGGACCGCACGGTCGCGGCCGCGCTCGCCGCGCGCTTCGAGGGGACGAACGTCCACGTGGTCGTGGGAGACGCAACCCGGCTCGACTTCCCCGACGCATCCTTCGACTCCGCCGGCTGCTTCACCATGCTCCACCACGTGCCGACCGCCGAGCTTCAGAATGCGATCCTCACCGAGGTGCGTCGCGTGTTGCGTGCCGGCGGCGTCCTCGTCGCATCGGACAGCCTCCCGAGCAACGGGCTGCACGAGTTCCACGCCGGCGACGTCTACAACCCCGTCGAACCGGGCTCCCTCATCGCAAGGCTGGCGGCACTCGGCTTCGACCGCCTCACCGTGGCCGTCGACGACAACCTGAAGTTCATCGCCCACAAGCCGGACCCCGACGCCGGCACCACATCGTGACCCTCCCCTACGTCGAGCCCCTGACGAGCAGAGCGCCCGGTGCGCGCGTCGTGCCCGAGCCCCCACGCCGCGGGGAGCCGGGAGGCGAGCCCTGCGGCATCTGCGGCGGCCAGGCGTCCGCTCCCGTCTGGTCCGACGGCCTGTGGTCCCTCCCCCCGCCGGTCGGCGGGTCGCTGCCCGGCACCGTCTGGCTTGCGAGCCGGGCGCACGTCGACTCGTTTTGCGACCTCCCCCCCGAAGCCGCCAAGGACTTCGGCCGGATCGCGGCGTCCGTCGAGCGGGGGATCCTTGGTCTCGGCGGCGTGGGCCGCGTCCACCTCTACCGCTGGGGAGACGGCGGGGCGCACTTCCACGTGTGGCTCATCCCACGACCGCTCGGGATGCTCGAAGCGCGCAACATGATGCTCCCACTGTGGGAGGACGTGCTGCCGAACGTCTCGGACGAGGATCTCAGGGAGGCGGCTGAAAGGGTCGCGCGCGCGGTCGAGGAAGACCGGGCGACCCGCTGAACGGACCGACGTGGACCTCACCGAACTGAGCGCCCTTGCGGCGCGTCTCGACGGCGTCCGCCGGTCGAGCGTCGACGGCGTCGTCGAGTGGCGGTACCGGGGACGGATCGTCGCCCGCGACCTCGGCGAGGGCCGCGTCGTGTTCCGCTGCGACTTCGACCGTCGGGACGCGCTGCGCCGAGCGTTCCCCGACACGTTCAGCGCGCCGGGGAGGTACGCGAAGCACATGATGGTCGTCGCCGACCTCGCCCACGGCGATGCGGGGGCGATCGAAGACGCCCTCGAAGAAGCGTGGCTGCTGCAACGACGCTCGTGACGTCGAGGCCGGCTGGGCGGCCGGCCCGATCCGCCAGGCTGTCAGCGGGCGGCGAGCCGTCGCAGCGGCGGAAGCGTGGGCGGTGGTTGCCGGCGTGGCGGGAGGCCGTCGAGCAGGCGTGCGGTCGCGCGCGCGATCTCGGCAACGGCTTCTTCGACTGCGGTGTCGCTGGCAGCCGACGTGCGCGCGACGCCGCTCACCTTCCGGACGTACTGACGGGCGGCCGCTTCGATCTCTTCGGGCGTCGCCGCCGGCTCGAGGCCGCGCAAGGTGGTGATGTTCCTGCACATGCAGACAGCGTACGGCCCGTCACTCGGAGCCGTCGTCGACGCTCCCGAGCCGCTCCGCCCCCTCCAAGGTGCCCTCGAGCAGCTCGACGTCCTGCGGGCCGTCGAAGACCGCGACGAACAGACAGCCCTCCTCGCCCGCGGGTGCGTGGTCCATCGCGGTCCCGGCCGGGAAGTGGCAGTACGAGCCCGGCCCGACCCGCCGGCCGTTGACCTCGAGCTCGCCGTCCAGGACGACGAAGGTGTGCGCGGCGCTGTGGCGGTGCCTCGCCGCGACAAGCTGCGGTGGGTAGCGGACGAGGTAGTGCTCGGCCCCGGTGACGGGATCACGGAAGAGGAGGCTGACCCCGACCGGCCGGTCGTAGATGGCGACGTCCGCGTCTCGAAGATCGGTTCGGGCCAGGTGGTCGACGACGACCGCTGCGGGGACGGGGGCGCGCAGGTGCGGGCAACCGTCCGCGTGCTGCGCCCGCCACTCGTCTCCGAGCATCCCGAAGTCCAGCTCGTCGCTCCACACCCCCTTGAACCACTCGTTCTCTCTCAGGTGCGCCTCCTGGCGGAAGCCGAGCCTTCTCAGCAAGCGGGCCGAGGCGACGTTGCGAAGGTCGACCCTCGCCATCACGCGGTGGAGGCCGAGGTCGTCGAACGCGAGGTGGAGCATCCGGTGGGCGGCCTCGGTCGCGTAGCCGCGGCCGCCGTGGCCGGGATGGAACATGTAGCCGATCTCCCCGCTCCGATGCTCCTCTGAAAGCCACCTGAGGACGACGTCGCCGACCAGATCCCCGGTGTCGGCCAGCTCCACGCCGAGCAGGAGGAACTGCCCCGCGTGCTCGACGTCGCCGCGCCCGAAGCGCTCGGCGAAGCCGGTGCGGATGCCCTCTGCGTCCATCGCCTCGCCCGGCACGTACGAGAACACCTCGGGCAGCGAGCGGTACGCCGCGAGTCCGTCGACGTCGGCTTCGGAGAGCGGTCGCAACAGGAGCCGCTCCGTCCGGATCGGGTAGCGCGCGCCGAGCACCATCGCGTCAGCGTTGCACAAGGGTGTGCAGCGCCGTCACGGTCGCCCAGTTGCGCGCGGTGCCCTCGCGCATGGGGGTCGCGTTCGCACCGCCTCGCTCGAGCTCGCCGCGCAGCACGCTGCGGCCGAAACCGTCGGGCGTCCACAGGTAGAGCACCCGATCGACGAGCCGGGCGTCATCCCGGCTCCCTTTGGACCTCGCACGGTCGACGGCGGCGGCGACCGATGAACGGCCAGGTTCCCCCGGCGGCTCGCGCAGGAAGATTGCGTGAAGCGCTCGGAGGTCCGTCACCTGGGGAAAGGGACTGGCCGCGATGACGTCACCGAGCTGCGCCGCGCCGAGCACGACCACCGCGGCCGCGACGCCGGTCCGCTCGGCGATCACCTTTTCGAGCTCCCACGCGATCGCCGCGTCCTCGGAGCGCCCGGGGGCTCGCGCCGCGCGGAACACGACGTTGCCGCTCTGGATGTAGGTGACGACGTCGGTGTGGCCGAGAGACTCGACGGCCTCCCGCAGGGCCGGCATCGCGAGCTTGTCGCGCCCGGCGAGGTTCACCGCGCGCAGGAGGCCGACGTGGCTTCTCTGGTACTCGGCCGTCGGCGGGGGCGGTGTGCTCGTCTTCTTCGCCACGTCAGATGTAGCCCGTCTCGTCCGGCTCGTCGTCGTCGACGACCCGCGCGCACGTCGGGCAGTACCAGCGCGTCTCGAGGGGGGTCCCGCACTCGCCGTGCACCGGGCCCTCCGCCGGTGCGCCGGCCTGCTCGGCGCCCCATCGGGCGAGGAGCCTGAGCACCCCGGCCAGGTCCTCCCCCGAGGTCGACAGAGCGTAGGCGTAGCGGGGCGGCCGGTCCGAGTAGGGGGTCGCGACCAGAAGCCCGAGCCCCTCGAGGTGGCGCAACCGCTGGGCGAGGACGTTGGTGGCGATCCCCCCGAGCGACGCCTGCAGCTCGTTGAAGCGCATCGGACCGTCGAGGAGCGCCCCGACGACCAGGAGCGACCACCGGTCGCCCACCCGCGCAAGGGCCGCGTCGAGCCCGCCGTCAGATCGTGCCTGCACGTGGGCCATTTTCACCGCTGGCGACGTTGCCCGCACCGTCAATGGTAACTTGCAACTGACAAGTGAGTGCCCGGGATACGTCAGGGCCAGGGAAGCGGCGAGGGAGGTACCGATGGCGGTGTTCGAAGAGGTGCAGCAGGCAGTCGAGAAGGTGGCCGCATCCGTGACGGCGGGCGTGGTACGGATCGGCCGAGGGCCGGGCCGCGGGGCGGGCTTCGTCGTGGCGGAGGACGCCGTCCTCACCAACGCCCACAACCTGCGCGGCGCCGAGACCACGGTGACCTTCGCCGACGGCCGCGTCGAGCGGGGCTCCGTCGCCGGCGTGGACCTCGACAGCGACCTCGCAGTGCTCCGCGTCCCGACCGCTGGCGCGGGGGCGCTCGACTGGCACGACGGCGAGGTCCAGCTCGGCTCGACCGTGCTCTCGCTCAGCACGCCGCACGGCGCAGGGGCTCGGGTGACCGTCGGCACTGTCTCGGCGACCGGCCGGCCGTTCCGCGGCCCACAGGGCCGCCTCGTGCGCGGCGGTCTCGAGCACACCGCGCCGCTCGCCCGTGGGTCCTCGGGGAGCCCGCTCTTCGACACCGACGCCAAGCTCGTCGGCATCAATACGCACCGGATCGGCGAGGGCTTCTACCTCGCGATCCCCGCCGACGCGCAGCTGCGCACCCGTGTCGAGGCGCTCGCACGCGGCGAGTCGCCCCGGCGCCGCTATCTCGGCCTGTCGTTGCTCCCGGCGCGGGCGGCACGGCGGCTGCGCGCCGCCGTCGGGCTGCCCGAGCGCGACGGACTTCTCGTGCGCGACGTGGACGGCGAGGGACCGGCCGCGCAGGCGGGCGTGCGGGCCGGCGACCTGCTCGTCGAGGCCGGCGGAAGGCCGCTGCACTCCCCCGACGACCTCTTCGACGCGCTCGGCGCGCTGGGCGACGGGGAGACCCTCGGCGTCCGGGTCGTGCGCGGCGCCGAGGAGCTGGAGCTCGAGATCGCCTTTGTGGACGAGGCCGGAGGCGGGACCGGCACGGCCTGACGGCTGCCGTCGCCCGGCGGCTAACCTCTCGCGCGTGCGTAGCTGATCCCTGTCGAGCCCGTCCACCCCAAGCTCCAGGAGATCACGTGTCCGCGCCGTCCCAGCCGCTCTCGCAGTTCGCCACCGTCGCCGTCCGCGGCGTCACCGTCCACCGAGGCCTCGCGCCGGTGCTCGTGGACGTCGATCTCACCGTCGGCCCGGAGGACCGGATCGGAGTCATCGGCCCGAACGGCGTCGGGAAGACCACGCTGCTCCGGATCCTCGCGGGCGAGCGACACCCGGACTCGGGCACCGTCCGGGTGACCCCGCCCACAGCGACCGTCGGCTACCTCGCCCAGGAGCCCGAAGCGCGCCCGGGCGAGAGCCTCGCCGAGCACCTCGCGCGCCGGTCGGGTGTGGCAGGCGCCGAGCGGGAGCTCACCGAGGCCGCGGCGGGTCTCGCCGGAGGAGGGCCCGGGGCCGACGCGCGGTACGCCACGGCGCTGGAGCGGTACCTGGCGCTCGGCGTGGCCGACTTCGAGGCACGCCGCGGCGAGGTCCTCGACGACCTCGGCCTCGACGCCCAGCTCCTCTCGGTGCCGACCGCCGGTCTCTCCGGCGGCCAGCGCGCCAAGGGGGCGCTCGCGTCGCTCCTCCTCTCCCGCTTCGAGGTGCTCCTGCTCGACGAGCCGACCAACGACCTCGACTTCGATGGGCTCGACCGGCTGGAAGCCTTCGTCACCGCGCGCCAAGGGGGCCTCGTCGTCGTGTCGCACGACCGCGCCTTCCTCGAGCGCGTGGTGTCGTCCGTGCTCGAGATCGACGAGGCCAGCCACCGCGCCGCCCTCTACGCCGGCGGGTTCAACGCCTACCTCGACGCCCGGGAGACCGAGCGCCGCCACGCGGAGGAGCGCTACGAGAACTACGTGGCCGCCCGGGACCGACTCCGCGCGCGGGAGCGGGAGCAGCGCGAGTGGGCGGTCGAAGGGGTCCGACGGCAGAAGAAGCGCCCGCGCGACAACGACAAGGCACAGCGTGACTTCCGGATCAACCGGACCGAGAAGCAGGCGTCGAAGGTACGCATCACCGAGCGGGCCCTCGAACGACTCGACACCGTGGACAAGCCCTGGGAGGGATGGCGGCTCGACCTCGACCTTCACGCCGCGCCGCGCTCGGGTGACGTCGTCGGTCGGCTGGAAGGGGCAGTCGTGAAGCGCGGCGACTGGCAGCTGGGCCCCGTCGACCTGGCGGTCTTCTTCGGTGAGCGGGTCGCCATCCTCGGTCCGAACGGCTCTGGGAAGTCCACGCTCCTCGCTGCGCTGCTCGGGGACACCGAGCTCGACGAGGGGCGCCGGGTCCTCGGGCCGTCGGTCGTCGTCGGCGAGCTCCACCAGTCGCGCGCACGGTTCGCCTCGGGCGACGACGGCCTCCTGGAGCAGTTCCTCGACCTCACCGGTCTCGCGCTCGCCGACGCGCGCTCGCTGCTCGCGAAGTTCGGGCTCGGCGCAGAGCACGTCGCGCGTCCCGCGGCGTCCCTGTCGCCCGGAGAGCGCACCCGCGCGGAGCTCGCCCTCTTGATGGCGAGGGGAACCAACTGCCTCGTGCTCGACGAGCCCACGAACCATCTGGACCTGCCCGCGATCGAGCAGCTCGAAGACGCCCTGGCGTCGTGGTCCGGCACGCTCCTGCTCGTCACCCACGACCGGAGGCTTCTCGAAGAGGTCGCCCTGACCCGCCGGATCACCGTCTCGGGCGGCCGCGTCGTCGAGGACGTCCCTGCCTGATCAAGGAATGACTTTCAGCCTCCGGCGAACGCAGGCACCACGTGTTCGCCGTAGGCGGCGAGCGTCGCGTCCTGCGAGTCGTGCATGAGGTAGATCGCGAAATGCGAGACGCCGAGCGACTCGAGCTCGCGCAGCTTCGCGACGTGGTCCGCCACCGTCCCGAGGACGCAGAACCGGTCCACGATCTCGTCGGGGACGAACTCGGTGTCGGGGTTGCCCGCACGGCCGTGGTGGGCGTAGTCGTAGCCGGTCCGGCGCTCGATGTACGAGGTGAGCGCGGCGGGGACCGCCCCGGACTCCTGGCCGTAGCGCGCGACGAGGTCGGCGACGTGGTTGCCGACCATGCCGCCGAACCAGCGGACCTGCTCGCGCTGGTGGGAGAGGTCGTCTGAGACGTAGGCGGGGGCCGCCGCACAGACCGTGAGCTCGTCGGGATCGCGTCCCGCCGCCTCGGCCGCCGCGCGGGCGCGCCCGATCGCCCACTCGACCACGAAGGGGTCGGCGATCTGGAGGATGAGCCCGTCGGCCTCCCGTCCGGCGACCTCGAGCGCCTTCGGGCCGTACGCGGCCATCCACACTGGGAGCGCCCCGTCGTGCACCCAGGGGATCCGGACGGTCGTGCCGTGGAGCTCGACCTCCCTGCCCTCCGCCAGCGCCTTCAGCGTGCGGATGCAGGTCGCGAGCTCTTCGAGCGTCGTCGGCCGCTCGCCGATGACCCGGACGGCGGAGTCCCCGCGCCCGATGCCGCAGATCGTCCTGTTGCCGAACATGTCGTTCAGCGTGGCGAAGAGGGACGCGGTGACCGGCCACTCCCTCGAGCGGGGGTTCGTCACCATCGGCCCGACCGAGACGCGCCCGGTCGCTTCGAGGATTCGCGAGTAGATGACGAAGGGCTCCTGCCACAGAACCGGGGAGTCGAAGGTCCACACGGAGGAGAACCCCGCCGCCTCGGCGCGCCGCGCGAGCTCGATGAGCCGCGTCGCCGGCGGATCGGCCTGCAGCACCATGCCGAAGTTCATCGTCCAAGGCCCTCGTAGCGCCGGGGCGGCACGTCGATGCCGCTGTAGCGCGAACGCATGACGAACCGTCCGTGCCCTTCGCGCCCGGTGAAGCGGCCACCGTCTATGACAACCTCACCGCGTGAGACGACGGTGTCGACGCACCCCGTCACCGCCGTGCCCTCGTACGCCGAGTAGTCGACCGCCATGTGGTGGTGCTCGGCTGACAACGTGTGCGTCCGTGCGGGGTCGTAGACGACGATGTCGGCGTCGGCGCCCGGGAGCAACGATCCCTTCTTCGGGTAGAGCCCGAACAGGCGTGCAGGCGCCGTCGACGTCAGCTCCACCCAGCGGGCGAGCGAGATCCTTCCGCTCACCACCCCCTGGTACACGAGGTCCATCCGGTGCTCGACGCCCGGCAGACCGTTCGGGATCTTCGAGAAGTCGCCCCGGCCGAGCTCCTTCTGGTCCTTCATGCAGAAGGGGCAGTGGTCCGTCGAGACGACCGAGAGGTCGTCGGTGCCGAGCCCCCGCCAGAGCGCCTCGTGGTGCGCCCGGGCGCGGATCGGGGGAGAGCAGACGTACTTCGCACCCTCGAGGTCCGGGCCGGCCATGAGCGACTCGTCGAGGAACAGGTACTGCGGGCACGTCTCCGCGTACACGGCGCGACCCTCGTCGCGTGCCGAGGCCACCTCGGCGAGCGCCTCCATCGCCGACAGGTGGACGACGTAGAGGGGACAGCCGGCGACGTCTGCGAGCACGATCGCCCGGTGGGTCGCCTCGCCTTCGAGGACCGACGGTCGGGTCTCGCCGTGCATGCGCGGCTCACCCTTGCCAGCTGCGAGCGCCTGCGCGACGAGCACGTCGATCGCGATCCCGTTCTCCGCGTGCATCATCACGACCGCGCCGGTGTCGGCCGCGGCCTGCATCGCCTGGAGGATCTTGCCGTCGTCGGAATAGAACACGCCCGGGTAGGCCATGAACAGCTTGAAGCTCGTCACGCCGTCGTCGACCAGGCCGTGCATCTCCTTCAGCACGGCGTCGTTCACGTCCGACAGGATCATGTGGAAACCGAAGTCGATCGCGCAGTGACCCTCCGCGCGGCTCATCCAGGTGTCGAGCCCTTCGCGGGCCGACCCCCCGCGCGGCTGGATGGCGAAGTCGACGATGGTCGTCGTCCCGCCGTGCGCGGCGGCGCGCGTGCCGGTGAAGAAGGTGTCCGCAGAGAAGGTGCCCCCGAAGGGCATCTCCATGTGCGTGTGCACGTCGATCCCGCCGGGCACGACGAGCTTGCCGGCGGCGTCGATGTGCCGCGCGTCGACGGAGCCGGAGACGGAGCCCGAGCCCCCCGGGGCGAGCAGCGCCGCGACCTGCTCGCCTTCCACGAGCACGTCGGCGCGGACGGCGCCCGACGCGGTCACGACCGTCCCGCCCTCGACGAGGAGCCGGCTCATGGCGCCACCAGGGGTCCGTAGGCTTCCGGGCGCCGGTCGCGGTAGAAGGCCCAGAGTTGTCGCACCTCCTCCAGCATCGCCATGTCGAGGTCGCGCACGATGACCTCGTCCTCGGAGTCCGAGGCCGCCTCTCCCACGATCCGGCCGCGTGGGTCGCAGAAGTACGAACCGCCGTAGAAGTCGTCGTCGCCGAGCGGTTCCACGCCCACCCGGTTGATGGCACCCACGAAGTACTCGTTCGCCACGGCGGCGGCCGGCTGCTCCAGGTTCCACAGGTACGCGGAGAGGCCGCGGCTCGTCGCCGAGGGGTTGAAGACGATGCGCGCCCCGGCGAGGCCGAGCGCCCGCCACCCCTCGGGGAAGTGGCGGTCGTAGCAGATGTAGACACCGATGCGCCCCACAGCGGTGTCGAAGACGGGAAAACCGAGGTTGCCGGGCCGGAAGTAGTACTTCTCGTAGAACCCCTTCACCTGGGGGATGTGGTGCTTTCGGTAGATGCCGAGTTGGGTCCCGTCGGCGTCGACCACGACCGCCGTGTTGTAGTAGACGCCAGGCTGCTCCTCTTCGTAGATCGGAGCGACGATCACCATCCCGGTCTCCCGGGCGAGCTCCTGCACCCGCTCGGTCGTCGGGCCGGGGATCGGTTCCGCGTACGAGTAGTGCTCGGGCTCCTGGACCTGGCAGAAGTACGGGCCGTAGAAGAGCTCCTGGAAGCAGAGCACCTGCGCGCCCTGCGCGGCGGCCTCCTTGGCCAGCACGAAGTTCTGCTCGACCATCGTCTCCTTGTCGCCGGTCCAGCGCGTCTGGATGAGCCCCGCCGTCACGATCTCCGCCATCGCCTCCTCCTTTCCTTTCGCTCGGTCATCTTCCGCTCAGTCCAGCACTCTCCGGCAACCGATGCCGGACAAGCGCCGCCGTCGTGCCCTCCGCCCGGAGGCGGCCCCGCGTCGTGCGGCGCGTCAGAAGGTGAGCGGGTGCTTCGCCATCATCGTCACGATGTCGTAGACGACGGTCGCCGCGGCGAGCGCCGTGATCTCGGCGTGGTCGTAGGCCGGCGCGACCTCGACCACGTCGCCGCCCACGAGCGGGATGCCCTCGAGGCCGCGCAACAGGTGCAGCAGCTCCCGGCTCGTCACGCCACCCATCTCGGGCGTCCCGGTGCCGGGCGCGAACGCGGGGTCGAGCACGTCGATGTCCACCGACAAGTACACGGGTGCGTCGCCGACCCGGCGCCGGACACGTGCGACGGTCTCTTCCAGCCCGATGCGGTCCAGGTCGCCGGCTCGCACGATCTGGAAGCCGAAGCGCGCGTCGTCCCGCAGGTCCAGCTCGTCGTAGATCGGTCCGCGGATTCCCACGTGCACCGAGTGGTCCGCGAGCAGCAGCCCCTCCTCGAAGGCGCGACGGAAGACGGTCCCGTGCGTGAGCGGCGAGCCGAAGTAGGTGTCCCAGGTGTCCAGGTGGGCGTCGAAGTGAACGAGGGCGACCGGCCCGTGGAGCTCGTTGACCGCCCGCAGGAGGGGCAGCGCGACGGTGTGGTCGCCTCCCATGGTGACGAGCCGCGACCGGTTGGCCAGCAGCGCTCGGGCGTGGTCGCGGATCTGGTCGATCGCGACTGTGAGCTGGAACGGGTTGACCGGGACGTCGCCCGCGTCGACGACCTGGACCTTCTCGAGTGGTGCGAGACCGAGCTCGGGATGGAAGGCGGGGCGGATGTTGCGCGAGGCGGTCCGCACCGCGATCGGCCCGAACCTCGCGCCCGGACGGAACGAGGTGCCGTTGTCGAAGGGCGCGCCGAGCACAGCGATGTCGTAGCGGTGGACCTGGTCGACCGCAGGCAGCCGGACGAAGGTCGCGGCGCCGGCGAAGCGCGGCACCGTGGTCCCCGGGACGGGAGCCACGATGGGGTCACGGTCTGCGTTCGTGCGCTCGGTCATCTAGGCGCGACCTCCGTTCCCGTCGAAGGGGTGCGGGAAGGCCCTCGGCGCGGGTCCGACCTCCCGGGTGTGTGCGGCGATCTCGGCCATGGTGGCCACCCACAGTCCGTCCAGCGACTCCATCCGCTCGACGAGCCGCTCGAGGGCGGCGAGGCGCGACGGCCGGCCGCTCAGGAAGGGGTGGTTGGTGAGGACGAAGCAGCAGCCCTCACGGTAGAAGGCGTCGAGCTCGAGCGTCCACATCTCGAGCACCTTGGCCGGGCTCTCGATGAGCCCGCTCCCGGTGATCCCGGGCACGTAGGCGTACTGCTCCCAGTCGTCGAGCGCCCAGTGGACCGGGATCTCCACGATGTCGCGGGCCCCGGAGCCCGCGTGCTCGGCCAGGACGTAGGGGACCTCGCAGTCCATCATCGAGCTGTCGTAGAGGAAGCCGCGGTCGATGAGAAGGGACGGGGTGTGGAAGTTCAGCTCCCACAGGGGCGCCCTGTACCCCACGGGGCGCCCCGCTCCCGCCTTGTCGAGGGCCTCGAGACCCCGGTCGATCATGCGAGCCTCGTCGTCGCGCGTCATGCCGATCGTCGACTCGTGCAGGTAGCTGTGGTGCGCGATCTCGTGACCGGCCCGTGCGATCTCGTCGACCACCGAGGGATACCTCTCCGCCGTGAACCCAGGGACGAAGAAGGTGGCATGCAGCCGATGCCGCTCGAGAAGCCTGAGGATGCGCGGCACGCCGGTGAGAGGCCCGTACGCCTGATGGGACATCACCGTGAGCCGAGCGGCCGACGACGGGTCGGCCGAGAGCAGCGCCGACTCGGCGTCGACGTCGAAGGTGAGCGCGGCCGCGGCGACCTTTCCTTCGGGCCACCGCATGGCGGCCGGACGCGCGGTCGCATCCTGCGTGCCGTGCGCGCTCAACGACAGCTCCCGACAGCCATGCAGGGCGCCTCCCGCGCGCTGGCGGACGGTCAGCCCTCGCTCGGCATGCCGGCGGCGACGGTGGCGGCGCCGACCGGTTCCCCCGCCACGCGCCGCGTTTCCGCGGAACCGGCGCGCCGCAGACCCTTCCCGACGTCGCGCGCGGACCCGGTCTCGAGCAGCCGGATCACGAAGTAGACGAGACCACCGACGACGAAGCCCACGTAGAAGGCGATGTCCCCGCCGTGCAGCCAGTTCGCCGACGCAGGGCCGACGAACAGTGTGGTGTCCATGAAGGGCACGGCGGCGCCGAACCCGACGAGCTCTGCGACCAGCGCCTCCCAACCCGAGGGAAGGCTCTTGAAGTCCATCACGCTCGCCGGGTCGACCCGGCCGCGGGCGCGCCACCAGTGGACGATCTCGATGGCGGCGAACGGTGGGACCCAGTAGGTGACGAAGAGCAGCACTTCTTCGAACTTCGTGGTGAGGTTGCCGGTGTGCAGCCACAGGGTCAGGGCGAACGCGAGCGCGGTCACGACGACAGCCACGTACGGCCGCCTGACCCGGGCACCTGCGGCCTGGAGCGCGAGCGACCCCGAGTAGTCGTTCATCGCGTTCACCGAGACGGTGCCGATCCAGATGGCGATCATCGCCATCGCCCCGAGCGCGCCACCCCCCATCAGGTGGTCGATCCCGCCCGAGGTGCTCTGCGCGACCGCGGAAGCCGCGGCGAGGCCGAGGATCTCGACCCAGATCGACGAGAGGGAGACACCCGCCAGGCTGAGGAAGAAGATCCCCGCCTTCGACGCGTCCGACTTCATGTAGCGGCTGTAGTCCGAGGCGTAGGCGCCCCAGGAGATGACGAAGCTGGCCGAGAGGGTGACCATCAGGATGAAGCCGCCGGCGAGGTTGCCCCCGTGCGAGGTCGCGGCAGCGTGCCAGTTGCCGACTGAGGCCACCTTCACGGTCACCGCGACGAACATCGCCCCGAGGACCACCGACATCCACTTCTGGAAGAGATGCATGACCTCGTAGCCGAAGAGGCCGAGGACGCCCTGCATGACGAGCACGATCAGCAGGCCCACCCAGAAGGGCACGTGGATCAGGATGTTGATGGCCTCGGCGCCGAAGATGGCGTTGATCGCGTCCCACGCGATGGTGGACAGCCACTGGAGGACGCCAGGCAGGGCGATCGACTTGCCGAACGAGAACCGCCCGACGGGGATCTGCCCGAGCCCCGTCTTCGGTCCCCAGGTCCCGAGCACCGCGACGAGGAGGCCGCCGATCAAGGTCCCGACGACGATCGCCGTGACCCCGAGCGAGAATCCGACACCGACGAAGCTGGCCATGGCGAGCGTGCCGATGAAGAACCCCGCGGGAACCAGGTTCGGCGTGAACCACACGGTGAAGACCCGGTGCAGCCGCCCGTACCGCTCGTCCTCGGGGATCGGCGCCATGCCGTGCATCTCCAAAGTGGCGTGACCCTCGTACTTCGGCCGGTTGCCCTCGTAGACCTCGCTCGACATGTGGCCCCTCCCTCTCTGGCGCCCCACGGTGCGCCGATCGCGCCCCGGTTCCCGGCTCGCGCCCGGCTCACCAGCCCCCGCTGCGGGACGCCGGGACGGATCATAGGCAGCGCGAGTCGAGCCCCGATGCTCTCCCGTGCGAGCATCGGGCGATGGACGACGACGCCCCCGCCGCCAGCCGCTTCGGCTGGCACCCCGAGCCGGCCATGTTCGACCTCGCCGCAGGAGGGGCCCGGCCGGTGCTGGACGCGCTCGGGCACCAGGCGTGGACGCTCGCCCTCGACTACCTCTACGACGAGGCGCTCGTCCGCCCGGTCGGCCCCGACTCCTACCAGGAGCTGCGTGCCCGCTTCTTCGGCCCGGCGGGCGACCCCGCGCCCGCGCCCGAAGCGCCGTCGTCCTCGGCCCAGGTGCTCGACGAGGTCCGCTCGCGGGTGAGCCCGTACGCGTACAACGCGTACCACCCCCGCTCCTTCTCGTACTTCACGCCGCCGCCGGTGCCGATGTCGGTGGTGGGCGAGCTCCTCTGCCAGGTCCTCCACCAGGGGATCGACGTCTTCCACTCCGGGCCGGTCGGCGCCCTCGTCGAAGAGGAGGTCACCCGGTGGCTCGCGGACCTCGTCGGCGGCGGACCCGAGAGCTGGGGCGTCCTCACCTCGGGGGGCGTGATGGCCAACGTCATGGCGATGACGGTCGCGCGTGACCGGCACCTGTCCCACCTTCTCGGCACGGACGTCCCGCCGCGCGGCGGCGCCCTCGAGCGGGCGCGCGTCTACGTCTCGGACCAGGCGCACTTCTCGATCGGCCGGGCTCTCGACATGCTCGGCTTCCCGCCGGACGCGCTCGCCGTCGTGGCGAGCGACGACCGGTACCGCCTGCAGGCCGCCCCGGTCGCCCACCTGATCGCCGAGGACAGGGCAGCCGGGCTGGTGCCGTTCTGCATCGCCGCCGTCTGCGGGTCGACCAACACCGGCTCGGTCGACGACGTGCCCGGCCTCGCCGAGCTCGCGGCCCGCGAGGGGCTCTGGCTGCACGTGGACGCCGCGTACGGTGGCGCTGCGCGCCTCTCCGCTCGGGACACGTCCCGGGTCCCGGGGCTCGAGCTCGCGGACTCGGTCACGGTCGATCCGCACAAGTGGCTCTTCCAGGCGTACGACATCGGGGGGCTCGTGGTGCGCCGCCGCGAGGACCTGCACCGCACCTTCGACCGGTCGCCGGAGTACTACCGGTCCGCGATCCCCGAGACCGCGCCGCTCAACTGGCTCGAGTACTCCATGGAGGGGACGCGCCGCTTCCGGGCCCTCAAGCTGTGGACGTCGTGGAAGCACGTGGGGAGCGACGGGTTCGCCCGCCTCGTGGAGCACGACAACGATGTCGCCGCCTTCCTCGCCGACGAGATCCGCCGCGCCGACGACTTCGACGCCGCGGTCGAAACCCCGGACCTGTCGGTCGTGTGCTTCCGCCACGTTCCCCCGGACATGCCTGACGCGGCGCTCGACGCGCACCAGGACCGGCTCCAGCGGGCGCTCGAGGTCTCGGGGGAGGCGTGGGTGTCGACCACCAAGCTCCGCGGGCGCACCTACCTGCGCGCCGGTGTCATGAACTGGCTCACGACCGAAGACGACGTCCTCGCCCTGCTCGCCTCGCTGCGGCGCCTCGCACGCGGCCTCCCCGAGGAGTGACCCTCGGCGGGCGGGGTCAGCCGGCGCTGCGCCACACCACCGGGAAGAGAGGGTCGTCCATGGGCGCGCCGGATTCGAGCCGCTCCTCGAGCCCGTCGAAGGGCGGGGAGGTCCGCCAGGGACGGGGGGCGTGGCGCGCCTCGCCCGACAGGTAGCGGAGCGAGAGCACCCTACGGCGCCCGGGGAACGGGAACCCCGGCGCCCCGTGCAGGGCGAGGAAGTCGAAGAAGACGGCGTCGCCCGGCTCCATCTCGAACGCACGCACGTCGCGGCGTTCCCTCTCCGCCTCGACGTCGGGCACCTCCGCGAGGGTGCCTTCGGGGAACCACTTCGCCTCCTTCGCCAAGAAGGTGCGCGGCAGGTACCACCGTCCGCCGTGGGTGCCGGCCAGAACCTGGAGGCTCCCGGCGAGCGGCACCGGGTCGACGGGGATCCACGCGCTGACGCCGCGCCCGTCGACGTTGTAGTACGGCTGATCCTGGTGCCAGGGCGTCGGCTGCTCGGTGCCGCTCTCCTTCACGAGCACGTGGTCGTGGTAGAAGCGGACCTCGGACGTCCCCATGAGGTCGCCGGCGACCTGCGGGACGCG
>DAIRCY010000007.1:0-1919 GCA_036796435.1 Acidimicrobiales bacterium
CCCCGCGCCGGGGGGCACCGGCGCAGCGGGTGGGGGCCGTGGCGGAGCCGGCGCCGTCGCGCAGCAGCAGCGGCGGCCCTCCTCTCCGCGGCGCCAGCCACAGCGCTCGCGCAAGGGCGGCAAAGGCAAGCGTCGGCGCTAGGAGACGTGCGGCCCGCTGCGGGACGGGCCGTCGACGCCCGAGAGCTGCCGCAACCCCGCGAACTGCGTCCCTCCTAGTAGCGTGAAGGGATGGTGACGCTGGCGGCCGTCGGCGGCGAGGACGCCGCCCACGCGGAGCCCGGGCGCCTCGGCGAGCTGCTGGACCCGGTGCTCCGGATCTTTGCCGCCCGTCATCCGGACGCGGACCCCGCGCCCGTCCTGCACGCTGCCCGGATGGCGGCCGAGGCCCACGAGGGCCAGTTCCGCCGCTCCGGCGAGCCCTACGTGACCCACCCGATCGCGGTGGCCGGGATCGTGGCAGAGCTGGGGCTCGACGCCCCTTCGCTCGCCGCAGCACTGCTGCACGACGCGATCGAGGACACCGGCCTCACCCTCCAGACCCTCGAAGCCGAGCTCGGTCCGGCGGTCGCCGGAATCGTCGACGGGGTGACCAAGCTCGACCGGCTCCAGTTCGACTCGAAGGAGCAGCAGCAGGCCGCCACCATCCGCAAGATGCTCCTCGCGATGGCGAGCGACTGGCGCGTGCTCCTCATCAAGCTCGCCGACCGGCTGCACAACATGCGCACGCTCGCCGTCATGCCCGAGTGGAAGCAACGGCGCATCGCCACCGAGACCTTCGACGTCTACGCGCCGCTGGCTCACCGTCTCGGAGTCCAGCAGGTCCGCTGGCAGCTCGAGGACCTGGCCTTCGCGACGCTTCACCCCCGGCGCTACGCAGAGATCGAGCAGATGGTGGCGGTGCGCGCGCCGCAGAGGGAGGAGTACCTCGCGCGGGTGCTCGTCTCGGTGCGCGAGCGGCTCGGTGCGGCGGGTGTCGAAGCCGAGGTCACGGGTCGGCCGAAGCACCTGTGGAGCATCTACGAGAAGATGGTCGTGCGGGGCAAGGAGTTCGACGACATCCACGACCTCGTCGGCATGCGGGTGGTCGTCGCGAGCGAGAAGGACTGCTGGGCCGCCCTCGGCGCGATCCACGCCATCTGGCCGCCGGTCCAGGGGCGCTTCAAGGACTACATCAACACTCCGAAGTTCAACCTGTACCAGTCGCTGCACACCACGGTCATCGGGCTCGACGGCAAGCCCATCGAGGTCCAGGTCCGGACGCACGAGATGCACCGCAGGGCGGAGTACGGCATCGCCGCTCACTGGGGCTACAAGGAGAAGGAGGACGCCTCCTCCGACCTTGCCTGGATGCAGCGGATCTCGGACGTCGACCAGGAGACCACGGACCCGCTCGAGTTCCTCGAGGCGCTCAAGCTCGATCTCGAACAAGACGAGGTCTACGTCTTCACGCCGAAGGGGAAGGTCATCGCGCTCCCCGCGCGGTCGACGCCGGTCGACTTCGCCTATTCGATCCACACGGAGGTCGGACACCGCTGCATCGGCGCGCGCGTGAACGGGCGGCTCGTTCCCCTCGACACGCGTCTTGCGTCGGCGGACACCGTCGAGATCTTCACCTCGAAGTCGCCGACCGCGGCCCCCTCGAGGGACTGGCTCGACATCGTCGCCTCTTCGAGAGCGCGCAACAAGATCCGCCAGTGGTTCAGCAGGGAGCGTCGCGAGGACGCGATCGAGACCGGCCGGGAGGAGCTCGCCAAGGCGCTCCGTCGTGAGGGGATGCCCCTGCACAAGGTGATGGCGTCGAACGCCCTTGCGCAGGTCGCAGAGGCCATGAACCTCGCCGACACCGACGCGCTCTTCGCGACGATCGGCGAGCACCAGGCCTCGGCCCAGTCCGTTGTCCAGCGGCTCGTCCGGGA
>DAIRCY010000007.1:1929-32618 GCA_036796435.1 Acidimicrobiales bacterium
GGCGGCGAGCCCGAGCAGCTCCCGACCACCGCCACGCTCACTGCGGGGCGGACCCGCCGGAGCCGGGTCGCTGCGGCGGGCGTCTACGTCGAAGGGCTCGACGACGTCATGGTCCACCTCGCCCGGTGTTGCACGCCGGTCCCGGGCGACCAGATCCTCGGATTCGTCACCCAGGGCCGCGGGGTGTCGGTGCACCGGGCCGACTGCTCGAACGCCACGGCGCTCTCCCGGCGGTCCCAGGAACGGCTGATCGAGGTCGAGTGGGACCGCGGCGTCGAAGGCGTGTTCCTCGCGACGGTCGAGGTCCTCGCCTTCGACCGCGAGCGACTGCTGACGGACGTGAGCCGCGTGGTGTCAGAACACCACCTCAACATCGTGGCTGCCCGCACGGTGACGACGCCCGACCGCGTGAGCAGGATGTCCTTCGAGGTGGAGCTCGCCGACCCGACCCATCTGCAGTCGGTGCTCGCCTCGCTCAAGCACCTCGACAGCGTGTTCGACGCCTACCGGCTGCTCCCCGGCAAGAAGGCCTGACCGTGACCGATGGTCCCGGTGAGCGGGGGACGGCGCGCGCCCCGACCGGCACGCACGACGTCCTGTGGCCCGAGTCGTGGCGGTTCGAGACGGCCGTCGAGCGGTTCCGCGCGCTCGCCGAGTCCGCCGGGTACGGCCTGGCCCAGACCCCGGTCTTCGAGTACTCCTCGGTCTTCCGACGCGGGATCGGCGAGCACAGTGACGTCGTCGGCAAGGAGATGTACGAGTTCTCCGATCGTGACGGCCAGATGCTCGCCCTCCGCCCGGAGGGCACCGCGTCTGTGGTGCGCGCGTACGTGCAGCACCGACCGATCCTGCCGTGGAAGGCGTGGTACTTCGCGCCCCTGCTCCGCCACGAGCGCCCCCAGGCCGCCCGCTACCGCCAGCACCACCAGCTCGGCATCGAGGCCCTCGGCATCGCCGACGCCGACCTCGACGTCGAGGTGATCTGGGTCGCACACGCCTTCCTCTCCGGCCTCGGTCTCACCGACTACGCGCTGCACCTCGGCTCGATGGGGGACGGCAACTGCCGTCCCGCCTTTCTCGGGCAGCTGACGGAGTACCTCGCCGCCCACGAAAGGGAGCTCTGCGACGAGCACCGAGACCGGTTCCGCGCGAACCCCATGCGGGTCTTCGACTGCAAGCGCCCCGAGTGCCGCGCGGTGACCGCGGACGCTCCCAAGCTGCTCGATCACCTCTGCCCGGAGTGCAGCGCGCACTTCAGGCGGGTGCAAGAGGGGCTGGGCGAGCTCGGGATCCGCTTCGAGCTCGACGCACGCCTCGTGCGGGGCTTCGACTACTACACGCGCACGCTCTTCGAATTCGCGTCGGGGGCCATCGACGCGGCGCAGAACGCGTTGTGCGGCGGTGGCCGCTACGACGGACTCGTCGAGATGATCGGCGGCGACCCGACGCCGGGGATCGGCTTCGGAATGGGGGTCGAGCGCGTCCTCGTGGCGTGCGACGCAGAAGGCGTCTTCCCGGTCGCCCCGCCGCCGCTCGACGCCTTCGTCGTGGACGTCGCCGGCGGTGAGGCGGCTCGCACCCTCACGACCCGTCTGCGCGCGGCCGGGCTGCGGGCGGACCGCGGGTTCGACGGACGCTCCATGAAAGCCCAGATGAAGCTTGCCGACCGTTCCGGTGCGAGAGTTGCCCTCATCATCGGCCCGAAGGAGGACGCGGCCGGGACGGTCCTCCTGCGACCGCTGCGCTCCGACGGCGACCAGCAGTCGGTCCCGATGGAGGGAGCCGTCGAGGCGGTGCGCGAGGCGGCCGGCTCGACTGCAGCGACGAAGCCAACCGCGGCGGTGGAGGCGGACCGACAGGAGGCTGGGAGATGAAGAGCGCGACGTCGATGCGCACGGGACTGTGCGGCGAGGTCGGCCTCGAGGACGTGGGGAAGAAGGTCCGGCTGTGCGGCTGGGTCGCCAGGCGCCGCGAGCACGGCGAGCACCTGGCGTTCGTCGACCTCCGCGACCGCAGCGGCATCGTCCAGTGCGTGGTGGACGGATCGGTCGACATCCGCAGCGAGTACGTCGTGGCGGTGTCCGGCCTCGTCAGGCGGCGTCCCGAGGGGATGGAGAACGCAGCTCTCGCGACGGGCGAGGTGGAGATCGGCGACTGCACCGTCGAGGTGCTTGCGGCCGCTGAGCCCCCCCCGTTCATCGTAGAGGACCGGGCGGAGGTGGACGAGGCCGTCAGGCTCCGCCACCGTTACGTCGATCTCCGCAGGCCCAAGATGCAGGCGAACCTGCGGCTCCGCGCCGCCGTGGTCTCGGCGATCAGGCAGGCGATGGAGCGCCAGGGCTTCTGCGAGGTCGAGACGCCGCTCCTGTGGTCCCCGACGCCAGAAGGGGCGCGGGAGTTCGCCGTCCCGAGCAGGCTCCATCGAGGCGACTTCTACGTGCTGCCGCAGAGCCCGCAGATCGCGAAGCAGCTGCTCATGGTGGGCGGCTTCGACCGCTACTACCAGGTCGCCCGGTGCCTGAGGGACGAGGACCTGCGGGCGGACCGCCAATTCGAGTTCACGCAGCTCGACATGGAAGCCTCCTTCGTCACCCAGGACGACGTGCTCGGCTTCGTCTCGGAAGCCGTCCTCGACGCGGCCGAGGCCGCCACGGGCGAACGTCCCCCGCCGATCGAGCGGCTGACGTGGGCGGACGCCCTCGATCGGTTCGGCACGGACAAGCCGGACCTTCGGATCGAGACCGCCCTCGTCGATCTCGGCGAGGTCTTCTCGGCGACCGAGGTCCGCGCGTTCAGCGCGCCGTCGGTGAAGGGGCTGCGCGTCCCGGGCGGGGCGCAGACCAGCCGATCGGCGCTCGACGCGCTCGTCGAGCGGGCGAAGGAGCTCGGCGCGAAGGGATTGGCGTGGTTCCGGGTCGGCGCGGGGGAAGGCACCGGCTCGGCGGCGTCGCTCGACTCCCCGCTCGCGCGGGTGCTCTCCGATGCCGAGCGCGACGGTCTCCTTCGCGCGACGGGCGCAGTCCCGGGCGACCTCGTCCTCGCCGTCGCCGACGAGCACCGGACGGCTTGCACGGTCCTCGGCCAGCTCCGGATCGAGCTCGCCGGCAAGCCGGTCGGAGAGGGGCCGCACCGCTACGTCTGGGTCGTCGAATTCCCGCTCTTCGAGGCGATCGGCGCCGACGGCCACCCGGTGCCCGCGCACCACCCGTTCACGATGCCCCACCCCGAGGACATCGACCTCATGGAGACCGATCCTCTGTCGGCCCGTTCACAGGCGTACGACCTCGTCCTGAACGGCTGGGAGCTCGGCTCGGGGAGCGTGCGGATCCACCGGGCGGACATCCAGGCTCGCGTCTTCAGGGCGCTCGGTATCTCCGACGAGGACGCCGAGTCGCGCTTCGGTTTCCTCATGGGCGCATTCCGCTACGGCGCGCCGCCCCACGCGGGGTTCGCCTTCGGCATCGACCGGCTGGTGGCGGTGCTGGCCGGAGAGGAGAGCATCCGCGAGGTCGTCGCCTTCCCGAAGACCCAGTCAGGTGCGGACCCCCTCACGGGCGCGCCCAAGCCGCTGTCTCCCGCGTCGCTCGCGGAGCTCGGCATCCGGCCGGCCGGTAAGTGACGGCCGGAAAGTGACGGCCGGAAAGTGACGGGCGGAAAGTGACGGGCGGAAAGTGACCGGTGACCAACCGTGACCGCAGCGGCGTGACCGGGCTGTTCGAGGCCGCGGCCGAGCAACGGCTGCGGTCGCGTGCCCCGCTCGCCGCGCGCTTGCGGCCGCGCTCTCTCGACGAGGTCGTCGGGCAACGTCATCTCGTCGGTCCCGGCGCACCCCTGCGGGTCCTCGTCGAACGCGACCGGGTGGGGTCGGTCGTCTTGTGGGGGCCGCCGGGCAGTGGCAAGACGACCCTCGCCCGGCTCATCGCCGAGGCGACCGCCAAGGAGATGGTCGCGCTCTCCGCGGTGACGGCAGGGGTGAAGGACGTGCGCGAGGCGATCGAGGCGGCGCGCAGACGCCTCGGGGAGCAGGGCCGCGGGACGATCCTCTTCCTCGACGAGGTGCATCGTTTCAACAAGGCGCAGCAGGACGTCCTCCTGCCCGCCGTGGAAGAAGGCGTCGTCGTGCTCATCGGCGCAACGACGGAGAACCCGTTCTTCGAGGTGAACCCGCCGCTCATGAGCCGGGCCACGCTCTGGCGCCTCGAGCCCATCGAAGACGACGACATGGCCGCGCTGGTCCGGCGGGGTCTCGCCGCCGAAGGGGCGGAGGCCGCCGACGACGTGGTAACCGCGGTGGTCGGCGCCGCGGAAGGTGACGCACGCGCCGCGCTCACGACCCTCGAGGTCGCCGCCGCGCTCGCCGCAGCCCGGGCAGGCGACGGCGCGGCCGGCGTCACCGTCACGGTCACAGACGTCGTGCGGGCGCGCGCCGGGCGCCTCTACCACCAGGGCGTGGACGAGCACTACGACCAGGTGAGCGCGTTCATAAAGAGCGTCCGGGGCTCGGATCCCGATGCCGGCCTCTACTGGATGGCACGGATGCTCGACGCAGGGGAGGACGCCCGATTCGTGGCACGGCGGCTCGTGATCCTCGCGAGCGAGGACGTGGGGATGGCGGACCCTCAAGCGCTCGTGGTCGCCGACGCCGCGGCACGCGCCGTCGAGATGGTCGGCCTTCCCGAAGCCGCGCTCAACCTCGCCCAGGCCGTCGTCTACCTCGCCTGCGCGCCCAAGTCGAACCGGGTCACCGTCGCCCTCGGGCGGGCCCGGGAGGACGTGCGGGGTGTCGCGGGCGCCGTCGTGCCGGCGCACCTTCGCGACAGCCACTACCGGAGCGCGGAGAAGATCGGACACGGGACCGGCTACCGGTACCCGCACGACTCCCCGGAGGGTTGGGTGCCCCAGCAGTACCGGCCCGACGCAGTGGAGGGGCACGTCTACTACGAGCCCTCGTCGCACGGCGCGGAGCCGGAGCTCGTGGCGAGGCTCTGGCGCTTGCGCGAGGCGAGGGGCACCGCCGGCCGCGGCGACCCGTGACGACGGCCAGGGTGCGGGCCGGGCGCCGACGCGGTCTCAGGGGCTTGACCCCACGCAAATAGTTGACCCGTGCAACCGCGCGCCGTAAGGTACCGTCAACGAATTAGCAAACGGTTGTCGAGGAGGGAGGCGCAGGGGGGTGTCCCGATCTGGGCGCATCGCCGTCGTGCTCGGCTTGTTCGCCTGCGCGGTGGTCCTCGTGGTGTTCGCTGCCATGGCGTATGTGGGCACCGAGCCGGTCATGGTGAGCTACCTCCGTGCGCAGGGTTCGGGTCAGCCGGTGCATCTCGTGATGCAAACGGATGGCGTGGTGGGGTGCACAGCGGGTTCGTGCATCCACCCGACATGGGTGTCCTACAGGATCCAGACACCCACGACGCATCGGTTCATCCATACGACCCTCGTCGAGCTCCCGGCTCACACGAAGATCGACGTGACGATCTATCAGTTCGACTCCGGCAGCCCGCTGCGCAACCAGTTCTTCGGGCGGGTCACCGGGACGGCCGGCACACACGCCACCCTCGACGGCCGGACGTTCAAGGTCCTGAACTCCTACAAGGCGACACTCGGCCACACGTTCACCGTGCCTGCGCTCGGGATCAGCGTGCCGCTGAAGGGCAACACACCGACAAAGAAGAGCTTCTGCACACAAGGTCCGTGTAACCCGAAGACGCAGGAGCACCACACGGTCACCTTCTCGTTCACCACTCCGGGGACGGGCAACTACCACTTCCAGTGCTTCATCCCGTGCGGAGCGGGCCACTACGCCGGAAACGGCGGCCCGATGCAGACCGATGGCTACATGGGCGGCTTCCTCGAGGTGAGGGCATGAGCGAAGAGATGGCATCCGAGGGGCAGTCCGGCGCGGGCGCGGGAGGTTCCGCCCAGCCGATCCGCCACTTCCGCCGCCTTGTCCCGGCCTGGCTCGTTGCTTCGCTCGTGGTGGACCTCCTCTGGTGGTTCGTCGCGGGACCGCATGTGCCGCCAGGAGCCATGTCGGACGTCGCGAGCGGTGCCCAATTCGACTTCAACGTGCTGATGCTGGCGGCGGTCCCGCCCACCCTGCTCGTGTGGATGTTCATGGGCTATGCGATCTGGGTTTGGCGCGAGTCGCGTGCGCCCGAGCCCATCTCCCAAGAGGTCGCGCTCGGCAATTTCAAGATCCAGTTCTGGTGGGTCGCCATCACGTCGATCGTGGTGCTCGGCGCCTTCGTCTTCGGCACCGTCGAGCTGATCCTGCCGGCGGGGGCGGGCAGCGCTGAAGGGCCGAACCCGATCTGGACCCCCACGTCCAAGACGATCCTGCCGGTGCAGGTGATCGCCCAGCAGTGGCAGTTCACCTACCGGTACCCGACCTTCGGCGGAATGGAGACGAGGACACTCGTCCTGCCCAACACAACCGAGATCGCCTTCCATGTGACCTCGCTCGACGTCATCCACAGCTTCTGGGCGTACCAGATCGGTGTGAAGGCCGACGCGAACCCCCAAGTCGACGACGTCGCCTATGCCAAGACCCGCCAGACGGGCACGTTCACAGTGCGGTGCTCCGAGCTTTGCGGGATCTGGCACGGCGCAATGTACGACTACGGCAAGGTCATCTCGAAGAGCGCCTTCGAGAAGTGGGCCGTCACGAACGAGCGCAAGCTCGCGGACAACACGAAGTACCTCCCGCCGTTCGCCTGGACCTACTCGCCGACAGCCAACGGCGCGACAGGCGTGACAGGGACGAACACAAGCACACAAGCGCCGTTCAGCAAGCAGGAGCACTACGGCGCCACACCGGCGAAGAAGCTCGTGAAGCACTCGTCGACATCGACAGTGACAACAGGCACATGACGAGCGCCCCGAAGGATCAAAGGAGGCCACACCGATGAGCGTCGACGTGCCGCCCGCCGGCGGAGCCGGGGTCGTCGGGGAGGTCCGTCCCCCGATGCGAGGGCCGATCACCAGGCGTCGTCCCGCCTGGCTCGGCCAGCACGTCGGCACGGCCCTCGTCCTCATGGTCGCCGGGTACGCCTTCGGCCACTGGGTCGGCAACCACCTCAGCCTGGGGCGGCCATACGTCGGGACAGCTGCAGAGAGCGACGTGGCGATCGTCTTCGGCCTGCTCTTCGGCGTGCTCGGCTGGCTGCTCGGCGTGGGCGCGCTCAACTACCCGTTCGCCAAGCTGCTCGGGCGCGACTCGGTGCCCGAGGAACGGACCGACTGGACCAAGTACTTCCGCTTCAGCCTCACACACAAGGTCGTCGGCAAGCAGTACCTGATCATGGTGCTGGTGTTCTTGTTCACGGGCGGCCTCCTCGCGATGGCCATCCGGACCGAGCTGCTGAACCCGACGACACACATCTACGGGCCGGGCACCTACATCTCGGTCGTCGGCGAGCACGGGACGATCATGATGATGATGGCGTCGTCGCTGGTCGTCGGCCCGCTCGGCAACTACCTCGTACCGCTCATGATCGGGTCGAGGCGCATGGCGTTCCCGCGGATCGAGGCGTTCTCCTTCTGGTTGTTCTCGGCCGGCTACTTCGTGATCCTCACCGCGCTCCCGCTCGGCGGGTTCCCGACGGGATGGACCGGCTATGCGCCGCTGCAGAACCAGGCGGACGTGGGGATGAACTCGTACCTCGTCGGCTTCCTCGTCATCTCGCTCGGCATGATCCTCGCCGGGTTCAACCAGGTGGCGACCATCATCCACTACCGGGCGCCCGGCATGACCTGGGGACGGCTGCCGATGTTCGTGTGGTCGATCCTCGTCACGAGCGTGCTGCTCGCCACCGCGAGCCCGACGCTCACCATCGCCTGCGTGTGCGGGATCCTCGACCGCACGGTGCCGACCGCCTTCTTCATCGACGTGCACGGCGGGTCGTCGTACCTGTGGGAGGACCTCTTCTGGTTCTTCGGCCACCCCGAGGTGTACATCATGGCGTTGCCTGGCTTCGGGATCGTGGGCGAGCTGCTCCCGGTCTTCACCCGCCTACAAGGTCGGTGCGGCGGGGATGGCGGGCGTCGGGTTGCTGTCCTACTTCGTGTGGCAGCACCACCTCTTCCAGAGCGGGATCAACCCCGACATGCGGCCGCTGTTCATGCTCACGACCGAGCTCATCTCGATCCCGACGGGGTTCATCTTCCTCGTGGGCCTCGGGACGCTGTACAAGGGGAGAATCCGCCTCACCGTACCGATGCTCTTCTGTCTCGCGTTGTACTTCAACTTCCTCATCGGCGGCATCACCGGTGTCTTCCTCTCGGACGTCCCGGTGAACGTCACCGTGCACGGGGGGTTCTTCGTCCTCTCGCACTTCCACTACACGATCCTGGGCGGCCTGGTCTTCGCGTTCTTCGCAGGCGTGTACTACTGGACCCCCAAGGTCACCGGGAAGATGCTCAACAAGAAGCTGGGCCTCATCCACTTCTGGTTCATGTTCATCTTCTTCAACTTCACCTTCTTCCCGCTCTTCCTGGTCGGGCTGTTCGACCAGCCACGGCGGGTGTTCGAGTACGCCCCTCGCCTCCAAGGGCTGAACGACTTCGCATCGATATCCGCGTTCATTCTCGGGGCCTCGTTCATCGTGTTCGCAGTGAACTTCGTCTGGTCGATCTGGATCGACCCGAAGCTGGCACCCGCCAACCCGTGGGAGTCGAACGGTCTCGAGTGGCAGACCACGAGCCCGCCGCCCTGGTACAACTTCGAGCGCATCCCGGTCGTGCTCACCGACCCCTACCACTACCTGGAGCCCCAGCCGGTGCCGGTCGCCGACCTCGCCCCCACGAACTTCGCGGAGGTCGCCAACGGGGGCCACGGCGACGCTGCGATGGCAGGAGCGGGAAGCGGCACCACCCGGGACCCGTGGGCGTGAACGCCCCCGTGAGCCTGTGACAACGAGGAGACGATGACCGAGATCACTTCCCACACGCTCGACGGGATCGGCACCCCGGAAGAAGCGGCCTACGAGGTGCGCGCCGCCGAAGGGGCACTCTGGACCGGGGGCCGGCTCGCAATCGCGATCTTCTCGTTCGCCGGTGCGGCGGTCGCGTTTGCGTACTTCTACCTCCGTTCGGCCAACGACGACCACCTGTGGCGCCCCCATGGCGTGACGGCGCCGACCGCGACGGGTGCGGCGATCATGGCATTCACCGTGGCCGCGGCCGTCATCAACTACTACGGCATCATGCGGCTGCGGCGCGGCGGCTTCATCGACTGGGAGGTGTCGGGGTGGACGGCGCTCTTGGGGGGGCTGATCGCGCTCGGGCTGCAGTGCTGGGAGCTCACCGACCTTCCCTTCTTCCCCGGGTCGAGCGGCTATGCGTCGGTGTTCATCGGCTGGGCGGTCCTGAACATCGTCCTCCTGGTGTCGGCCTGCTATTGGACCGAGACGCTGCTCGTCCGTCACCTGAGGCTGCGTCGGGCCCACAAGGAGGAGGGCGGCGATCGCTACGCCGTGCTCATGCCGCGCATCACCCGGATCAACATCGTGTCGTCGTCGCATTTCTGGATCTTCACCGCCCTGGTCGCGGTGTTCTTCTGGGTGTTCATCTACGTCTCGGTGTGATGCGGCCCGAGACGGGTAGCCTGTAGGGAAAACGAGGAGGAATGTTGATCGGAACCGACATCTGGATCGGGGCGCAGGTGCTCACGATCGCAATCCCACTCGGTGCGTTCCTCGTCGGCTTACTGTGGCTGTTCTTCCAGCGCAGGCCGAACCCGTAGACGCCACGCCGGCGCCGGTGTTCCGGCGCGTGAGGAACCTCCTGCTCGCGGGCGCGCTCGTCGCCCTGGTGCTCTTCTTCGTCCCTCCGGTCTTCTCGTATGCCCACCGCTACGAGTTCGTCGAGACCATCCAGTTCGACCTCGCAGCTTTCGCTGTTCCCGCGCTCACGGTGCTCGGCTGGCCGCTCCACCTCCTCCCCGGTGAGGCAGGGCACAGGCTCCGTCTCCGGGTCCTCGACCTGAACGAGGGCCGGCGCCGCCATCCCTCCACGTGGCGGGCCCTGGTGTTCGCCGCCTTCTTCGTGGCTGTCGTGATCGCCTGGCGGACTCCGTTTTTCATGAACGCGCTCGAGCGCCACCGGTGGCTTCTCGTCCCCGAAGTGGCCTCACTCGTGGTGACGGGCATCCCGCTGTGGACGGAGCTGGTGCGTTGTCCGCCGCTCGAGCCGCGCGTCCCTCCCCCGTGGCGCGCGGTGGTGGCAGTGCTCACCATGTGGGCGGTGTGGGTGACGGCTTACGCCGTCGGACTTTCCCACGTCTCGTGGTACGTCGCCTACCACCATGTGGCGGGAAGTCTGGGGACGTCGGCGGACCAGGAGCTGTCCACCGGCACGCTGTGGTTCGGGGCAGCTGCGTCGTTCGTGGCGCTGATCTTCAGCGACCTGCTGGCGTGGCTGCGCAACGGGGACGATCCCGACGCCGAGCTGCGGACGATTCTCCGCCGGGAGAGGTGGTTGGGGAAGGACTGACTGCCCGGACGCCTCTCAGGACGTCGAGCGGGCGGGATCCGGGAACGAAGGCAGCCCGAGGCTGGGAAGAAGCTGGCCGCCGAGATCCGCCTCGGCGCCACGCAGGTCACGCTCCGCCTTGGCCCGGTCCGTCGCGAGCAGCCGCTCCCGCGAGGCGAGGTCGCGGCGCGCCGCAGCGTTCGTCGGGTCCTTCACGAGGGTGCGGATGTCGACGATGGCCCCGTTGGCGTCCGAGGTGGTCCACTCGAACACCGTCTTAATGACGGAGCTCAGGCGGCTGCCTGCGGGAGAGTTCGGCACTGTGATTGTGGCCATGCCGAAGATCGCTGTGCTCTCGAAGCTGCACGCCTGCTGGTCTTGGTTCAGATACTGGTTCGCATACCCGCGCGAGACCTTCGACAGGGTGCCGTTGGTGGCGGGGACGTAAAATGTCTTGAACGCCTCTTCCACCGCGAATGCGCAGGAGTGGATGCCTGTGGCGATCTCCTTCACGATCCCTGCGTCCGCTGTCGCCTGCTGACGCGTGGACTGCGGCGTCGGAAGGTCCGAGACGACCGCGGCGGTGGCGATTCCCAGCACGACGAGGATCACCAGCCACCAGCGCCGGTACCGTCCCCGTCCTCGCGGAGGTGTGAAGCCGGGGATCGGACCGAGGTCGAGCTCGCGCCTCTCGGAAGCCGACCCGGACGGACCCAGGAGCCCGGGGATCGGTCCCGCACTGCCGGGGATCGGTCCCGCATTGCCGGCGGGCTCTGCGGTGTCCGACGGGGTGCTCACCTGGCCAGCTCCGCCGCGTACCGGGCGATCCCCGAGGCGAAGCGGTCGACCACGGGCTGGGCGAGCGCGTACGAACCGTCCGCCAGCTGGTCGGCGAACGGCAGTGCGCGCCACTCGAGCGCGCCGTGGGGGGAGATGAAGTACAGGAGGTCGTTGTGGCTGACGGCGCCCGTTGCCGGGTCGACTGTGATGGAGACGCCGTACTTCTTCCAGACGCCGTTCAACTCGTGCACCGGCCCGGTGAGGAAGGTCCAGCCCGGCGTCGACGCGAGGAGCGGCTGGCGGAGGATCGCCGCGTCCTTCGGTGCGGTCGCCAGGGGGTCGCTGTTCACCGTGACGAATGCGACCGGCGCCTTCGTCTTTGCGAGATCGGCTGCCGCCGCGTGCAGCTCCGCCGCCAGGACGGGACAGATGTCCTCGCAGTTGGCGTCGGCGAAGGTCAGGACGACCACCCGGCCGGCGAACGATTGGAGGGTCAGCGTCTTTCCAGTTGCGGCGTCGGTGAGGGAGAAGCCGGCGGCAGGCTTTCCGTGCAGGGTCATCAGGTCGAGAAGGTCGCGAAGCGGAGCGTGGAGCTGGCTCGCGTCGGGCGGCGGGGGGGTGCCGCCTACCACCTTGTGGACCTGCGTCGGCGTCGTCGACGGACCCGCCGAACTGGCGATGCGATTGACCACGACGGTGAGCACCACGAGACCGACGACGGCAGCGACGATCGCGATGACGACGCGGCGCGGAAACTGTGGCGGTCCCGGCACGATCGGCGAGGCAGGGGCCGGGCGCGCGGGATCAGGTCGGGCGGCATCCGCCGCGCGTCTGTCGTGCACCTCGGCGCCCTCGGTCACCACGTCGGCCATGATGGCCGATCAGGGATGCCGGATGAGCGCGACCACTCCCATCGCGAGGAAGAGGCCCGAGAGGTACGAGATGGAGTAGCCGAAGAGGCGCATCGCGCGCTTGGGCGTCGGGTCCGACCGCAGCGCGAGGGCGTAGTAGAAGAACCCTGCGTCGAGACAGAGGGTGATCCCGAAGAAGACCCAGCCCAGCTTCGCGACGAAGACCAGCAGGACCGACAGCGCAGCCACCAGCAACGTGTACGCGAGGATCTGGCGAACGACCTTCGTGGTGTCGGCCACCGAGGGCAGCATCGGCACGGACGCCCTCGAGTAGTCGGCCCGGTGCCGGATTGCGAGCGCCCAGAAATGGGGCGGAGTCCAGGCGAAGACGATGCCGAACATGATCCAGGCCGGGGCGGCGAGGTGGCCGGTGACGGCGCTCCATCCGACGAGGACAGGCACGGCGCCCGCCGCGCCCCCGATCACGATGTTGCTCTTGTAGCGGCGCTTCAGCCACATCGTGTAGACGCCGACGTAGAAGGCGGCCGCAGCGAGGGCGAGGAGTGCCGAGAGCAGGTTGACCGTGAGCCAGAGCAGGAGGAACGCGGCCACCTCGAGGGCGGCCGAGAGCACCACGGCGTCGGACGGGGAGACGGTTCCCGCCACGAGCGGCCGGCGCCTCGTGCGGTTCATCACCGCATCGATGTCGCGGTCGTAGAACATGTTGAAGGCATTCGCCCCGCCGGCGGCGAAGGTCCCCCCGACCACCGTCTCCGCCACCAGCCGGAACGAGGGGACGGTGTGGGAGGCGACGAACATGGTCGGGACCGTCGTGATGAGCAGGAGCTCGATGATCCGCGGCTTGGTGAGGGCGATGAGTCCCGCCAGGCGCGGCGGCAGGGCCGGCAGGGTGCGGGTTCGAGCCTCCGCGCTCGAGATTTGCTGCACGCGCAAACGTTAGCCGTTCGACGCGGTCAATTGCAGGAGGTAATCCATGTACTGGGCGGTACTGGGCGGTACTGGGCGGCCGGCCCTGTCCACACGGTGTCCCTGTCGGTGCGCTCGTCACGCCCCGCAGGTCGGACGCCCCGCTCCTCGACGGCGCTCTGCCGGGACCCGCGGATACGCTCGTGGGGTGAGCACCGCAGACGTCGTCGTGGTGGTCGCGGCCGGCATCGGCTCCCTCGGGGCCATCGTCTCGCTCGGCGCTGCGTTCGTGCTGGTGGGCCAGGTTCGCCGGCTCGAGCGGGGCATCGAGGTGCTGCGCCACGAGGCACTTCCGCTCGTCGAAGAGGCGCGGGCGGCGGCCGGGCACGCCGCCAAGGAGATCGCTCGCGTGGATGCCGTCCTGGCTGACACCGAGGCGGTGACGGCGGCCGTGGACCGGGCTTCCCGCATGGCGCGCCGCGCGTTCGCCAACCCCGTCGTGCGGCTGCTGGCCTGGCGTGCCGGGGCGGTCGGCGGCCTGCGCAGTCTCTCGGGGCCACAGGACGCGGCGAGCAGCCGGTCCAGCGGTCCGGGCGCTGGCCGGGATGCTGGCCGGGATGCGGGCCGTGCAGGGGACAGGGGCCGTGCAGGGGACGGGGGGCGTGCCGCAGGGCAACTGGCACAGCCCTCGGAGAGGCCCGAGGCGGTCCCCGCGCGCCGGGCTCGCCGCGGCGCCCTCGTCGGGCCGAGACGATGATGCGGCGCCCTCTCTGGCTGGGCGCCGGGGTGGCGCTGGGCGTCGCGGGCACGCTGTGGGCCGAACGGCGGGTACGCCGCCGGGTCCGCCGCGCCGTCGAGCTCCTGTCGCCGGCGGTGGCCGGGAGCGAGGCGCTGCAGGCTGCTCGCGAGATGGGCGGCCGGCTGCGCGACGCGGTCGGCGTCGCACGGGAGGAGCGCGACCGCCGAGAGGCGGAGCTGTGGCGGCGGATCGGGGAGCCGCCACCTTCGCACGCGCACCGACGCGCCCCGACGCCCGGCGCCACGACGTCGGGCACGAAAACAAGGGGAAGCCGCCGGCAGCACCGGTAGTGTGCGCCGCGATGGACGCCGAGCTCGGCCCGATCGTCACGACACGGCGTCTGCCGGTCGAGCGCTGAGGACCCGAGGCATGGCGCGGGCTGTCGGCGTCGACCTCGGGTCGCGCCGGATCGGGGTCGCGGTGAGCGACGCCGCGGGAGCCCTCGCCTTCCCTCGCGGGTTCATCGAACGGCACAAGGACAGGGACCTCGACCATCGGGCGATCGCAGACGTGGCCGAGGAGGTGCGCGCCGACGTCGTGGTGGTCGGGCTTCCCCTCTCCCTCGACGGGAGCCGGGGCACGGCGGCCCAAGCTGCAGAAGAGGAGGCCGCGGCGATCGCGACCTTCCTCGAGGGGACGGGCGTGCGCGTCGAGCTCTTCGACGAGCGGTTCACGACTGTCAGCGCGGAGATTGCGCTCGGGACCGCCGGCGCCTCCGGTCCGCAACGCCGGATGCGGGTCGATAGTGCGGCCGCGACCGTCTTGCTGCAATCATGGCTCGACTCACGATGAGCCCGACACTTTCGACAGGACCCGACGACGCGCCCGACGACACGCCGCCGCACGGTGTGCCGCCGGTCAGCCGCGCGGCGATCGCAGCGGCTGAGCGGAGCAATGGCAGGGTCGCGGTGGACGGTGCGGAGGCCGCCGACGGGTCTGTCGTACGAGGGAGGCTTCGCAGCGGCCCGCCGCCGGTGGGCGCGAGCATTCCCGGTTCCGCGCGCCGCGTGACGCGCGAGCATGCAGGAAGAGCTCGTCCGGCGGCGCGCACCTACGAGGCCGGCGGAAGGCGGCGCCGGCGACTCACGCGGCGCGGCCGCGTCATCGCCGCCGCGCTCGCCGTGGTGGTCGTCCTCGGCGGCCTGTTCGCGTGGTACGAGACGGAGGCCAACCCGTCCGGCAGGCCGGGCAAGCCCGTCCTCGTCCAGGTGAGGTCCGGAGAGTCCCTCGGCACGATCGAAGCGGCGCTCGCACAGCACCACGTGATCGGGACATCGCTCGCCTTCCACCTCTGGTCCTTCGTGCACGGTTCGCCCACCGCCTACCCCGGCACGTACTACCTCCACCAGAACCTGCCCTTCTCCGCGGCGAAGGCCGCGCTCGACGCCGGGCCGAACGTCGCGGCCGTCGACGTGGCGCCCGGGACGACGATCTCGGAGATCGCCCGGCAGCTCACGTCGCTCCGGAGCAACCTCGCCCAGCCGTTTGCCCGCGCAGGCGCCGACAGCGGCGTCCACTCTCCTTTCCAGCCGGCGGGAACCACGTCGCTCGAAGGGTTGATCGGGACCGGGACCTATCGGATCCTGCCGGGGGAGAGCGGCCATGCGCTCCTCGAAAAGATGGTCGCCCGCTTCGTCACCGAGGCGCGCTCGGTCGGCCTCACCCCGACGACCAAGATCGCGGGGCTCGACGCGTACCAGCTGGTCACGCTCGCGTCGATCACCCAGAAGGAGGGCTACTTCACCCGCTACATGGGGCAGGTCGCAAGGGTGATCTTCAACCGGCTCGGCGACGGGATGCAACTCGACATGACATCCACCGTGCTCTACTCGCTCGGGAAGGACGGCGGCCAGGTGACGCCACAAGAGGAGCAGCAGACAACCCCCTACAACACGTACCTGCACGCCGGATTGACCCCGACGCCCATCTGCACGCCGTCGCTCACCGCGTTGCGCGCCGCGGTGCACGCGCCGCCGGGCTCCTGGCTCTACTTCGAGCTCGTGACAGCGAAGAACTCCATCATGAAGTTCGCGTCCACATACACACAGCAGCAGGCCCTGATCCAGGAGGCGGCGCAGAACGCGGCGAAGAACGCATCGTCGTCCTCCGGCTCGACCTCCGGCTCGACCACATGACCCCCCCGCCGGCGGCGGGTGAGGCCGGGTGGCCGTCGGGCTCGTCGGTCGTGGTCGGCGTGATCGGGGACCCAGTCGCACACTCGCGGTCGCCCGCCCTGCACAACGCGGCGTTCGCCGCCCTCGGGATCGACTGGGTGTCCGTCGCGTTCCCGGTCGTCTCGGGCCGTCTGGCGGCGGCGGTGGCCGGGGCGGCGGCCCTCGGCGTCCGCGGACTGTCGGTGACGATGCCGTTCAAAGAGCCAGTCGTGTCGTGCGTGGACCGCACGACCACCACGGCCGCGCGGATCGGGGCGGTCAACTGCGTCGTCGTCGACGCGGACGGCCTCCTCGGCGACAACACCGACGGCGCAGGCTTCCTCGCGTCGCTCCGGCGAGGCGCGGGGTTCGATCCGCAGGGCCGGCGCTGCCTCGTCCTCGGCGCGGGCGGCGCGGCGAGGGCCGTCGTGCACGCCCTGGGCGAGGCGGGTGCTGCCGAAGTGGTCGTGGCCGCCCGCACAGCGCAGCGGGCCGCGGCGGCGAGCCTCCTCGCGGGGCCGGCAGGGAGGGTCGGGGAGGCGTCGGAAGCGGCGAAGGCCGACCTCGTCGTGAACGCCACCCCCGTCGGGATGGCCGGCACGGCCCAGGCCGACGGCCTTCCGCCCCTCGACCCCGCGCTGCTCGGGCCGGACCAGCTCGTCGTCGACCTCGTCTACGCGCCCCGACCGACCCGCTGGCTCGCCGCGGCGGCGGCCCGAGGTGCTGCCACGCTCGACGGTCTGGGGATGCTCGTGCACCAGGCGGCCCTCCAAGTCGAGCGGTGGTCGGGGCGGGCCGCCCCGGTGGAGGCGATGTGGCGCGCCGTGTCGGCAGACGGTGCGCCGCCCTCGGAGCGCCCTTTGTGACGCGCTTGGGGCCGGTACCCTTGACCCTCGTGCAAGCGCCGTACCGCACCGGGGCGAGGCCCTCCCCGCGATCGGCCACACACTCCCGCCGGCTCATGGTGCGCCGGCCGGTCGTCGTCGTGGACCCCCTCCTCATCGCGGGCTCGGTGATCGCCTCGATCATCGGGGTCGTGATGGTGTACACGGCCACGCGTGGCCCGTTGGTGCTCGCAGGGACAAGCCCGACCCACTACCTGAAGCGCCAGGCGCTCTTCGTCGTGCTCGGCATCGTGGCGATGGGGGTCGTGGGCCTCTTCGACTACCGGCGGCTCGAGTCCTTCGGGATGGCCATCTACGGGCTGTCGCTGTTCGTCCTCCTCGCGGTGATGGTGCCGCACGTCGGCACGCATTCCCCGCTCGGCTCGGCGCGCTGGTTCAACCTCGGCCCGATCCAGATCCAGCCCTCGGAGTTCGCGGTGCTCGGCCTCGTCATCGCCGTCGCCACCTACTGCTCTCGCCGCCCCGAGGGCCTCACCTGGCTCGACGTCGTCAAGGTGCTCGTGCTTGGAGCGATCCCGATCGGCCTCGTGATGGTCCAGCCGGACCTCGGGACCGGAATCATCATGTCGGTGGTGCTGCTCGTCATGCTGTCGGTCGCGGGGCTGCCGACCCGCGTCCTCGTCGCGCTGCTGATCGGTGCGGCCGGGCTGGTCGCGCTCGTGCTCGCAGCCGGGCTCCTCCACCACTACCAGGTGCTGCGCATCACGAGCTTCCTGCACCAGTCGACAAAGCACCCGTCGGGCACACTCGCCGGTGCCGTCTACAACCTGCAACAGGCAAAGGACGCGATCGGGGCCGGCGGCCTGTTCGGCACCGGCATCGGCCACGGCGCGGCGACGAACCTCGGCTACGTGCCCGAGCAGCAGACCGACTTCATCTTCACGGCGGTGGGTGAGCAGCTCGGCTTCGTCGGCGCGGTCGGAGTGCTCGGCCTGCTCTTTCTCCTCGCGTGGCGCGTGCTGCGGGTCGGCCAGATCGCCCGTGACGACTTCGGCCGCCTCATCTGCGCCGGGGTGTTCGCCTTCATCGCGTTCAGCACCTTCCAGAACGCCGGCATGACCATGGGCATCATGCCGATCACCGGGATCCCGCTCCCGTTCATCAGCTACGGGGGGACGGCGGTGATCGCGTTCTTCAGCGGCATCGGGCTGGCCCTGAGCGTGTACGCCCGCCGCGGGGGCTAGCGGCGTGGACGGGGTCGCGGCAGGGCGAGAGGACAAGCCCTTCGTCCACACGTTGCCCCCGAAGGGGCTCTCCACGTACCGGATCGTGCGGGCGGCGTCGGTGGACGTCGTGCTACCGGACCAGTTCCCGACCGTGACGCTCGAAGACGGAGAGGGGCCGGGGGCCCGGCTGTCCTTCCGCATCGGGACCGCCGAAGGGGTGGCCCTCGCGCACGCGCTCGCCGGGACGACCGCGCCCCGCCCGCTCACCCACGACCTGTTCGCGCTCACGCTGGAGCGCTACGGGATCGAGATCGTCGCCGTCCGGCTCACGGGACGGACCGGAGCCACGTACTTCGCGGAGATGGAGCTCGTCGGTCCGGGCGGGCGGCAGGTCCTTTCGTGCCGGCCGAGTGACGGGATCTGCCTGGCGCTGCGCCAACGCGTGGCTGCGCCGGTGCTGTGCGACGAGCGGCTCTTCGCGATGTCTGGTGACGTGCCTCCCGAGCCGCCGGCTGGCGCAGGCGAGTAGCGAGCGCGGCCTGGCGGGCCCTACGAGGCGACGAGGAAGGGTGTGTCGCTCGGAAGGCTGACGCCCGTCGCCCGCTCCGTGAGCGTGGAGGAACCCTCCTGCGAGACGCGCATCAAGAGCGCGATCAGGGCGTAGTTCGCGACGAGCGACGACCCCCCGTAGGCGACGAATGGGAGCGTGATCCCGGTGAAGGGGAGGAGCCGCGTCACGCCGGCCATGATGAAGAACGCCTGGAACCCGAGCACCGCGGTGAGCCCCACCGCGACGAGGCGGGCGAAGTCCGAGCGCGCCGCCTGCGCGACGCGCAGGCCCGATCCCACCAGCAGCACGAACGCGATCACCACCGCGGCGGCGCCGATGAACCCGAGCTGGTCACCGATCCCGGCGAACACCATGTCGGTCGTGATGTGCATCCAGGGGAAGGCGCCGGCGAGGGGATCGGTCCCGAGGCCCGACCCGCCGATGCCCCCGTGTGCGAAGTCGAAGAAGCCGTAACCGAGCTGCGTATTGGGCGCTGCGTGGAGCCACAGGTCGATACGTGTCCTCACCTGGTGGAACAGGTGCGCGGCCGCGAAGGCGCCGATCGCGAAGAGCACGATCGAAAAGACGATGTACGCCCACCGTCCGGTCGTGATCCACAGGAGGACGACGAACATGGTGAAGATGAGCATGGCGAAGCCCACGTCGTCTTCGAGGGCGATGACGGCCATCGCGAACGCCCAGAACAGCAGGATCGGCACGAGGGGTCGGGGGTCCAAGAAGAGGCGGTCCCCGACGCGCGCGGTCGGGATCGAGAGGAGCTCCTTCTTCTCTGCGAAGTACGAGGCGAAGAAGACGACGAAGAGGAGCTTGGCGAATTCGACCGGCTGGAAGGTGATCGGGCCGAGGCCGACCCACAGCCGCGTTGTTGTGACCGGCTTGCCGAGGTGCGGGATCAGCGGGGAGATGAGCAGCGCGATCGCGAGCCCGAGCAGGAGGTACCGGTAGCGGTCCATGTCCCGCGTGTGGCGGAACACGAGGAGGATCGCGATGTAGCACGCGATCCCGATGACGGCCCACGTCGCTTGCGCCTTTGCCGCCGGCGGTGTGAAACGGACGATGACGACGTAACCGATCCCGTTCAAGAGGGCGGCGAGGGGAAGGATCACGGCGTTCGCGTCCGGCACGAGCCACCGGTTTGCCACGTGGGCGACGATCGCCATGCCGAGGATCACCGCCAGGATGGGCCCCACGTGGGGGGGCACCTTGCCCTTGGCGCCCACCTCGGCGATCACGTAGAGCGCAACGGTGATCACCGCCGCGAAGACCAACAGCCCGAGCTCGGTCCGGCGCTTGGGCTTGGGGCCACTGCGCCACGCCGGGAGCCGGCTCGCGCGGCGGGCTGGTGCTTCGAGCACTGTGGTCGTCGCCACGGCCGGAAGCGTAGCGGGGCGTGTACGCTGGAGAGGCTTCATGGCACTCCAGCGCACGCCCCCCGACCAGGGCGAGGGCGTGCCGGTGACCCCGGCAGCGGCGACCGGTACCAGTTCCCCGGTGGCCCCCCCGTCCACCGGCCCCGCCTTCCCCTCACCGCCGCCGTCCCGGATCGGGACGTTGTCGGCCATGGCGCGAGAGGAGTCGCTTGCGGGCGAGCGGCGCACGATCCCGGTGCCCGGCCCGATCGCCTCCTACGGTTACGAGCGGTTCACGAACAAGGAGCTGTCCCGCCTCGACTTCATGTCGCGGCTGCTCGACCTCGCCGAGGACACCCGGCTCCCGCTGCTCGAGCAGGTCAAGTTCATGGCGATCTTCGCCGAGGCGCTCGACGAGTTCTTCCAGGTTCGCGTGGCAGGGCTCCAGGACAAGCTCCTCGCGGGCGTGCGGGCGCGCTCGGTCGACGGCCTCCGTCCGGGCGAGCAGCTCGCCGCCATACGCCAGCGGGTGGCGGCGCTCGTGGCCCGCCAGGACTCGATCTTCCTCGACGTGCTGGTGCCTGCGCTGGCCGACGCCGGGATCAGGCTCTCTGGCTGGACGTCGCTCGACGACGACGACCGGGCCTATCTGGTCGACGTGTTCGACCGGCAGATCTACCCGGTGCTGACCCCTCTCGCCGTCGACCCCGGCCACCCGTTCCCCTACATCTCGAACCTCTCGCTCAACCTCCTCGTGGAGGTCGGCGACCGGGCGACGGGGGACGAGCGGATCGCGCGGGTCAAGGTGCCCCCCGTCTTGTCGCGATTCGTGGTGATGCCGGACGGTGAGCGGTTCGTCCCCCTCGAGCAGGTCATCGCCGCACATCTGCACACGCTGTTCCCCGGGATGGCCATCGGGGAACACGACACCTTCCGGGTGACGAGGAACGCCGACCTGGCCGTCGAGGAGGACGAGGCCGACGACCTGCTGGTGGCGGTGGAGATGGAGCTTCGGCGCCGCCGGTTCGGCAGCGCCGTCCGCCTCGAGATCACCTCGGCGGCGGACCCGGCGCTGATCGAGCGGCTTCGGATCGAGCTCGACGTCCCCCACGACGGGGTGTACACCCTCGACGCGCCGATCGACCTCTCCGGCCTGTGGGCGGTGTACGAGCTCGACCGCCCGGATCTCCACGCCGAGACCTGGACCCCGATGACGCCGCCCCACCTGGCCACGGCGGGCAACGAGCCGACCGACCTCTTCGGCATCCTGCGCGAGCGCGACGTCCTCGTCCACCACCCCTACGACTCGTTCGCGACGTCGGTCGAGGCGTTCGTGGCGCAGGCGGCCGACGACCCCCAGGTGCTCGGCATCAAGCAGACCTTGTACCGGACCTCTGGCGACAGCCCGATCGTGGCGTCGCTGATCAAAGCGGCCGAGAGCGGCAAGCAGGTCGCCGCGATCGTGGAGCTGAAGGCGCGCTTCGACGAGCAGGCAAACATCGGGTGGGCGAAGGCCCTCGAAGAAGCAGGGGTGCACGTCGTGTACGGGCTCGTCGGCCTGAAGACCCACTCGAAGACCGTGCTCGTCCTGCGACGGGAGGACGAAGGGATCTGCCGCTACTGCCACGTGGGGACCGGCAACTACAACTCCCGGACCGCGGCCGTGTACGAGGATCTCGGCCTGCTCACCTCCGACGCCGCCATCGGCGCGGACGTGGGAGACCTGTTCAATTACCTCACCGGGTTCAGCCGCCAGTCCGAGTACCGGGAGATCCTGGTGGCCCCGGTCACGCTGCGCGCGAGGGTCCTGGAGCTCATCGCCCGGCAGACCGAGGCGGGGGAGAACGGGCGGATCGTGCTCAAGGTGAACGGGCTCACCGACCCCGAGATGATCGACGCGCTGTACACGGCGTCGCGCGCAGGGGTGCCGATCGACCTGGCGGTGCGCGGGATGTGCAGCCTGCGCCCCGGCGTCGCCGGCCTCTCCGAGACGATCAACGTCCGCTCGATCGTCGGCCAGTTCCTCGAGCACTCCCGCATCTACCGGTTCGGCGGCTCGAGGGACGACGCGCCGCACCGCGACACCGGCGGCGCATCGGGCTCCGTCCCCATGCAGCTGTTCATCGGGTCTGCGGACCTCATGGAGAGGAACCTCGACCGCAGGATCGAGGTCCTCACCCCCGTGCGGGATCCCGAGCTCCAGAGCCGTCTCCTCGAGGTCCTCGACCTCGTGTTCACCGACGACGTGAACGCCTGGACCCTGAACCCCGACGGGAGCTGGGCGCGGCTGCGTCCCGTGAAGGGCATCGATTCCCAGCGGCGCCTGAAAGAGCTCGCCGTGGAGCGCGCCCGCCGCCGACGGGACGTGGACCCCCGCCACGACGGGTGAGCGGAGGGCTCAGGTCGCCGGTGTGTCCACTCGGGCGCCCCGCCGGCCGGTCGCCCGGTGCGAGCCGTTGCGGAGCTTGCGTCGAGCCTTGCCCTCGTGCCCGAACCTGAGCGACAGGTAGCAGGCGCCGCCGGCAGGGATCGGCAGCCAGAAGTTCACCAGCCGGTAGGAGAGGACGCTCAATATGGCGACCGTCTTCGGGAGGTGGAAGCCGACCAGGGTCGGGATCAAGACGCCTTCGACGACCCCGAGCCCGCTCGGGGTGATGGGGATGACGGCGAGGATGTTCGCCAGGCCGTACGCGACGAGCAGGTCGATGGGCGAGACGACGTGGCCGAAGGAGAGCACGAAGACCCACAGCGACGCCGCGTCGAACAGCCAGTTGGCAGTCGCCCAGACGAGCGCCCGCGCACGCAGCGACCTGTCACGCAGGAGGATCTGGAGCCGGTCGGCGATCGTCTGGACGAGCGCCGTCACCTTGTCCGCGTTGACGAAGGGGATCTTCGCCGCCCAGTCGTGCAGCCGCTCGAGCGCGCGCCGCTGCCCACGGGTGAGGAGCAGCACCGTGCCGGCGAACAGAAGGAAGACGATGATGCCGGCGATGGCGCCGTAGCCGTAGAGCTTGTTGTAGCCGTTGAGCGGGATCGAGATGAGCAGGACGAACCAGAAGATGGCGTTCAGGACCACGGCCGAGCCGACGCCCTGGGTGGCGAGCGCGAACGCCGCCGTGCCGCTCGGGACCTCGAGGTCGGTGAGGAGCCGGTAGGCGAGGGCGGTCCCCGGCGCGGTACCGCCCGGCACGACGTGGCTCAAGGCCATGCTCGAGAGGTTCACGCGGAACAGCACGTTGCGGCGCGGCGCGTCGGGGGACAGCACCGTGCGGCTGAGCTCTGCATAGGCGACGAGCGCCAGCACCTCGAGGCCGACGGCGACGAGGAGGCCGAGGATGTTCACCTTCTGGAGCTCCGCGATCGACCGCCGGGCATTTCCGATGTCGGGGAGCAGGATGTACTCGAGGATGAAGAGGAGCACGATCACGGCGACGGCCCATCGGAGGGGCGGCGACCGCCACCACCGGAGCAGCCGCACACGGCGCGCGCTGGGCGGCCGGTGAGCCGGCTCCGGGGTGCTCGCGGGAGGCCCGGCGGACGGACCGGCGGACGGCCCGGCGGACGCCCCGGCGGGCGGGGCGATCGGGCCCGCCGGCGGGTGGAGCGGGGCTCCGGGCGCGGACGTACCCGGGTGCTCGAGCGGCTCCACCACGGCCACATGCTCCCATGCGAGGAACGTCGCCGTGTGTTCTCGAGTGGCCTGCGGGCGATGCAGGCACCCTGCGGTCCTGGTCAACCAGCTCCGACGTAAGCTGCCTCGCCGTGCGTGTCCTGGTCGTGGTCCCGACGTACAACGAGGCGGCCAACATCGAGGCGCTCCTGCGCCAGGTGCACGCCGCGCTCCCCGCTGCCGGGACGCTCGTCGTCGACGACGGGAGCCCGGACGGGACCGCAGAGCTGGCAGAGAAGGCAGGCGTCGAGCTGGGCGACGTCCACGTGCTCCGGCGGCCCGAGAAGGCAGGCCTGGGAAGCGCCTACCGGGTGGGTTTCCGGTGGGGTCTTGCGGCCGGGTACGACGCCTGCGTGGAGATGGACGCGGACTTCTCCCACGATCCGGCCGCGCTTCCCTCCCTGGTCGCCCCCCTCGAGGACGGCTACGAGGTCGTGGTGGGTTCCCGCTACGTGCCCGGAGGCTCCATCCCCAACTGGTCCTGGTATCGCCACCTGCTGTCGTGGGGCGGCAACCGCTACGCCGACGCAGTCCTCGGCCTCGGCGTGCGGGACTCGACCGCCGGGTTTCGCGTCTACGCCTCTTCGGTGCTGGAGCGGCTGGACCTCGACCGCATCAGGGCCGACGGCTACGGGTTCCAGATCGAGATGACCTACCGGGCGAAGCAAGCCGGCGCCCCGATCAAGGAGGTCCCGATCAGCTTCGTCGACCGCATCGCGGGGGAGTCGAAGATGTCCTCTGCCATCGTCGTTGAGGCCTTCTTCCTCGTGGCATGGTGGGGGCTCGGCCGGCTCGCCGCGGAGCTGGCGGGGGGGCCCGGGCCGGCCTTCGCCGGTCTGCGCCGGCCGTCTGCGATCATGGAGCGGTGAGCTCGGAAGGCGAGCGGATCCTCGTCGTCGACGACGAGCCCTTCATCAGCGACCTCCTCGCGGCAGCGCTGCGGTTCGAGGGGTTCACCGTCGAGGTGGCGGGCTCGGGCCGCGAAGCGCTGCAGCTGGCGCAACCAGGCCGCTACGACCTCGTCATGCTCGACGTGATGATGCCGGACATGGAGGGGACCGAGGTGTGCCGGCGGCTCCGCGAGAGCGGGGTGGGCGTGCCGGTGGTCTTCCTGACCGCCCGCGACAGCACCGAGGACAAGGTGCTCGGCCTCGGCATGGCAGACGACTACGTGACCAAGCCGTTCAGCCTCGACGAGCTGGTCGCCCGTGTCCGAGCCGTGCTGCGGCGCGCCGGCCACGACAGCCCGGACGGCGCGGAGCTGCGGTACTCGGACCTCGTGATGAACGTCGACACCCACGAGCTGTGGCGCAACGGCAACGAGATCGAGCTGACGGCGACCGAGTTCAGGGTGCTGCAGTACCTGCTCGAGCACCCCCGCCGCGTGGTGCCCAAGTCAGAGATCCTCGACAGCGTGTGGGACTACTCGTTCAGCGGCGATCCGAACATCGTCGAGACCTACATCAGTTACATCCGAAAGAAGCTCGACGAGCACGGCCCCCCGCTGATCCACACCGTGCGGGGTGTCGGCTACAGCCTGCGGCTGCCGAAGGACTGAGGCGAGAGCGCCGTGCGGCTGCGCAGACGCCTGATGCTGGCGATGGGCGTGCTGCTCGTCATCGGGCTCCTCGTGGCGGACGTGGTGACGTACACGTCGCTGCGCTCCTTCCTGCTCGGCCGGATCGACGCGCAGCTCACCTTCGCCCGGGCCAACACCGCCCGGTACCTCGTCTACGTCCACCGCAAGGGGATCCGACCGACGGCCACAGGCATCGACGACCGGATCAGCCCCGAGGTGTACGTGCTCGTCCTCGGCGGCAACGGCGTGCCGGCCACGACTCGTCCCTCCGGGTCGCCGCTGCGCCCGACACCCCGCCCGGTCGTCCCGCGCTCGGTGCGCCTGTCGCCGACACTCGGCGAGCCGAGCGGCCCGTACCGGCCGAGCCCGTACGACTTCACACTCTCCTCCCTCCACGGCGTCAGCTACCGAGCGGCCGCGGCACGCGTCCCCCAAGGGACGGTGATCGTGGCAGTGCCGCTCACGCAGACCCACGAGACCTTGTCCTCGCTCTTCCAGATCGAGGGCGGGGTCTCAGTCGCCGTGCTGCTCTCACTGTGCGTGCTCGCCCTGTGGATCGTGCGGCGCGGGCTCCGGCCGCTCGACGACATGGCGCGTGCCGCCGGAGAGATCGCCTCGGGGGCCGACCTGGCGCGCCGGCTCGAGCCTGCCGACGCCGAGACCGAGGTCGGGAGGCTTGGCGCGGCGATCAACACGATGCTCGGCCGGATCGAAGAAGCCTTCGCGGAGAAATCGGCGTCCGAGACGCGTCTGCGCCAGTTCGTCGCCGACGCCTCCCACGAGCTGCGCACGCCGCTCACCTCGATACGCGGGTACGCGGAGCTGCTGCGCAACGGCGCGATCGTCGAGGAGGAGGAACGGGCGAAGGCACTACGGCGCGTGGAGCGCGAAGCCGGCCGGATGAGCGTCCTCGTGGACGACCTGCTGCTCCTCGCGCGGCTCGACCAGGGAAGGCCGCTCGAGCGCTCGCCGGTCGACCTGCGCCGCATCTGCCGGGACGCGGTGGACGATGCGCAGCTGACCCAGCCCGAACGGCCAATCGAGCTCGTCGCCCCCTCGGCGGTGACGGTCTCCGGGGACCGGGACCGCCTCGCGCAGGTCGCGCACAACCTCGTCCGCAACGCCCTCGTGCACACCGTCCCCGGCTCGGCGGTGCGGGTGGAGGTCACCGCCGAAGAGAAGATGGGGGTCCTCCGGGTGATCGACGAGGGCCCCGCACTTACAGTGACGACGAGCGCGCGGGTCTTCGACCGCTTCTACCGGGGAGACCGCTCGCGCACGGGCGAGGGGACCGGTCTCGGCCTGTCGATCGTCCGCGCCATCGCCGACGCCCTCGGAGGGCGGGCGTGGGTGCATCCGCGCCACGACACCGAGGGAAACGTCTTCGGAGTCGAGATCCCGCTCGCCACGACGGTGCGGTCTCCCGGGCGTGCGACCCGCGCGGAGCGGTTCCCGGGGGTGCCAGCTGCGCGAGCGCGTGTCGAGGCGGAAGAGGAGATGGAGAGCGGGGGAGTGGAGCGGGAAGGGGAACGGGCGCCGGCCTTCAGAGGAGCGCCGAGGCGCCCGGCCAGAGCGCGTCCACCACCGGACGCAGTTTGACCGTCGTCTCGGCGAGCTCGGCCTGCGGGTCCGAGTCGGCGACGATCCCCGCGCCGGCGCGCACGCGGGCACGTCGGTCCTCGAGCTCGACGGAACGGATCGCGAGCACCCACTCGCCGTCGCCCTCTGCATCGGTCCAGCCGACCGCGCCTGCCCAGAAGCCCCGTGGCGCAGCTTCGAGCGCGGCGATGCGCTCCAGCGCGACCGGACGGGGCACGCCCCCGACCGCAGGCGTCGGGTGCAGCAGGCCGAGCAGGGCGAGGGCAGTGTCGCCCTTCTCGTAGTCGGCGCCGAGCGTGCCGCGGATCAACGTCCCGAGCCGGGCGTCCGAACGCAGCCGCACCACGGTCGGCTCGTCTGGAACCGAGAGGGACGCACACCGGGCGGCGAGCGCGTCCACGATCTGTTCGACCACGAGCCGGTGCTCGGCGCGGTCCTTGGCAGAGGCGAGGAGCCTTCCGGCAGCGGTGTCGCCCCCGTCCTCGTCGATGGGGACCGTGCCACCCAGCGCGTGCGAGAGGACGGCCTGTCCCTGGCGGGCGACGATCAGCTCGGGCGACGCACCGACCAAGCGGCCCGACGCGGTGGGCACCGAGAACGGCGAGAAGATCGCCTCGCCTCCCCACAGCGTCTGGAGCAGGTCGGAGGCGGCCGGCGTCCGGGGGAGCCTCATCTCCACCATCCGGGCGAGGACGATCTTTTGAAGGTCGCCGCCCCGAATGGCTTCGACTGCGCGGGCGACGGCGTCGGCGTAGCCGGCCCCCGGCGGGATCTGGTCGAGCGCGGAGGGGTCGACCGGCGAGTGCTCGTGCGCACGCAACGCTCCGGAGGTGGGCCCGGTGCTTCCGGCGCTCCCCTCGTCGGGTCCGGCGGCGCCCCGGACCCCCCCGTCGGCGGACCGTCGTCGCACGTCGACGCGCCACGCGCGCCCCTCGGCATCGCGGCACCACGTCACAGCCGGGACCACGAGGCTCGCCGGGCTCCCGCGGTCGAAGGGGAATGCGCCGAGCGCGACGACGCCGGGAGTCGCGCCGACGCACTCGACCCGGCCCAGCCACTCGCCGAGCGCGACGAGCGCCTGTGGGTCTTCGAGACCGCGGGGGAGCCGCAGCGACGCCGCCGCACCGAACGCCGCGCACAGGCGCGAGCGGCCCGACACGAGCAGCCCACGGTCCGCGGCCCGACCGATCACCGCCTCCGGCCAGGCCGTCGCCGGGACCTCGGTCGACGTGGCGACGAGGTCGTCCGGCGTCGGGAGCCCAGCGCGGGCGTCGAGCGCGCCACGCCGGGCGGTCGCGCTCACCCGCGGCTCGCCTCTCCGGCGCGCGTCCCCGTGAGGAGCTGGCTCAGCCCGCCCTGGAGGAGCTGGCGGCCCACCGCCGCGAATCCCGCTTCCCGGAGCATGACGCGCAGCCCCGGGTCCTCGGGCAGGTAGGCGACGGACTCGGGGAGGTAGCGGTAGGCGTCGGGATCGGACAGCGCCGCACCGATCGCAGGCACGACGTGGTGGAACCAGACGCGGTGGCCCGCCCGGACGAGCGGGTTCGGCGGGGTCGCCACTTCGAGGATGCAGATGCGGCCGCCCGGCCGCACCACCCGCGCCGCCTCGGCGAAGGAGGCATCGAGGTCGGTGAAGTTCCGCAGCGCGTACGCGCACAGCACCCCGTCGAAGGACCCCGTCGCGAACGGCAGCGATGCGGCATCACCGAGCGCAGCCGGGAGTCCGCCGGCGGTCCCGGCGAGCATCCCCGCGCTCATGTCGACGCCGACGACGCGATAGCCGTGACGACGCGCGAGGACGCCCAGCGCGCCGGTCCCGCAGGCGAGGTCGAGGACGAGAGAACCAGGCGCGAGCCCGAGCGCGCGGACGGTACGCGCCCGCCAGTGCCGGTCGAGGCCGAGGGTGATGAGACGGTTCACGAGGTCGTAGCGGGGCGCGATCGCGTCGAACATCGCCCGGACACGTACCGTCTTCTCCCTCCCGGAAGGGAGCTTCGTCGGCCTCACGCGCTGTAGTAGCGGAACACCACCTGCGCGGCGCACGAGGGCTTGTCGGCGTCGCGGACGGTGATGTCGACGTCGAGGACAGCCTGGACCCCTCCCGGCACCTCTTCGACGGAGTGGATGGATGCGCCCAGCCGGATCTCCGAGCCGACGGGGACCGGCGCGGGGAAACGCACCTTGTTGGAGCCGTAGTTCACGCCGAACGCGACGTTCTCTACGCGCACGACCTCGGCGAGGAGGACCGGCACGAGCGACAGCGTGAGGTAGCCGTGGGCGATGGTCGTGCCGAAGGGACCGTTCGCCGCGCGTTCGACGTCGACGTGGATCCACTGGTGGTCGCCGGTGGCGTCGGCGAACCGGTCGATGCGCTGCTGGTCGACGAGGACGTAGCCGCTGTAGCCGAGGTGCCGGCCGACCATGGTCTTGAGCTCGTCGACGCCGTGGACGGTGGTGGTCAAGCGTTCTCCTCGTGCCTCGTCGCCGCGGTGATCGGCGGGGCTACTTGAACCAGATGCGTTGGTAGTGCCGGCTCTCGGGATGGAGCAGCAGCGCGACGAGGATCCCGGCGAAGAGGAGGTTCAAGATCCCCCCGAAGCCGCCACCGGTCACCATGAGAACGAGGACCCCGAGCGCGTAGGCGCACGCGAGGACGACCCCTGCCCAGTACGCCACCCGCCGTTCGTTGGCGATGCCGAAGGCCGCGACCGCCAGCAGGATGAACACGACGAGGAACGGCGACTGGCCGAGGATCAGGGTGTAGATCAACGCGAGCGCCGCATTGAGGTACGAGAAGAGCACCGCCCCTTGGAGGGTCTGCGGCTGACTGTGGTCGATCCAACGGCCGGGCACCCCACCATTCTGCCAGCCCGCCGGCCCGGCGGTGTCCCGGTCCGCGTTCCGAGGGCGTCGGGTCGTGCTCCGCGGTCTCGGTACGCTGGCGATGTGGAGGGATCCTGGTTGCGCCGCCGGGCCCGGAGGTCCACGCACAACGCGCACGGCGAGCGGCATCACCGCAACGTCAAGTCCGGGGGCGCCCGTGCGGCCGTCTTCGGGATCAGCGACGGTCTCGTCACGAACGTCTCGCTCATCTTGGGGGTCGCCGGCGCCCATCCCGGGGGAACCATCGTGCGGCTCTCGGGGTTGGCAGGCCTGGTCGCCGGCGCCTTCTCGATGGCGTCCGGCGAGTTCGTCTCGATGCAGGCCCAGCGGGAGCTCTTGGAGCGCGAGCTCGAGGTGGAACGCGAGGCGCTGGCGCAGAGCCCGGCGGCCGAGCGCGGCGAGCTGGTCGCCATCTACGAACGGAGGGGCATCTCCGCGCCGTTCGCCCGCGAGCTCGCCGACATGATGATGCGCGACCCGCAGACCGCCCTCGAGACCCACGCCCGAGAGGAGCTGGGCATCGACCCGACGTCCCTCGGCTCCCCGTTCACGGCCGCCTGGAGCTCGTTCGCCACCTTCGCGATCGGCGCTCTCCTCCCGCTCATCCCCTGGCTCGCCGGTCACGGAACCGGCGCGCTCGTCGCGTCCATCGTCATCGGTGCGGTGGCAGCGCTGCTGGTCGGAGCCGTCATCGGCGTGCTCACGGAACGCTCTGCGGTGAAGAGTGCGGCCCGCCAGCTGCTCGTGGCGGTCGTGGCCGCGGGCATCACCTACGGGGTCGGCATCGCCGTCGGCGCAACCGGCTGACCCGACCTGACCGCGATCAGCCCGCGGTCACCTCGCCTGTGAACTGCACCTCACGGTGGTGCTCCGTGAACCCGAGCGAGCGGTACAAGACGAGGGCGGGGGTGTTGGTGCCCTCGACGTAGAGCATCGCCATGGGCACCGCCCGAGTCGCGAGATGGCCGAGCCCCGCACGCGTGAGCG
>DAIRCY010000007.1:32628-33972 GCA_036796435.1 Acidimicrobiales bacterium
GGCTGCCGTTGCTGGACGGCACGGAGCGCCTCGGCGTACTCGGCGTGTTCTTTCCGGGGGCGAGCGCGGACACGCTCGAGCCGGGCAACGTCGTCTCGGTGGAGGTGGAGGGAGGGCCGCCCCCCGCGCGCGTGAGCGCGCGCCCGGGGCCCCGCCCCTGGAAGTCCGGGTCGACGCCGATCACGTAGATCTCCCCGAGCACCGGGCTCAGGTGGACCTTCGTCCAGCAGAACCCTGCGAGCCTGCCGTCCACCTCGTGGAGGAGGAAGCCGCCGGGGTCGAACCACGGTTCGCGCTCGCGCCGCTCGAGATCGGCCAGCGTCCAGGAGCCCTGCTCCGGATGATCCGCGAAGGCCCGCGCGTTCACCTCGAGCCACGCGCTCTCGTCGCGTCCGGGGCGGAACGGCCGGACCGGCACAGGCGGCGAGCTGGCGTCGCGGACCGCCTCCGGAGGGAGCGGGGCCCGCAGCTGGAGCAGCTCTCGAGAGGGCCGCAGCCCCCTTGCCGCCATCGCGTCGCTGACGTGATCGCGGTCCTCCCGCACCCACGCACGGACCGGCCCGCCGCCTCGGGCCGCCACCTCCGCGAGGGCCGCGTCGACGAGCGCACCGTGGACGTCCCACTCGGGGTCGCGCCGGGTGGGCAGGACCACCGTCTCGATCCGCCACTCGCCGTCCCGCTCGACGAGCGAGCCGTAGCCGGCGAGGCGGGACTCCCCCTCGAGGTGCGCGAGGAACGAGAGCGTGCCGGGAGGTGCGTCGTCTTCGATGCCGAGGTGCGCCTGGTCGCTCAGCCCGGGGAAGCCGTCGATCTCCTGCGCCTCGTCGAGCAGCGCCTGGGTCTCGTCCCTTTGCGCCGCATCGAGGGACGGGGCCACGTCGACGTGGACGTGGTTAGAGCTGCCGGGGGGCACGGGCAGCAGGCTACCGTCGCCGTCCCGCACGCCCTGCTCCCCATCCGTGCCGGCGGCCCGTCGCTACCATCACCGGGGATGCCGCCGCCGCGTACGCCGAAGGGACGGGCGAAGGTCGTCGTCGCGCGCCTCGAGACGGAGTATCCCGGCAGCGTGAAGGAGCTGTGCGCGCTCCGTCACGAAGACTCGTTCCAGTTGCTCGTCGCGACGATCCTCTCCGCGCAGACGACGGACGTGCGCGTGAACCTCGTGACGCCCGCGCTGTTCGCGACCTACCCGGACGCCGAGTCGTTGGCGCACGCCGACCCCGCCCGGCTCGAGGAGCTCATCAGGTCGACCGGCTTCTTCCGCTCGAAGGCGAAGAGCCTCATCGGGATGTCGCAGGCGCTGGTCGAGCGGTTCGGCGGCGAGGTCCCCGTCGGGATGGAGGA
>DAIRCY010000007.1:33982-38208 GCA_036796435.1 Acidimicrobiales bacterium
GTGACCCTGCCCGGTGTGGGGCGCAAGACGGCCAACGTCGTCCGCAGTGTCGCCTTCGGGAAGCCCGGGCTCGCGGTGGACACGCACGTCGGCCGGCTCTCGCGCCGGCTCGGCTTCACGGCCTCCTCCGATCCCGTGGTGGTCGAGCGGGAGGTCGACGCCCTCGTGCCGCCGGAGGAGTGGGGGACCCTGAGCCTGCGGTTGATCCTCCACGGCCGCGCCGTCTGTGTCGCGCGGAACCCCCGTTGCCCGACATGCGTCCTTGCCGACGTGTGCCCCTCGGCGCGCCTTCCGGCGCGGCCGAAAGCGCAGCGAAACATTGCCGATGGCAATTGCGTCTAGGAGCACCTGTTGTATGATGGGCTCGGAACCGGTTCCCGCCACCTGGTTCCAGCTGCGCGGAGCGCCGGGATCCGCCGCCTGGCCCCGCCCCGACGACGGCGCCCTCACGAGGGCGCCGTCGTCGTCTTTCTGCTCATCGCCGGCGATCGCCGGCGTGGGCACCCGGGCAGGTGCATGGTCATACCTCGGGTGCTACCCTCGGGGAATGGTCACCAAACGTTCGGTTTCCCTCTCCGACGACGTGGCGAAGGCGGTGGAGATCGCGGCGAAGGAGGACGGCGTCTCGTTCAGCGCGTGGTTGTCCGGCGCGGCGGAGCGCCAGTTGCGGGTCCGCCAGGGGCTGCGCGGGGTCGCGGCATGGGAGTCGGAGTCGGGATCGCTCACCGCCGAGGAGATCGCCGCCGGTGAAGCCCTGCTCGGTCGTCTCCTGTCGGGGGTCTCCGGCATGGCGTCGCGCGTCCGGAGACGCCCGTGAGGGCCCGCGACGGGGTCGTCTACGGCGTGGGCGCACTGCGGGCGGCTGCCCACGGCGACCGGATGATCTGGGCGCTGCACCGCGCTGCGCTCACCTTCGGCATCGTCCCGGTGGTCACGGTCGGCGCGGTGGCCGACGCGTACCGAACGGAGGCCCGCGGCGATCGGCTCGATGCGCTGCTGGCCGGTGCCGAGGTAGAGCCCCTCGGGCGGGAGGGCGCGCAACGCACCGGCGAGCTCGCGGCGCGTGCCGGCACCGCGGACCTCGTCGCCGTCTCGACGGCTGAGACCGCGGCGCGCCGGAACGCCGCGATCGTGAACACGAGGCAGACCGCGCTTCGTGCCGCGTCGTCGATCCTCGGTCACGACCTCGTCCAGTACGGGGTGTGAGCCTCGTCCAGTACGGGGTGTGAGCCCCACTCAGGCGGAGCTGCTGCGGCCCTCCGCCACCGCCCTCCCCAGCCGGCGCAGGGCGCCCCGCAGCTCACGTTCCACCGCGAACAGCGCGGTCGCGAGGTCCGCCTCGTTGCCGTCCCGGGCGCGCTCGGCGAGCGCGGTGACCCGCTGGGTCAGCTCGGTCAGCATCGAGGTGATCGAGGAGAGCTCGGCGTGCGTTGTCGCCACGTACGCATGATGCCGTCCGCGGACAGCCGCGCGCCCATCGGAGCGAGGTGCGGCGAGCAGAGCATGGTGCTCAGCGGCTCGGGGAGCTCGGGGAGCCCGGGGAGCGAAGCCGTCGCAGTCGACCCCGGTAGCATCGTGAGCTTCGTGGTGGACCGATGCTGACCAGGATCGACGTGCGTGGCCTGCAGGGGAGCGAGCTGGCCGCGGCGTTGCCGCGACCCGACGAGCCCGGCCGCGCCGAGCGGGAGTCCGTCGCAGCGATCATCGAGCGGGTCCGTGACGAAGGGGATCGGGCGTTGCTCGAGCTGACCCGGCAGTTCGACGGCGTCGCGCTCGAGGATCTTTCCGTCCCCGACTCGGCGCTGCACGACGCGCTCGCGCGCATCCCCGAATCGCTCCGCCAGGCGCTCCTGGTGGCGCACCGCAACATCGCCGCCTATCACGCCCACGAGCTCGCGGCGGTGCCGGACTTCGTCGCCCACGGGGTGCGCGTCCGCCACCTCGTGCGCCCCGTCGAGCGCGTGGGCTGCTACGCCCCAGGGGGCCGGGCCCGCTATCCATCGACGGTGCTCATGTGCGCGGTGCCGGCCAGGGTGGCGGGCGTCGAGGAGGTGGTCCTGTGCGTCCCACCGGGGCGCGACGGGAAGGTGGACGACGCCACCCTCGCCGCGGCCGTCCTGGCGGGGGTCGACGAGGTGTACGCGGTCGGTGGCGCCCAGGCGATCGCCGCGATGGCGTACGGCACGGAGTCGCTTCGCCGCGTGGACGTCGTCGTCGGTCCGGGGAACCGGTACGTGGCGGAGGCGAAGCGGCAGGTCGCAGGCGTCGTCGGCGTCGCCTCTGCCTTCGCTGGTCCCTCCGAGGTCGTGGTGGTCGCGGCGCCGGACACGCCCGCCGAGTTCGCCGCCGTCGACCTGGCGGTCCAGGCGGAGCACGGCCCCGACGGGCTCGCGTGGCTGCTCACCTGGAGCGAGGAGAAGGCAGGCGAGGTGGATGCCGCGCTCTGGGACCTGGTCGAAAGATCTCCGCGGAGGGACGACCTCTCCCGGACCCTTGCGAGTGGGGGCTACTCGTGCATCGTCGATGGCGCGACCCAGGCGCTCGCCGTCGCCAACCTGGTCGCACCCGAGCACCTGGAGCTCCTCTTCGAGGGTGCGGAGAAGCTCCTCGGCGCCGTGCGCGCGGCGGGTGCCGTCTTCTGCGGCCCGTGGGCGCCGGCCAGTCTCGGTGACTACGTGGCCGGGCCCAACCATGTGCTGCCCACGAACCGGACCGCGCGCTTCGCGTCGGCGCTCCGCGCCGACGACTTCCTCCGGCACGTCCACGCGGTGAGCGCCCAACCCGCCGCGATCGACACGCTCGGACCGAGCGTCGAGGCGCTCGCCGAGACCGAGGGGCTCCCCGCGCACGCGGCGTCCATCGCGGTGCGCCGCGCCGCGCTCGCCGCCGTCGGCTCCGCACCTCCGTCGCACGGCCGGGCGGTGGAGCAGTGAGCGCGCCCGTGCCGTTGCGCGCGCAGCTCGTCGCCATCGGTGGCTACCACTCGCTGCAGACGCGGGCCGAGGTGCGACTGAACACGAACGAGTCGCCCTACCCGCCCCCTACGACGTGGCAGCGGGCGTACGCCGAGTCGATCGGCGCAGTGGAGTTCCACCGCTATCCCGAGCGCGACGCGCCCGAGCTCGCCGCCGCCCTCGCGGCGCTCCACGACGTCGAGCCGGCCGAGGTCTTCTGCGCCAACGGCTCCAACGAGGTGCTGCAGTGCCTCCTGCTCGCCTATGGCGGCAGCGGACGGCGCGCCCTCGTCTTCGAGCCGACGTACGTATTGCACGCCCACATCGCGGGACTGACGGGGATGGAGGTCGTGACCGAGTCGCGAGACGAAGGCTTCCGGATCGAGCCCGCCCGGGCCGTCGCGGCGATCGAGCGCGTCGAGCCCGACGTCGTCTTCCTCTGCTCGCCCAACAATCCGACGGGCCTCTCGGAGGACCCCTCGCTCGTCCGCGCGGTCGTCGACGCTGCGCCGGGGCTCGTGGTGGTGGACGAGGCGTACGGGCAGTTCTCTACGTGGTCCGCACGTTCCCTCCTGGGCGGCCCGCACGCCGGCGGCCTCGTCGTCGTGCGGACCTTCTCCAAGACCTGGGCGATGGCCGGCGCGCGCCTCGGCTACCTCGTCGCGGCCGCGGAGATCGCGGAGGGATGCCGCGCCGCTGCGCTGCCGTACCACCTGTCGGTGCAGACGCAGCTCGCGGGCCTCCTCGCGCTCCGCTACGAGGCCGAGATGCGTGAACGGGTGGAGCAGGTGGTCGAGGAGAGGGTGCGCCTCGCAGAGGGGCTCGCCGCGCTCGAGGTCGACACGTGGCCGTCCGACGCGAATTTCCTCTTGTTCCGGCCTCGTTCGAAGGAGGCGGCGGCAGTCTGGGCGGCAATGCTCGCAGACGGCGTCTTGGTGCGCGACTTCTCGGCGCGCCCGGGTCTCGAGGGGTGCCTGCGGGTCACGGTGGGCACGCCGAAGGAGAACGAACGGTTCCTCGAGTCCCTCGCAGGGGCGCTCCGGTGAGCGCGACGGTCGCTCCGTCCTCCTCGCCGGCCCCCCGGCGCGCCGAACGCCGGCGCGCGACGAAGGAGACCGAGGTGGAAGTGGTGCTGTCGGTCGACGGCACGGGCCACGCGGAGATCGCCACCGGCCTCCCGTTCTTCGACCACATGCTCTCGCAGCTCGCGGTGCACGGCGGCTTCGTCGCGACGCTGCTGAGGAAGTCTGGTGGGCACTCGTAGATCAGGGG
>DAIRCY010000007.1:38218-45919 GCA_036796435.1 Acidimicrobiales bacterium
CGCAGCTCGCGGTGCACGGCGGCTTCGACCTCGTGGTGCGCGCGCACGGCGACCTCGAGGTGGACGCGCACCACACCGTCGAGGACGTCGGGATCGCGCTCGGCGGCTGCCTCGCCGAGGCGCTCGGCGACCGTGCCGGGGTGCGGCGATTCGCGTCGAGCCTCATCCCGCTCGACGAGGCGCTCGTGGAGGTCGCCCTCGACCTGTCGGGGCGGCCGTACCTCGCCTACGACGTCCCCTTCGCCCCCGACACCCCCGGGCTCGGGTCGCCGCCGTTCGACCCCCCGCTCGCCGAGGAGGTCTGGCGGGGGGGCGCGACGGCTGGCGCCATCACGCTGCACGTGCGCCGGCGAGAGGGCCGCAACACGCACCACGTGGTCGAGGCGGTCTTCAAGGCGGTGGCCCGCGCGCTGCGCGACGCGGTGCGCGTGGAGGGACAGAGCGTCCCCTCCACCAAGGGCACCCTCTGACTGCTCGCCGGGACCTGAGCATGCCAGGCGCGAGCATCGCCGTCCTCGACTACGGCATCGGGAACCTGCGGTCGGCCGAGCGCGCGCTGCTCCACGTCGGCGCGGCGGCCCGCCTCGTCGCCGATCCGGGTGACGTCGACGGCGCGGCCGGCGTGGTGCTGCCGGGCGTGGGCGCCTTCGGCCCGTGCGCCGACGCGCTCGAAGAGAGCGGCCTCGCCGACGCGGCGCGTCGGGCCGTCGAAGGGGGCGTCCCCTTCCTCGGGATCTGCGTCGGCTTCCAGCTCCTCTACGAGTCGTCCGAGGAGGCGCCGGGACGGCCGGGGCTCGGCGTGTTTCGCGGCACGGTGCGCAGGTTGCCGGCGACGGTGAAGGTGCCGCAGATGCAGTGGAACGCGCTCAGCGCGCTGCGCCCGTCGGCGCTCCTCGGGGGTGCAGACGTCGCGCCGTGGGTGTACTTCGTCCACTCGTACGCGCCCGAGGTCGGGCCCGAGACGGTGGCCACGTGCGACTACGGCGGGATGGTCGCGGCGGCAGCCGAGTCCGGGGCCGTGTGGGGCACCCAGTTCCACCCCGAGAAGTCCGGGGCCGCCGGGCTCGCGATCCTCGCGAACTTCGTCGCCCGCTGCGCGCCGTGAAGTCGCCGGGCGGCGCTGCGAGCTGCGTGGTGCGAGCACGGATGGAGCTGTGATGGAGCTGTGATGGAGCTGTTCTGCGCCATCGACGTGATGGACGGCCAGGCGGTGCGGCTCGTGAAAGGGGAGTTCGACGCGGCCACCGGCTTCGGCGACCCCCTCGGCCTCGCCCGGCGCTACCTCGACGCGGGGGCTCGCTGGCTCCACGTGGTCGACCTCGACGCCGCCCGGACCGGGGAGGCCGCCAATCGGGACGTCGTCGTCGCGCTCGCCGAGGCCGCGCACCGGCGGGGCGCGCACCTCGAGGCCGGAGGCGGCCTGCGCGACGCGGACGCGGTGGACGCACTGCTCTCCGCCGGCGCCGACCGCGTGGTGCTCGGGACCGCGGCGGTCGAGGATCCCGGGCTCGCCCTGAGCCTGGCGCTGCGCCACCCGGGCCGCGTCGCTGCCGGGTTCGACTACCGCCCGGCCTCGGGGGGAGGGATCGCGGTGCAGCTTCGCGGGTGGACGGAGTCCGCGGCGGGGGACCCCGGCGCGCTCCTCGACGCCTGGGCCGGCGCCCCCCTCGCGGCCCTCGTCGTCACCGCCGTCGAACGCGACGGGACGCGCGAGGGCCCAGACACCGGCGGCCTCGCGTGGGTGCTCGACCGCACGGAGCTCGACGTGGTCGCGTCGGGGGGGGTCGGGACGGTCTCCGACCTGAGCGCGCTGCGTCGCCTCCGCTCGTCCGGACGCAGGAGAGGGATCGCAGGGGTGGTGGCTGGTCGGGCGCTTGCCGACGGCACGATCGACGTGGGGGAGGCGGTGGCAGCGTGCGCAGCGTCCGGGTGATCCCCTGCCTCGACGTGACCGAGGGGCGCGTCGTGAAGGGTGTGCGGTTCGTCGACCTCGTCGACGCGGGGGACCCCGTGGAGCTCGCCGCCCGCTACGACGCCGAAGGCGCCGACGAGCTCACCTTCCTCGACATCACGGCGTCGTCGGAGGGACGTGACACGATGCTGTCGGTCGTGGCGCGCACCGCAGAGCAGGTGTTCATCCCCTTCACCGTGGGTGGCGGCGTGCGGGCCAGCGACGACGCGCGTCGCCTGCTGCGGGCGGGAGCGGACAAGGTCGCACTCAACACCGCCGCCCTCGAACGCCCGGAGCTCGTCTCCGAGCTCGCCGGCGAGTTCGGGGCGCAGTGCGTCGTCGTCGCGCTGGACGCGCGACGGGTGCACGGAGGGGTGGACGCGCAGTGGGAGGTCTGCACGCACGGCGGACGTCGCGCGACCGGAGTGGACGCGATCGAGTGGGCGACCCGCGCCGCAGCCCTCGGCGCGGGCGAGATCCTGCTCACCTCGATGGATCGTGACGGGACGCGCGACGGCTACGACGTGGCGCTCGTCGGCCGGGTGGTCGACGCGGTAGGGGTCCCGGTCGTGGCCTCGGGCGGTGTCGGCACGCTCGCGCATCTCGCGGAGGGCGCCGAGGCCGGCGCGGACGCCGTGCTCGCCGCGTCGATCTTCCACCGGCGCGAGCACACCATCGCCGAGGCGAAGTCCTACCTCGCCTCGCGCGGCCTTACCGTGCGCCCCGCCTGACGACCGCCGGGAGTGGGGACCTCGATCAGGAGGGAGCCTCTGCTTTGCAGCAGCGGCGTCGAGTCCGCCGCCACACGAAGAGGGCGACGACGCCCACGAGGATCCACGGGATCCGCACGGCCATCCACCATGGCCACCAGAAGGGCCCATGCGCGAAGGCGGTGAGGAGGAACACGGCGGCGATCGCGATCCACAAGACGTGCGGCCGGTGCCTTCGGCGCGGGACCGGTGGTCGCGGCGCCGACGGGTCGAGCGAGGGGAGGTCGGTCATCAGCCCGGAGAGGTCGGCGCCGGTCTTCGCCTGCATGGCGCGATCCAGCCGCTCCTTGAGCTCGGTGTCGTCGAGCCGTCCGGCCGAGTAGTGCTGCGAGAGGGCATCGGCCACCTCGTTGCGTTCGGCGTCCCCGATGCGCAGCGTCGGGTCGAAGTGTGGCTGTCGCCGTCTCCGCTCAGCTGGCCCGGGCATCGTTCGTCCCTCCTTGGCCTGCTCGGCCCGCGTGGTGGACACTCGGCGTCCAGTCGGTATGGCCTCGGCCGTCGCGGAGGAGCCGCTCTGCGATGCTCTCGTCTGTCTCGTCCTCGGGCACGAGCAGCCAGGCCGCGAGGTAGAGCGGCACGCCGACGCCGCCGACCAGGGCGAGGACGGCCACTGCGACGCGCACGACCACGACGTCGATGTCGAAGTAGTCGGCCAGGCCCGCACAGACGCCGGCGATCATCCTGCCGTCGCTCGCACGGCGCAGCGCCTGGCTTCGGTCGTTGGGGGTGAGCTGTTCCATGCCTCGATCGTGCGCCGCTCTCTCGGAAGTCGCCATCGGGGATGGGCCGCTTCCGACCCTGAGAAGACCCGTGGCAGCGTCAGGGAACCCCCCGATGCTCGAAGCACCCGGGCGGCGCGATCATTGGTCCATCGCAGACCCCGTCGACTCGATTCCTCCCCCGGCGTCCGTCTCGGGCGGGCCGCCACCGTCGGTGACCTCGCGCCCCGCGCCGCCGCCACCACCACCGTCACCACCAGCGTTCCCTCCGCCCGCCCCTCCTCCGCCCTCTCCCTACGTGCTCCGCCACCGCGGCTTGCACGGCCGCCACCTGCCGCGTGAGCCTCTGCAGCGTTCGGTCGAGGACCGGCTCGTCGGGGGCGTCGCGGGAGGGATCGCCCGCCGCCTCCGGATCGACGTGACCCTCGTCCGCATCGGCTTCGCTGTGGCGACCGTCTTCGGAGGCTTCGGCGCCGCGGCGTACCTCGGGTGCTGGCTTCTCATGCCGCTCGAGGGCCACAAGGAGTGCATCGGTGCCCGCGTCGCGCGGGACCGCCAGGGCATTCTCCTCGCGCTCGCGTTCGTGCCGGCGCTCGTGGTCATGCTCGTCGTCGCGGGCACCCTGCACGCCGGCTTCCTGACGTCCGCCGCCTGGCCTCTCTTCCTGTGCGCCGCCGCCGCCGTCCTGTTGTGGCGCAACGTCGATCAGGAGGAGCGGGAGTGGCTCCGCCACGCGGCAGCGCCGGTGCTGCGCCTCGGGGGCGCGACTCGCTCGTCGATCCGGCTGCTCGCGCTACGCACCGCAGCGGGGCTGGTCGTCGTGCTCGTCGGAGTGGCGGTGATGAGCGTGCACCACTCGAGCCACCCGAGCGCGCCGAGGGTCCTCGGCGGGGTCGTGCTCCTCCTCGCCGGCGCTGTCGTGCTGTTCGGCCCGTGGTGGTTGCGCCTCGCACGCGAGCTCCTCGCGGAACGCCAGGCCCGCGTGCGCGCCGAGGAACGTGCCGACATGGCAGCCCGGGTGCACGACTCGGTCCTCCAGACGCTCGCCCTCATCCAGCGAGCGTCGGACGATCCGCACCGGGTCGTGCAGCTCGCCCGGGGGCAGGAGCGCGAGCTGCGGGCGTGGCTCTTCGACGGCGCGGTCCCCGGGGCGGTCGGGAGCGAGGTGACGACGCTCGGGGCGGGGGTCCGGACGATCGCAGCGGATGTCGAGGCCGCCCACGGCGCGGTCGTCGACGTGGTGGTCGTCGGCGACTGCACGCTCGACGAGCGGCTCCGTGCGCTGCTCGAGGCGGCGCGTGAGGCGACCGTGAACGCCGCCAAGTGGTCGGGAGCGCCCTCGGTGTCGCTCTTTGCGGAGGTGGAGCCCGAGAAGGTGTCGGTCTTCGTGCGGGACCGCGGGGGCGGATTCGACGTCGACTCGATCGCTCCCGACAGGCGGGGGATCGGTCAGTCGATCGAGGCGAGGATGCTCCGCCACGGCGGCCGCGCGGCGATCAGGAGCGCGCCGGGAGAGGGGACCGAGATCGAGCTCTCCGCACCGCGCGACGGCGGCCGTTGACCGGCACGGCCGAGCAGCCGGCGGGGACACGGGGCCGCCCTCGGGTCTTCCTCGTCGACGACCACCATCTCTTCCGCGCCGGGGTGCGCGCCGAGCTCGGGGAGGCGGTGACGGTCGTCGGTGAGGCCGATGAGGTCGGCGCCGCCGTCGAGATGATCGCCGAACGCCTCCCCGACGTCGTCCTCCTCGACGTCCACCTGCCGAAAGGCGGGGGCCAGTCGGTGATCGAGCAGGTGCGCCGGGTGACCCCGGAGGTCAAGTTCCTGGCGCTGTCGGTGTCTGACGCGCCGGAGGACGTGATCTCGGTGATCCGCGCCGGCGCGCGCGGATACGTCACCAAGACGATCTCGGGTCCAGAGCTCATCGACGCGATCCGCCGCGTCGCCGGTGGTGACGCCGTCTTCTCACCGAGGCTCGCGGGGTTCGTGCTGGACGCGTTCGCGAGCATGCCGTCCGACGTGACCTCCACGAGGGTCGATCCCGAGCTCGACCAGCTCTCCTCGCGCGAGCGCGAAGTGCTCAGGCTCATCGCGCGCGGCTACACGTACAAGGAGGTCGCCCGGGAGCTCTCGATCGCCGTGAAGACGGTCGAGACCCATGTCTCCGCGGTGCTTCGCAAGCTCCAGCTCTCGACCCGCCACCAGCTCGCCTACTGGGCGACGGAACGCCGCCTCGTCTAGCGGTCTGCGGCGCGCTCAGCCCACCCGGAGGTGCTGCGCGAAGAATTCGACGATGCGGCGCCGCGCGTCGTCGGCGGGACCCTCGGCGTAGCCGGCGGTGCCGGTACGGCGCATGAGCCGCCACATCAAGTTGTCGTGATCGTTCATGAAGCCGTGCGCGGCGCCGGGGTACTCCTTCACGTCGTGCGGCACCCCTGCAGCCTCGAGCGCCCGCTCGAGCCGGCCCGCCGCGCCGCGCAGCTGCTTGTCGTCCGCGCCGTAGCTCGCGACGACCGGGCACGAGTCCTTGACGACCTCGTCGAGGTTCGACGGGAGGTTGCCGTAGTTGTCCGACGCCACCACGAACCCGTGGTCGTGCGCCAGGAGCAGGGCGAACCCGCCCGTCATGCAGAAGCCGACCACGCCGACCTTCCCGGTGCACCTCTGGTCTGCCGCGAGCCACGTGCGCACCGCGTCGACGTCGTCGAACACCCGTCCCTCCTGTGCCCGGAGGTTCTTGAACACGGTCCAGATGCACACGGGTTTCCTCGACCAGTGGAGGAGGTCCGGCGCGACCGCGAGGAAGCCTTCGCCGGCCAGCCAATCGGCCTGCCGCCTGAGGTCGTCGGTCATCCCGAACACGTCGTGGAGGACGACGACGCCGGGCCACGGTCCGGCACCCCGTGGCACCGCCACGTACGCGGGGACGTCCTTGGGCTGCGCGGGGATGCGGAGCAGGCTCGCGGGTGCGGCGCGGTCGGACACCATGGAGAGGATTCTCCCATCGGACCTCGGTGAAACGCGCGAAGTCCGTGACCGCTCGGCGGGCGCTGTGGCCGGCCGCCTCGGGGGAGGACCCTCGGTCCCGGAGGTGCGGTACCGTGCGGGTTGTGTCATCGACCCAGTCCACGACGCCCGCGGGCGACGCCCCGCGGTCGTCGCCGGGCCCGAAACAGCCGATCACGGTCCTCTTCGACCGGGTGATGGTGCAGGTCAGCCCCGTCGAGGGCGAGCGGCGCTCGCGGGCGGGCATCCTCATCCCCGCGACGGCACAGGTCTCCCGACGGCTCACGTGGGCAGAAGCGGTGGCGGTCGGGCCGAACGTGCGAGCGGTCAAGCCCGGCGACAAGGTCCTGTTCAACCCGGAGGACCGCTACGAGGTGGAGGTGCAGGGGGAGGAGTACGTCATCCTGCGCGAACGCGACGTGCACGCCGTGGCGTCCGAACGCCTCGACGGGAGCACCGGCCTCTACCTGTGACCTTCCCCGGCGTGCCGCTGGGCGAGCTCGACCACGGGCTCCTCGACCTCGTCGCCTTCGACTCGCGGGGCCTCGTCACGGCAGTCGTCCAGGACGCGGCGTCAAGAGACGTCCTCATGGTGGCGCACATGGACCGCGACGCGCTCGAGCGGACCATCGGCTCGGGACGGTCGTGGTTCTTCAGCCGGAGCCGCCAGGAGCTGTGGTGCAAGGGCGAGACGTCGGGGGACCGCCAGTACGTGCGCGAGGTGCGCATCGACTGCGACGGGGACGCCGTGCTCCTCCTCGTCGACCAGCACGGCGACGGCGCCTGCCACACGAAGAACTGGAGCTGCTTCTACCGCGTCCTCGGCCGGGGACCCGGCGCGGCGGCACCCGGCGGGGAGTCCGAGGACCCCGCGAGTTGACGGCTGGGCAGGTCCCGGACGTGGGCGAGCTTCCCCTCAGTCCCGGCCCCGAGCAGTTCGCCGCGCTCGCCGGCTCGGGCCGGCGGATCGTGCCGGTGTGGACGGCGGTGGTCGGGGACCAGCTGACCCCGGTCCGCGCGTTCTCCTCGGTCGTCGGCGACGCTCCGGGCTTTCTCCTCGAGTCGGTCGAAGGGGGCGAGCGGTGGGGCCGCTACTCCTTCGTCGGCCGCCGCCCCCTCGCCACGCTGACCGCCAGGGGCGGCGAGATCTTCTCCGACGGCCAGCTGTCGGCACCTGCGGGCGCGTCGCCGGGGATCCTCGGCGCGCTCGAGCGGCTCCTCGCCCAGTGCGACGCGCCGGTGGCCGCCGACGTGG
>DAIRCY010000007.1:45929-48733 GCA_036796435.1 Acidimicrobiales bacterium
CGCCGGTCCTCGAAGGGCTCCCGCCGCTCCAGTCGGGTGTCGTCGGGTACCTCGCCTACGACGTCGTGCGCGAGATCGAGCGGCTTCCCCACGTCCCGCCTGACGACCTCGGGTACCCCGACGCCGCTCTCGCCGTGATCGGTCAGCTCGCCGCGTTCGACCACTGGCTCCAACAGGTGGTGCTCATCGACAACGTTCTCGTGAATCCGGACTGGTCGTCCGAGGAAATGGGCGCCGCCTACAGCGCCGCCTCTCGACGGGTGGTCGAGCTCGCCGCCGACTGCTTCTCCGAGGCGCCGACGAGACCCGTGGCGGTGCCGAGGCGCCCCGGACCCGCGCCGGCGCGGCGCACCGTGTCGGCCGAGGCGTACCGCGACGCGGTCGCCGTCGCCAAGGAGCACATCACCGAGGGAGACATCTTCCAGGTGGTGCTCTCCCAGCGCTTCGACGTGGACCTCGGCGTGGACGCCTTCGACGTCTACCGCGCGCTCCGGCTCCTGAACCCGAGCCCGTACCTCTTCTTCCTCCGCTTCGACGAGCTCACCGTCGTGGGGTCCTCGCCCGAGCCGATGGTGCGGCTGCGCGACGGGGTCGTCACGTCTCGTCCCATCGCGGGGTCCCGGCCACGCGGCACGGGCGAGGTGGAGGACCGTCTGCTCGCCGCGCAGCTCGTCGAGGACCCGAAGGAGCTCGCGGAGCACGTGATGCTCGTCGACCTCGCGCGCAACGACGTGGGCCGCGTCGTCGACTACGGCACCGAGCACGTGGACGAGCTCATGACCGTCGAGCGGTACAGCCACGTCATGCACCTCACCTCGCAGGTGTCGGGCCGGCTGCGTGCGGGGCTCGGGCCAGTCGACGTGCTGCGGGCCACGTTCCCCGCGGGCACGCTGTCCGGCGCGCCGAAGGTGCGGGCGATGGAGATCATCGACGACCTCGAGCCGACCAAGCGCGGCGTCTACGGCGGCGTGGTCGGCTACCTCGACTTCTCCGGGAATCTCGACACCGCCATCGCCATCCGCACGATGGTGGTGGGTCCGGACGGGCGCGCGTCGGTGCAGGCGGGGGCGGGCATCGTCGCAGACAGCGACCCGGTCGCAGAGGACGAGGAGTGCCGCCACAAAGCCGCCGCGTTGCTCGCGGCGGTGACCGCGGCGGAGCAGCTTGGCGACGGTGCGCTCCGGCCGGCGGGGCCGGCGCGCGTGCCGGCGTGACCGACGAGCCCCGTGCCGAGGAGTACGCCGCGCTGCGCCACGGCGTGGGCGCCTACCGCGTGCCGCTCGACGTGGTCGGCGTCTCGGGTCCCGACGCGACGGCGTACCTCCAGGGCCAGTTGAGCCAGGATCTCGCCCCGCTCGAGATCGGGACGGGTGCGGCGGCGCTCCTGCTCGAGCCCGACGGGAAGCTCACCGCGCTCGTGCGGGTCACGAGGACGGGCGACGAGGCGTACGCGCTGGACACCGACGCAGGCTTCGGCGCCCTCGTGGCCGAACGGCTCCGCAAGTTCAAGCTGCGCACCAAGGTGGAGATCGAGCCGCTCGACTGGCCCTGCGTGGCGTTGCGCGGCGCGGGCGTCGGCGCGCCAGAGCGCCGCGGGGCGCCCCCGTTCGCGCTCGGAGCCGACTGGAACGGGACGCACGGGCTGGACCTGCTCGGACCGGGCGCGGACACGGCGGCGCCGGTGGACGCGCTGTGGTGCGCGACGCCGGCGTGGGAGGCGCTCCGGGTCGAGGCGGGCATTCCGAAGATGGGCGCGGAGCTCGACGGCCGCACCATCGCGGCGGAAGCCGGACTCGTCGAGCGCGCGGTGAGCTTCACGAAAGGCTGCTACACCGGACAGGAGCTCGTCGCGCGTCTCGACGCGCGAGGGAGCAAGGTCGCCCGGCGGCTCTGCGGGGTCGTCGCAGAAGGCGTCCCCCTCGAGGGCGCCGCCGACCTCCTCGGCGCCTCCCTGTGGGCGCCCGGTGGGGAGAAGCCCGTGGGAAGGGTCACCTCTGCGGCATGGTGCCCGGGCCTCCGCGCGGTCGCGGGGCTCTGCTACCTCCACCGCTCCGTCGACGTCCCGGCGACCCTCGACTGGGGCGGAGATGGCGACGATGCGGCCTTGCGCCGGCACCTCGAGGCGCGCCCCCTCCCGCTCGTCACGTAGGAGGGGCTCCGCAGGGGCCCGACTACGCTTGGCGGACCATGCCCCGGTTCCTCCCCGAGATCGTGGCCGCCCACCGGCGTGCAGCTGCGCTCGACGACCGGGAGATCGACGCGCTGCGGCATCGGGCGGAGGCGTCGGCGCAGCCCCTCGCGTTCGCCGCGGCGCTGCGGGCGAGCGCGCCGGGGGACGAAGGCTCGCAGGCGCCCTTGGCGGTCATCGCCGAAGTGAAGCGCCGCTCCCCGTCGAGGGGGGAGCTCGCACCGGACCTCGATCCCGGTGAGGTCGCGGCGGCGTACGCGTCCGGCGGCGCGGCCTGCCTGTCCGTACTCACCGACGAGCAGTTCTTCGGGGGGAGCCCCGCGGACCTGCAGGCGGCGAAGCGGGCATCGGGGCTCCCGGTGCTCCGCAAGGACTTCACGGTCTGCGCGGCCGACGTCTGCGACGCACGGCTGATGGGGGCCGACGCCGTCCTTCTGATCGTGGCCGCGCTCGATCCAGGAGAGCTCGCCGCCTACCACGAGCTCGCCGCGTCGCTGCACCTCGCCGCCCTCGTCGAGGTCCACGACGAGTCCGAGCTCGAGCGCGCGCTCGACGTCGGCGCGCGACTCGTCGGGGTGAACCAGCGGGACCTCGCGACCTTCGAGGGGGACCCCGG
>DAIRCY010000008.1:0-7611 GCA_036796435.1 Acidimicrobiales bacterium
CTCGCAAAGAACGGGCATGTCGTGCTCGCCGCGGGCTATGTGGCCATCACGTTGGTGTCCGGAATGGTCGCCGCGGCTCTCGGGATCGGTCTTGGCCGCGTCCGCCGCGTCGCTGTCACGAGCAGTGCCCGATGATCACGGCCGTCTCCGCGCTCGTCGTGGCGCTGGCCGGCGGCGCCGGCGCGGTGGCCCGGTACCTCCTCGACGGCGCCGTCCAAGACCGCACGTCGGGGTCGTTCCCCTTGGGAACCCTCGTGGTGAACGTCCTTGGATCCTTCCTGCTGGGGGTCTTCGCCGGGCTCGACTGGTACCACGGGTTGGGCGGCCACCCCTCGGCCGTCCTCGAAACCGGCTTGTGTGGGGGCTTCACGACGTGGTCGACGGCGTCATGGGAGTCCATCCGTCTGCTCGAAACGGGCCGTGTGCGCCAGGCGGGGTTGCAGGCTGTGGGAGGCGTCTGTGTCGCCCTCCTCGCCGGGGCCGCAGGTATCGCCCTCGCGTCGCTCTGAGGGGGCACGGCGGGAACGAGCGACTCGAAGTTTGCGCCCCGCAAGCGAGTAGGGCGCCCGAGCCTCGGGTACCGCCGTAGGGACGGCATTCGCGCCGCTGCCTGCTGCTGCTCTGCCGCCCGCCCCGATACGGCGGGCAGACCCGTTCCCAGCGAAGAGAAGAAGAAAGAGCTGAGGAACGAGGCGCCAGCAACGGCAGGACGCCGACGGTCGCCATACCGATCAACCCACACACGGAAGTGAGGAAGCCCGATGCCACAGGTAGCGGTGAAGATGCTCGAGCGGCTGCGGGAGTGGGGCGTACACCGGATCTTCGGCTATCCCGGTGACGGCATCAACGGGTTCCTCGGCGCCCTCGAAGAAGTCGGCGACGACCCGTTCTTCGTGCAGACGCGTCACGAGGAGATGGCCGCCTTCATGGCGTGCGCCCACGCCAAGTTCACCGGGGAGATCGGCGCCTGCATGGCGACGTCGGGCCCGGGAGCGATCCACCTCATCAACGGGCTGTACGACGCCAAGCTCGACCTCCAGGTCCTGTTCAAGGACGTCGGGGGTTTCGTGTCGACGGTGATGGACCGGTACTCGGCACGTCACGTGCTCGACCGTGCGATGAAGTCGGCCCTGACCGAGCGCAGGCCGGCCATCGTCATCGTCCCCGAAGACGTCCAGGAGTCCGAGTACTCCGACCCGCCCCGCACCCACGGCGCCACCTTCACGAGCGTCGGGTGGAGCCAGCCCCACATGGTCCCCGACGAGAGGCTGTTGAAGGAGGCCGCGCAGATCCTCAACGAGGGCCAGCGAGTGGCGATGCTCATCGGCCAAGGTGCGCGCAAGGCCGCCGCGGAGGTGGTGGAGACGGCGGAACTGCTCGGCGCGGGCGTCGCGAAGGCCCTCCTCGGAAAGGACGTCATCCCCGACACGCTGCCCTTCTCCACGGGAGGTGTGGGGCTGCTCGGGACCGAACCCTCCCACAAGATGCTGTCGCACTGCGACACCCTGTTCATGATCGGGACGTCGTTCCCCTACACCGAGTGGCTCCCGCCGGAAGGGCAGGCACGCTGCGTCGAGATCGACATCGACGGCTCCCTGATCGGCGTCCGCTACCCGAACGACGTGTCTCTCGTCGGGGACGCGAAGGACACCCTGAAGGCGCTCATCCCCCTCCTCGAACGCAAGTCGGACCGAGCCTGGCGCCAGAAGATCGTGAGGGAGGTCGAGGTCTGGAACCGGGTGCTCGACGACCGGGCGCAGCAAAAGGGCGACCCGGTCAATCCCCAGTACGTGTTCTGGGAGCTGAACAAGCGCCTGCCTGACCACGCCATCTTCACCTCGGACTCGGGTTCGGCGACCAACTGGTACGCCCGGTACATCAAGCTGCGCGAGGGGATGCAGGGGTCCCTCTCGGGGACGCTTGCGACCATGGTGCCGGGTGTGCCCTATGCGATCGGCGCCAAGTTCGCCTTCCCCGAGCGGCCCGTCATCGCATTCACCGGCGACGGCGCGTTCGAGATGCTCGGGATGAACGAGCTCCTGACCGTGAAGCACTACCAGAAGCAGCTCTGCGAGAAGAACCCGACCCTCATCTTCGCCGTGCTCGTGAACGAGGACCTGAACCAGGTCTCTTACGAGCAACGTGTGCTCTCCGGGGACCCGAAGAACCCGGAGACCCAGAAGGTCCCCTACGTCCCCGCGGCGGCCTTCGCCCGGCTGTTGGGGTTCGAGGGCATCAAGGTCGACCGCCCTGAGGACGTGGCTCCCGCCTGGGAGCGCGCCCTGCACGCCGACGGCCCGGTCCTCATCGAGTTCGTGACCGACCCGCAGATCCCGCCTCTGCCCCCCCACGTGCGTCCGCACATGCTGAAGGAGACGTTGATCGCCCTTGCCAAGGGTGACGAGACAGCAAGAGGCATCGCGCTGAAGGGCTTCAAGGGCAAGTGGTCCGAGTTCGCCGAGCACGCGAAGGAGCTCCTGCCGGGAGACCACGGTTGACCGACACCATCGACACCACCGACACCATCGAGTCCGCGGTCAAGCGCCGGCGCACCGGCGGTGTCTGGCGGCCGGTCCGAGAGGTCCCCTCCAAGCCCGCTCCGTCGATGGCGGTCGGCATGGTGGGCAGGGAAGCGATCGACGTGGCCGGCCTCCATCAGGCGCTCCGCCAAGAGGTCGAGGGGGAGGTCCGGTTCGACGCGGCCGCAGTCGCCATGTACGCGAACGACGCGTCGAACTTCCATCAGGTGCCGATCGGGGTCGTCCTGCCGAAGACGCTGGACGACGTCGTCACCACCCACCGGATCTGTGCGAGATACGGCGCCCCGATCTGCAACCGCGGCGGCGGGACCAGCCTGTCGGGAGAGACCGTCAACTACGCGGTCATCATCGACAACTCCAAACACCTGACCGCCATCGGCCCCACCGACGTCGAGCGGCGGCTCGTCACGGTCGAGCCCGGAGCGATCAACGAGCAGGTGAACGTGCACACGGGCAAGCACGACCTCGTCTTCGGCCCCGACCCGTCCTCGCACTCTCGCTGCACGATCGGCGGCAACCTCGGCAACAATTCCTGCGGCGTCCACTCCGTGCAGTCCCAGCTCTACGGACCCGGCCCACGGACGTCGGACAACGTCCTCGCCATGGAGGTCTGCACCTACGAAGGCGAGCGGTTCTGGGTCGGCGTCGGCGAAGAAGAGGACCTCGACCGGATCATTGCGTCGGGGGGCCGCAAGGGCGAGATCTACGCCCGGCTCCGAGACCTGCGGGACCGCTACGCGGACGCGATCCGCTCCGGATACCAAGACGTGGCCACGCTCCCCCGCCGGGTGTCGGGGTACAACCTCGACGAGCTCCTCCCCGAGAAGGGCTTCAACGTCGCAAGGGCCCTCGTCGGGACCGAAAGCACCTGCGCGACGGCGCTCCAGGTGACGCTCATGCTCACCCCGGCGCTCATCGAGCGCACCCTCGTCACCGTTGCCTACCCCGACATCTGCAGCGCCGGGGACGTCGTCCAGGAGATCATCGACCGGTTCAAGCCGATCGGGCTCGAGGCGGTGGACGACATCCTGATCCAGGACCAGCAGGCCCTCGCGATGAACGTGCAGGATCTCGAGGAGCTCCCCCAGAAGGGGAAGGCCTGGCTGATGGTCCAGTTCGGCGCCAAGACGGCCGAAGAGTCCGAAGCCCAGGCCGCAGCCTTCGTGGCGTGGCTGGCGGAGCACGGCACGGAGCGGGAGCGCATCCGGGTCATGAAGAGCGTCCAGGAGGGCGGCAACAGCGAGGACCTTTGGGAGATCCGCGAGGCGGGCCTCGGATCGACCGCCTTCCCGCCAGACGGGAAGGACCACTGGCCGGGGTGGGAAGACTCCGCTGTCCCGCCTCCCAGGGTGGGCGACTACCTGCGCGACCTGAAGAAGCTCTACGAACGCTACGACCTGCGCGGCGCGTTCTACGGACACCTGGGGCAGGGCTGCATCCACTCGCGGGTGAGCTTCGAGCTGCGGAGCAAGGAGGGCGTCCGGTCGTACCGGAACTTCCTCGAGGACGCGGCAGACCTCGTCGTCTCCTACGGGGGCACCCTGTCGGGCGAGCACGGCGACGGCCAGCAGCGCGCCGAGCTCCTGGAGAAGCAGTTCGGCCCCGAGCTGCTCCAGGCGATGCGCGAGTTCAAGCTGATCTGGGACCCCCAGTGGAAGATGAACCCCGGCAAGGTCGTCGACCCCTACCGCGTCGACGAGGACCTGAAGCTGGGCCCGGACTACAACCCGCGCCGGTCGCCCGTGAAGTTCAGCTACAAGCAGGACGACGGGGACTTCGCCCACGCGGCCCTGCGGTGCGTCGGCGTCGGCAAGTGCCGGGTCCCAGAGGCCAGCCAGACGATGTGCCCGAGCTTCCAGGTCACCCGCACAGAGCAGCACTCGACCCGCGGACGAGCCCGGCTGCTCTTCGAGATGTTGCGCGGCGAGGTGATCACCGACGGCTGGAAGTCGAAGGAGGTGTTCGAGGCGCTCGACCTGTGCCTGGCCTGCAAGGGCTGCACCAACGACTGCCCGGTCAACGTCGACATGCCGACCTACAAGGCGGAGTTCCTCTACCACCACTACAAGTCACCCACGCGCAACCGGCCGCGACATGCCTACGCCTTCGGGTTCATCGACAAGGGGGCGCGCCTCGCGTCGGTCTTTCCGGAGCTCGCCAACTTCGTCACCCAGACGCCCGGCCTCCGGGCGGTGGCGAAGCTCGCAGCGGGGATCGACCGGCACCGCTCGCTGCCCCCGTTCGCTCCGATGCCGCTCCAGGAGTGGTTCCGCCGGCGCGGCGGGACCACCCAACCGCACGGGCGCCCGGTCGTCCTGTTCCCCGACACCTTCAACAACTACCTGCACACCCACGTGGGGGTGGCGTGCGTCGAGGCGATCGAGGAAGCCGGGTGGCAGGTCGTGATGCCCGAGGGCCACGTCTGCTGTGGACGACCCCTCTACGACTACGGGTTCCTGGACGCGGCCGAGCGGTACCTGCGGCGCCTCATCGCCGTCCTCGCCCCCTACGCCCGCGAGGGGATCCCGATCGTGGGCATGGAGCCGAGCTGCCTTGCGGTGCTGCGTGACGAGCTCACCAAGATGCTGCCCCACGACGACGATGCCCAGCGGATCGCCGACCATGCCATGCACTTCGGCGACTTCTTCGAGCGCTACGACATCTCCCTCCCCCGCATCGACGCACCCGCCCTCTTGTGGGGCCACTGTCACCACCGAGCCACCGGGGGGATCGACCCCGAAGAGCACGCGTTGTCCGCGATGGGACTCGACGTGGAGCCGCTCTCGGGCGGCTGCTGCGGCCTGGCGGGCTCCTGGGGCTTCGAGGACGGGAAGTACGCGATCTCGATGGCATGCGGCGAACAGGCGCTCCTGCCACGGGTCCGCGAGGCCACTTCTTCGACGGTGGTCGTGGCGAACGGCTTCTCCTGCAAGACCCAGATCGAGCAGGCCAAGGTCGGACGCCGCGCACTCCACCTCGCCGAGGTGATCGCCCTCGCCCGCTCCTCTCGCTGGAGCCCTTCCCTTGGAGGACTGCCCGAGGCGGCGGTACCCGTTCGGCGGCCCACCCCGCCCTTGGCGCGCCGCGTGGCGCGTACGGCAGGGCCGGCCGTGGTCGCAATCACCGCCGCAGCCGCCACCGCCGCCGCCGCGGGCGCGGCCGCCGCAGCCGCCACCGCCGCACTCCGAACCCGCCGCGCGGGCTGAGCACACGACTGCGCGCGATGGCCGGTACGGCCGGTAACGTCGTCGCCGGAGGGGACCCTACCTATCGGCAAGGCCGGAGGAGAGGTCGGTGAACCTTCCGCCACGCGCACTGCTTCTTTCGGGGTCGCTCGGCCTCGGTCACGAGATGCTGGTGCGCAGCTGCGCCGCGCTGCTCGAGGAACGGGGATGGCGCGCAGAGAGCCTCGACTGCATGGGACTCCTCGGACGCCGATGCGGGGCAGCGGGCCAGCGCCTCTTCACCCGCACCATCCGCGCACTCCCCGGCGCCTACGACGCGCTGCACTTCGCCCATCTGCGAACCGGCAGCCCGCTCGCACGGGCGCTCGACACCAGCGCGTCGTCCCGACTCGTCCCGGTGTTGCAGGGAAGGCTCGATCGGGAGCCCGCACAGCTCGTGCTGAGCGTCTTTGCGACCGGCGCCTCGGCGGCAGCAAAGTTGCGCCGCACCAAGCGGATCGATGCGCCCTGCGTGGTTCTCTGCACGGACGTGACGTTGCACCGGCTGTGGGTGCAGCCGGGGACGGACCTCTTCCTTGCGACCTCTCCGGCCGCTGCCGCTTCTGTCCGCCGATACCTGCCGCGGGCGAACGTGGCCGTCATCCCGCCTCCTGTGCGTCCGGCGTTCTACGCGGCCCCGACGAGGGAGAAGGCGCGGGCAGAGCTCGGCCTTCCCCTCGAGGAGCCATGCGTCCTCCTGATCGACAGCGGATGGGGGTTCGGGCCGCTCGAAGCCCGCGTCGCCGCCCTCGCCGGTGCCGGGGTGCACGTCCTTGCGGTCGCCGGTCGCCAGCGGGAGGTCGAGGGTCGCTTCAGGGCGCTTGCGCGGCGCGACGAGCACGTGCACCCCTTCGGCTTCGTCGACAACGTCCCCGAACTGATGGCCGCCTCCGACGTGGTCATCGCCCTGCCGGGGGCGACCACCTGCAGCGAGGCGAAGGTCGTGGGACGCCCCCTCGTCCTCCTCGACGCCATGCCCGGGCACGGCCGGGAGAACCTTCTCCACGAGCTCGAGGCGGGCACCGCTCGGGTCTCCGGCCCAGAGCCCGGCGACCTCGTCGGGGCCGTGCTGGCGCTCCTCGACGACGCACCGACGCTGCCCGTCCGCCGCGCGCCCCGATGGGAGCCCGCCTTCGTCGAGGCACTGGCTCGTGTCGGCGTCGAGCTGCGACCGCAAGAGACGACGGAGCCGGTGGGCCTGCGACTGCCCGTTGCGGACGGTTCCGCCGTGGGCGACCGTACTCCCGAGACGAGCCTTGTCCAACCTGGGCCAGGCGCAAGAACGTGAGGTCGAACTGATGCGAACCCTCTTCCTCAACCCACCCTCGTACGAGGGGTTCGACGGGGGCGCCGGCGCCCGCTACCAGGCCAAGCGGGAGATCCGCTCGTACTGGTACCCGACCTGGCTCGCGCAGCCCGCCGCCATCGTGCCCGACAGCCTCCTCGTGGACGCTCCCCCGGCGGGCCTCTCGACGGCCGACGTGGTGCCGCTCGCCTCGGGTCACGACCTCGCCGTGCTCCACACGTCGTCGCCGAGCTTCCGAGGCGACGTCCGGGTCGCCGAGGCGATGAAGGAGGCCAACCCCGATCTGCTCCTCGGCTTCGTCGGGGCGAAGGTGGCGGTCGAGCCGGAGCGGTCCCTGATCGCGTCGAACGCGATCGACTTCGTGGCGCGCGAGGAGTTCGACTTCACGATCGCAGAGATCGCCGAGGGGCGGCCGCTCGAAGGAGTCACGGGCATCAGCTTCCGCACGCCGTCGGGTTCCATCGCCCACAACCCGGATCGGCCCGTACTCGAGGACATGGACCGGTTGCCTTTCGTGACGCCGATCTACCGGCGGGACCTC
>DAIRCY010000008.1:7621-29609 GCA_036796435.1 Acidimicrobiales bacterium
GTTGTTGAACGTGCTGCGGATGTGGGCGTGCCCGTGCGCGACGTTCTTCCGCTCCTTGCGGCGCACCTTCTTGGTGGCCGCGGTTCGGCTCCTCGGCGGCATCTGCTTCCTATCTGCTGAGGTGGTCGGTCCGCCGCCTCCGGGCGGGACCTCGACCCGCGGAACTACGCGATCGGCTACATGCTCCATCCGTACGTGTCCTTCTACACGGGCCGGGGCTGTCGCTCGCGCTGCACCTACTGCCTGTGGCCCCAGACCGTCGGCGGCCACAGGTACCGGACCCGGAGCGCCGGGCACGTCCTCGAGGAAGCGGCGGTCGCGAAGGAGCTCTTCCCCGAGATGAAAGAGCTCTTCTTCGACGACGACACCTTCACCGACGACAGGCCGCGGGCCGAGGAGATCGCCCGTGGGCTCGGCCGGCTCGGGCTCACCTGGTCGTGCAACGCCAAGGCCAACGTGCCCCGGGAGACGCTGCAGGTCCTCAAGGAGAACGGGCTCCGGCTCCTCGTCGTCGGCTACGAGTCCGGGGACCAGCAGGTGCTGAACAACGTGAAGAAGGGTCTCAAGGTGGACCGCGCCCGGCGGTTCGCCGAAGATTGCCGCGAGCTCGGCATCACCGTGCACGGCACGTTCATCATCGGCCTGCCCGGCGAGACGAAGGAGACCATCCAGTCGACCATCGCGTTCGCCCGCGAGGTGAACCCCCACACGATCCAGGTCTCCGTCGCCGCCCCCTACCCCGGCACCGAGCTGTACAAGCAGGCGGTCGAGCAGGGTTGGCTCCCCGACGACGAGGACGGCGCGACGCTCGTGAGCGGCGAAGGGACGCAGCTCGCGACCCTCGACTACCCCCACTTGCGGCGCACGGAGATCCTCGACTCGCTCGACACCTTCTACAAGCGCTTCTACTTCCGGGCGGGGAAGCTGGCGGAGCTGTCCGCAGAGGTGCTCCGCAGGCCCGAGACATTGGGACGGCGCCTCCGCGAGGGCGGCGAGTTCGTCCGCTTCCTCGGACGCCGTCCCCGCTCCTCGTCGGGAGCCCACTGACGCACGGCCGAGCTGAGCCTGCGTCGTGCTGATCTCCATCGTCGCCGCGCTCGCCGCGGGGGGCTGCTTCGCGGCGGGCGGCGTGCTCCAGCAGCGGGAGGCGAGCAAGCGGCCGGAGGGACAAGCGCTCTCCTTCCGCCTCATCTTCGGCCTCGCGCAGGACCGGTTGTGGCTGCTCGGCATCGGCTTCGCGATGCTCTCCTACGTCCTCGAGGGCCTTGCCCTCTCCTTCGGGCCCCTCGTGCTCGTCCAGCCGCTGATCGTGACGGAGCTCCTCTTCGCGCTGCCGATCTCTGTCCGCTGGCGCGGCATGCGCATGGGGCCGCGAGAGTGGATCGGGACGGTCGCCGTCGGGGGCGGCCTCACGCTCGGCCTGGCTTCGGCTGCGCCCGGTGCCGGACGGCCCGAAGCACCGCTCGGTGAGTGGGCGCTCGCGCTCGGGGTCGTGGCCGCGATCACGCTGCTCGCCGTCTGGTTCGGAAGGCGCCGCGACGGACCGACGCGCTCCTCCCTCTACGCCCTGGGCGCGGCGCTCGTGCTCGGGGCGCAGGCCGCGCTGTTCAAGGCGGCCGTGGCCAGGTTCGACCACGGGCTGCTCGCAGCCGTCGAGTCCTGGCAGATCTGGGCCATGTTCGCCGCCGCCATCCTCGGCCTCTTGCTCGTCCAGAGCGCGTACGAGTCGGGACCACTCGCCACGAGCATGCCGGTCGTCGACGCCGTCGACCCGGCAGTCGCGATCGTCTTCGGCATCGCCCTCTTCCATGAGCACATCCGCACGGGCCTGTGGCTGGCGGGGGTCGCCGGAGGCGCCGCCATCCTCGCCGGCGGGATCCTTCTCCTCGACACCTCTCCCCTCATCCAGTGCCTCCAGAAGGTCGAGCGCCAAGGACGCCGTCCCGATCGACCCTCGCCGCGCCCCTCCCCCCCCAGCAGGGCCGACGAGGGATCGGAAGGGCCGCAGCGCGAATCCGCCTGTTCCGCGCGGCGGCCTTCATCGGAGGGCCGCTGAGGAGCGGCCGGACTCCTCGCGCACAATCGGCGCAAGGAAGGACGCACGCGACCTCTATGGCCTCCGGCAGCATCGCCACGCCGCTGCGCGGTTTGCCTACAGCTGATCGGGCCGACTGCTCCTGGTTGCGGCGTCGGCGATGCGCTGGGCGATGTCGCGAAGCTTGATGTTCTCACGTTGGGAGGCCCGGCGCAGGAGGTCGAACGCCTGGTCAGCACTGCAGTGCTCGCCCGCCATCAAGATCCCCTTCGCCTGGCCGATGACGTCGCGCGTTTCGAGCGCTTGGTTCAGGTTGTCCACCAGTTCCTTCGTCTTGGTGTAGGTCTGGGCAGTCGAGAGCGCGACGGATGCCTGCACGGCGAATATGCGCGCCAGTTGCTCTGCGTGGTCGTCGAAGGGCGCGCGCTGTGCGTAGAGGTTGAGCGCGCCGAGGACGCGGCCTCGAACGGCAAGGGGGAGCGACAGCGAGGCGACGATCCCTTCGGCGACGGCCTTCGGCGTGAACCTCGGCCAGCGGACCTCGTCGGCCATCGAGTCGACGCGGAAGATCTCACCTGTACGCAGCGCCTGAAGGCATGGTCCCTCCTCTTCGGCGTACTGGTGGGAGTCGACGCGTAGCGCGATGTCACTGGTCGCCACGCTCGTCGTGATCTGCCCGTCGTGCGCGATCGACACGCCAGCCGCATCACAGCTGGGCAGCGTGGCAACGGCCAAGTCGGCGACACGGCGCAGGGTGGTGTCGACATGCTCTTCGCCGAGCAGCATGTCGGCCAGCTCGGCGACGACAGCAGGAAGGTCGCTGGAGTCGGAAGGTTCCATCGAACCTCGTTCCACCTCGTCTGTAGATGACTTCCGTGGAACGACGTCCGAGGCGGACGGTTGAAAGCGAGATGCCTTCCCCTGGCCGAGCGGCCCACGGGTGGCTGTTTGTTCAACCAGGGACCACTATAGCCGTTGTGTTCGATACCGTACAGAGCTCCCTGCTCAGTGCACGAGCCGGTCGAACACCTCTCGAAGGACCCAGTAGCACTCACAGGACGCCCCCTCTAAGCCCGCCCTGTCGGTGACGGTCAAGCGGCCACGCCGGAATCGGATGAAGCCGGCCTGCTGGAGGATGCCGGCCGCGATCGTGACCGAGGGCCGACGGACGCCAAGCATCTGGGCCAGGAACTCCTGGGTGAGGGGGAACTCGTCGGCACCCACGCGGTCGTGGGTGAGCAGCATCCACCGAGCACAGCGCTCTTCGATGGAATGCAGCCCGTTACAGGCGACCTGCTGGCTGAGCTGGCTGAAGAAGGCCTGGGTGTACGCCTGGACAATGCGGGTGAGGTCGTCGCCGGTGGCGAGCTCGTGCTGGAACGAAGTGGCATCCATGCGCATCGCCTCTCCCGGCACCTGGCAGACGACGATCTCTTTCGGGTTGAGCGTCGGACTGCCCCACGAGAGGGGCAGCCCCACGAGACCCTCGTTGCCCACGGTGGCGATCTCGACGCCGAGAGAGCCCTCGGCCAGATTCAACAGCGACGCGACCGAGCTGAGCGGAAAGTAGACGCTCTCAATCGTCCCCCCGGGCTCGTAGAGGACGTCCTTCAGCTTGAGGCTGACCCTTTCGAGCTGGTCGCCCAGCTCCTGGCGGCGGCGCTTGGCGACAGCGTCGAGAAGGCGATTGCCAACCGGGAACGGGTCAGGTGCCGTGGTCACCGCCTCGACTCCGGCTCAGCCGGGCTCCGGGTTGCGCGGCGAGCAGAGGGTGTCCGGGCGGCGACAGGTGGAGGGCCAGAGTGGCCAAAGGTCACACTGAGATCGAACAGCAGTTCCGCCCGCTCGCTCACTGCTGGATCCATGTCGACGCGGTGCGCGCAGTTGTCCTGCTGCCAGGACGCCGCGACGGCGCCCTGGCCCACCTCGCCGTGGAGGTGGAACGCGGGGAACGCCCGCATCTCCGGTTGGAGATCCCGGCGCTCTGTCGAATGGCCGGGAGCCGTCACCGCCCGCCGGTGAATGGAGTACCACCGACCTCGTCGTCGAGGACGCGCAGGCGCTCGCCGAGCCCGGTGAGATCGACGATCGTGCGGATCGTCGAGGACGGACTGGCCAGGAGGAACCTGCAGCGATTGGCTCGTGCCATCTCCTCGGCGTTCTGCAACGCGGTGAGGCCGTTCACGTCGAGGAACGACACGTCGCCGAGGTCGACGATCACCGTCTCGGTATCGCTGTCGATCGTCTCTCCGAGCACTTCGACCAGCCGAGGACACGTCGCGAGGTCCACCTCCCCATGGACCGCGACGCGCACGCTGCCGTCCTCGGCTTTGCTGACGTCGATGTCGAGCGCATCTTCTCGTTGTGGTCCCGACGACACCATCGTGCACCGCCCAACGATCAGGGCCGCCAAGGAGGGGACAGCGCTCCCCAAGGACAAGCCAAACCGATCTATGTCGCCAGGCTCGCTGTTCAACCTGGGGCTGCTGTTGAACCCGTCGGAACGCTACCACCGTCGCGAAGGCCCTCGTGGGCGTGCTTGTCCTTGCACGCGTGCAGCCCTGCTAGCACTGGGCGGCGCACGTGGAAGTCATGCCAGGTGGAGGTGCTCGTCAGGGTATAGGCGAGAACGATGGAGTTTCCGCTCACCTGCGACCAGTTTGCGCCGCGGGAGGCCCGGGCGATCCTGCGAGCCCGCATCGAGGGTGTCAGCGAAGCCGTCGGTGCCATCCTTGAACTCCTCGTCACTGAGCTCGTGAACAACGCGGTCGTCCACGGCGAGGGGCCGGTCAGGATGAGCATCGTCCAGCGCGAGGGATGCGTCCGGATCGCCGTGAGTGACGCGAGCAGCGAAGGCCCCATCCTGCGCCCGCTGGACCCGGATCTCCGCTCGGGCAGAGGTCTTTTCCTCATCGACGCGCTCGCGTCGGCATGGGGGGTCGAACGCGCCAAGGGTGGCGGAAAGGCGGTCTGGTTCGAGCTCGACCCGACGCGTACACCAACCGGCTGATCGCCGGGGTTCGGGGCAACCTGAAGCCGGCGCTCCAGCGGCCACTCTGGCGAGTGGGTGCTCGGAGCGGCAGCCCCTCACCGTGTCGATCTACCGGCGCCTCGTTAGGGTTCGATCACGCATCGCTCGTCCAGCGAGGTGAGTGCAAGGAGTCGCCGGACGATCGGACGTGGCTCGCGGACCACGACCTGGCCAGGCCCGGGCAACCGCCGCAGTGCGCACGCGATCACCCGTAGCCCCGCGCAGTCCATGAAGCTCATGTCGGCGACGTCGAAAACCAGCTGGTCTGGACCTTTGTCGAGAACGCGGGCAACCTCTTGGCCCAACTCGCCCGAAGTCGCGAGGTCCACCTCGCCATGCACCACCACGACCGGCACGGCGGTACCGAGACCACGGGTCTCGACCGAGAACTCGACGCGAGGCGGGTCGAACATCCATCCCTCGGCATCCGATACGACAGGGCTTGGCGAGGGCCAGATGAGGAGGGCTGACCCGACACCGTGGAAGGCTCTCCCGGCTGCTGTTTCAACCCGAGACGACGCCACACAGGGGTCACCCGCGTCGAGAACGCGGCCTCAGCCCGGGGAGGGCTCCGCCGAAGGCGGTCGGGCGTCGAAGGTCGGGACGAGCACCCGGGCCGCCCGCGCCTCGTCCAATCGGCCGACCGGGGTGGTCCTCGGCGCGGCGTGCGCGGCCTCGAGGCCACCCTCTCGTGCGGCTTCCGTCGCGATCCGTTCGAACGCTCCTGCGAGCGCGTCGAGCGTCTGGAGGCTCTCGGTCTCGGTCGGCTCCACCATCAGCGCCTCGTCGACGACGAGAGGGAAGTAGACGGTCGGCGCGTGGAACCCCTCTTCGAGCAACCGCTTCGCGACATCGAGGGCGCGAAGGCCGTAGCGACGTTTGAGGCTAGACGCCGCGAGCACGACCTCGTGCATGCAAGGTCGGTCGAACGGCACGTCGTAGGTGCCCGAGAGTCGGACACGCAACCAGTTGGCGTTCAGGACCGCGCGCTCAGCGACCCGGCGCAAGCCATCGCCACCGTGCACCCGGATGTACGCCAGCGCGCGCGCGAGCACCAGCGCGTTGCCGTGCCAGCTGTGGACGCGACCGATGGAGCGCGACGGCGTCGCCCACCCGTACCGGCTCCCGTTCGCGTTGCCCGGAGGAACAGCTTCTGCGCCCGCCGCGGCCTGTCCGAGCCGGACCGGGCGCGGACCGGGAAGGAAGTCGACGAGCCGGTCGGAGACGGCGACGGGCCCCGCTCCGGGACCGCCCCCGCCATGCGGGGTGGCGAACGTCTTGTGGAGGTTCAGATGGACGATGTCGAACCCCATGTCTCCGGGTCGCACCACGCCGAGGATCGCGTTCAGGTTGGCGCCGTCGTAGTAGAGGAGGCCGCCTACCTCGTGGACGGCTGCCGCGATCGGTTCGATGTCCTCTTCGAAGAGACCGAGGGTGTTCGGGTTGGTCAGCATGATGCCGGCGACGTCGCGGTCGAGCGCGCCCCGGAGCGCCTCCATGTCCACGCAGCCCCGGCTGTCGGAGGGGACGGTCGTGACCTCGTAGCCGCCGAGGGTCACCGACGCCGGGTTCGTGCCGTGCGCCGAGTCCGGGATGATCACGCGACGGCGCGCCTCCCCGTGGGCGTCGTGGTAGGCGCGCATGAGGAGGAGCCCGGTGAGCTCCCCCGCCGCGCCGGCCGCGGGCTGGAAGGTCGCGGCGGCCATCCCGGTCACCGCGCAGAGCGCCTCTTCGAGCTCGACGAGCGCCGCGAGCCAGCCCTGGACCATTTCCGCGGGGGCGGCGGGATGGGCGCCGGCGAGTCCCGGCAGCGCGGCCACCGTGTCGCAGATCTTGGGGTTGTACTTCATCGTGCACGAGCCGAGCGGGTAGGCGCCGAGGTCGACGGAGAACTGGCGGTGCGAAAGGCGCGTGAAGTGCGCGACGAGGTCCCGCTCCGACACCTCGGGCAGCGGGACCGGCTCGCGGCGGCGGTGCGGCTCGGGCACGAGCTCGGCAGGGCTCCACTCCGGGACGCCGGTCGTCCGCAGCTGCCAGCTCCGCCTGCCTGGTTCGGACAGCTCGAAGATCGTCGGTTCCTCGGCATGACCCATGAGCGGTGCGCTGGCCGCCCGGCCGCCGGGCGCATGGACCTCGGCCTGACCCCGTGCCAGCTGTGCGGCGTCGGTCACGGCCTCACCGCCTTGTCCAGGGCGACGAGGTAGCCGTTGATCTCGGTGGCGCTGCGGCGCTCGGTCACAGCGACGAGCAGCCCGTGACGGGCTGCGTCCGCGTCCACGGACGCGTCGCCGTCGTCGCCGACGAGGTCCGCGAGCGCGACGCCGGCGAGGAAGCCCTCAGACGCCATCCGCTCGATGACCGTGCGCGCGGGCACGGGGGTGCGCAAGGCGGCCTCCCGGACCACCGGCGTGCTGCCGGTGAGCGGCGAGACGCCCTCGATGCCGAGCGCGGCGTCTCTCAGGTAGCGCGTCCCGCGGGCGCAGCGCAGCGCGACCTCCGCCAGACCGGTCGTCCCGAGCCATCCGAGCTGGATGGCGGCGGTCACCGCCATGAGCGTCTGGTTCGTGCAGACGTTCGACGTCGCCTTCTCCCGGCGGATGTCCTGTTCACGGGCGCGCAGCGTCGTCACGTAGGCGCGGCGGCCCTCGACGTCGACGGTCTCGCCTACCAGCCGGCCGGGGAGCCGACGGACCTGCGCGAGGGTGCAGCAGAACAGTCCGAGGTACGGGCCGCCGAAGGAGAGCGCGGTCCCGAACGGCTGCCCCTCCCCCACCACGACGTCCGCCCCCCAGTCCCCCGCCGAGCGCAGGATCCCGGACGACACCGGGTCGGCGGCGACGACCATGGTCGAGCCGTGGACGTCGGCGAGCCGTCGGACCGGGGAGAGGTCCTCGAGGCAACCGAGGTAGTTCGGGTACGCGACGACGACGGCGCCCGGCGCCTCCGCGTTCGGGTCGTCCTCGGGCCACGCGGTCGCCCCGTCGACGAGCGGGATCTCGACGATCCGGCGGCCCGAGCCGCGGGCGAAGGTGCGCAGGCAGGCGCGCCAATGTGGATGGACGCCGGCGGACACCCAGACGGTCTCCCGCCCGCTCGCCGCGGTGGCGAGGTTCACCCCCTCCACGAGCGCGCTCGCCCCGTCGTAGAGGGAGGCGTTGGCCACGGGGAGCCCGGCGAGCCGCGAGATCATCGTCTGGTACTCGAAGACCGCCTGGAGCACGCCTTGGGCCACCTCGGGCTGGTACGGGGTGTACGCGGTGACGAACTCCGACCGGCCGGCGAGGGCCCGCACGACCGGGGGGACCTCGTGGTCGTAGGCGCCCGCTCCGGCGAAACAGAGGAGGTCCGGCGCGCGGTTCGCGTGCGCGAGCGCGTTCATGTGCAAGAGCACGTCCGGCTCGGGCTCGCCGTCGGGCAGGTCGAGTCCGCCGGCGAGACGGATGGCCTGCGGAACGGCGGCGAACAACTCGTCGAGATCGGCGAGGCCGAGGAACGTGAGCATCGTCTCGACCTCGGCGTCGGTGTGCGGCAGATAGTCCGCCATCACCCGCCCCCCTTCGCCGTCTCGGACGGCGGCCAGAACCTGACCCTTCCGACGGTCACCGGGACCTCCCGTCCGCGGACCACCGCCTCGAGCCGCGCGCCGTCGGCGACGCCGGCATCGGAGTCGATGAACGCCAGCGCGATCCCCCGCTCGAGCATCGGCGAGAAGTTGCCGCTCGTCACCCGGCCGACCGGGGTTCCCTCCGCCAGCACCTCGGAGCCCTCGCGCGGCGGCTGGCGGCCGTCGGCGACGAGGCCCCGCAACTTGCGGCGCGGTCCGTCGACGCGCTCGCGCTCGAGCGCGGCGCGCCCCCTGAAGTCTCCCTTGTCCCATCCGACGACCCCGCCGAGCCCCCCCCGGCGGGGGGGGGTCCCGGGCCCGAGCTCGTGGCCGTGCAAGGGAAAGCCCGCCTCGAGCCGGAGGGTGTCCCGCGCGCCGAGACCGGCCGGCACGACGCCGGCGTCCAGGACGGCACCGAAGAACTCGGCCGCGATCTCCGACGGCACGGCGCACTCGACCCCGTCCTCTCCGGTGTACCCGGTCCCGGCCGCGGTGCAGGCGACGCCCTTCCACTCGAAGGGGGCCACCCGGAAGCGGCCGACCGCGGCCGCGTCGGGGGCGACGGACGACAGCCGCTCGCACGCCCGCGGCCCCTGGACAGCGACGACCGCACGCGCGGCCGTGGTGTCCACACCCCCGACCGCGGCGACGACACGAGAGGTGTTCGACGCGTTCGGCATGACGTCGAAGACGTCGCCGGCGACCCACCACACGATGATGTCGTCGGCGACGGACCCGTCCTCTTCGAGGAGGTGCGTGTACTGCGCGCGGCCCGGACCGATCTTCGAGAGGTCGTTCGTGAGGGTCCGCTGCAGGTCGTCGAACGCCCCGGGTCCCTCGACTCGGACGGTCCCGAGGTGGCTCACGTCGAACGCGACCGCCTCCTCCCGGCACGCCCGGTGCTCGGCCACGGTCCCCGACGGGTATGCAAGCGGCATCTCCCAGCCACCGAACTCGACGAGCTTGGCGCCGAGCGCCGCGTGGACGTCGTAGAGCGCCGTTCGACGCAGCGGGTCCCCGTCGGCGCTCATTTGGTGCAGCCTATGTCGAGCGGTGGGCGCGCCCCCGCTTCGAAAGGCGGAATTCCGTGGCGCTACGCGGCACCGACGGCCGCGGGGTCCAAGCCGTGGCGAGCCAGCAGTTCGACGAAGTCACGCTGATAGAGGACGGCGACCTCCACCTCGGGGTACAGCGCGCGCATCCGCCGGACCTTGGCGTTCTTGCGGGTCACGAGGCGCTGGTCGGCGGTCGTCATCTCGACGAAACAGCCGAGATCCGGGAGCCAGAAATCCGGCCGGAAGCCGCCGCTCGGAGAGCCCTGCTCGTCCCAGCGCAAGGTGAACTCGACGGGCTCGTACTCCCAGCGGATCTGGTGCACGTCGAGCAACGCAGCAAAGAGGCGTTCCGAGGGATGGGCGAAACGGACCCGGCCGGCCGGCGTCGCCGAAGGGTGACGTCGCAGACGGGCGGCGCGCGGCTCGGCCGCCTGCTCTCCCGGGCCCACCCTCAGCTCATCCCTCCGCCCGCGTCCGCCGGCATGTCGTGAGCCACGCTGCCGGCCGCCGCCCCGGCGACCGGCGCAGGCGCCTGCCACCCGAGCGGGAGCGCCGGCTCGTGCAAGCCGCGCAGCTCCACGATCGCGGCGTCGAGCTCGTCGACGACGCCGGAGAGCGGGACGATGTTGAAGACGCCCTGACCACCCGCGAGCAGGTCCACGATTTCGCCGTTCGTCTGCGCGAGAACCGAGTGGCTCTCGGTGAGGACGAGCTTCGCCGAGGCGAGGTCGACCCCGAGATTCTGACGGAGACAGTCGACGGCGCGCCGAGCGGACTGGAGCGAGACCCCGGCGTCGAGAAGCTGTTTGATGACCTTCAGCTCGAGCAGGTCCCGGTAGGAGTACAGCCGTTTGCTGCCGCTGCCGCGGGCGTCGGCGACAGAGGGACGGAGCAGCCCCGTGCGGGCCCAGTAGTCGAGCTGGCGGTAGGTGATCCCGATGAGCTTGCAGACCGTCGGCCCCCGGTACCCCTCGATGCCTTCCCCTGCCATCACCGTCTCAGCCATCGGGCCCTCCCGTGCAGCTCGTCCGACGAGCCGATGCTAGCCGACGAAGCACAACGAGGTAGTTACGTTCAGGTGATCTTTTGCGCGGGCCGGCGAGGCCCCGGGTATCGTGTGTGGTGAAAGGGTTCCCTTCTACTTGGATTTAGGCTTGCCTTAGCGCGATGCTCGCGACCTTCGTGATCTTCCTCCGAGAAGGCGTCGAGGCCTCGATGATCGTCTCGATCCTCCTCGCCTACCTCGACCGGATCGGCCAGCGGCGCCACTTCCGCGACGTCGTCGTGGGAGTCGGCGCGGCCATCGCGCTCATGCTCGGGGGCGGGATCGCCGCGTACCTCCTCTTGAAGTCGTACGCCGGCTCGCGGGTCCAGACGATCTTCGAGACGGTCACCTACCTGCTCGCCGCGGTGGTGCTGACCTACATGACGTTCTGGATGCAGCACCATGCTCGGAGTCTCTCGTCGGAGCTCCGGAGCAGGGCGGCGGACGCGCTCGACGGGAAGGCACGGTGGGGCCTCGGACTCCTCGCCTTCCAGGCGGTCGGCCGCGAAGGGCTCGAGACCGTCGTCTTCACCCTCGCCATCGTCTTCGCCTCGCACGGGAAGGGCGTGCTCGCCGGCGGCGCGGGTGGCCTCGCGCTCTCCCTCGTGCTCGCCTTCGCCATGTACCGGCTCGGGACCAAGATCAACGTCGGGCGGTTCTTCACGATCGTCGGCGTCCTCTTGATGGTCTTCGCCGCAGGGCTCCTCGCCGACGCCGTCGAGAACCTCCAGCAGCTCGGCTGGCTCCCCGCCCTCGGCCCGCACCTGTGGAACACCTCGGGGGCGCTCTCGGAGAACAGCTCCGTCGGTGACGTGTTCCACACCTTCTTCGGCTATGCGGACCGGCCGACCGCAGCCCAGCTGATCGTCTACGTCGTCTATCTTGTCGCCGCCGTGGCCTTCTTCTGGAGGGGGCGCCGCGGGCAACGCAAGCCGCCAACCACGACGGCAACACGCGCGCAGGCCGCCCGGGCGTCCTGAGCGGGCCGCGTCAGGTGGCGAGGAGGCCCTCCCACGGGCTCGACGCATGGGCGTGGAAGCGGGGGGGGATGCGCCCGGCGCGACACGAGAGCCACCCGGCCTCGACCGCGAGCGCCATCGCCCGGGCCATCGCCGCAGGGTCCTCGGCACGGTTGACCGCCGAGGCGACGAGCACTGCGTCACAACCGAGCTCCATCGCGCGCGCGGCGTCCGAGGCGGTCCCTATCCCGGCGTCGAGGACGACCGGCACGGACACCGTCTCGCGCAGCAGGGCGAGATTGTGGGGGTTGCGGATGCCGAGCCCCGTCCCGATCGGCGAGCCCGCCGGCATCACCGCCGCGCACCCCACTTGTTCGAGCCGGTGGGCGAGGACCGGATCGTCCGTCGTGTAGGGCAGCACGACGAAGCCGTCCTCGGCGAGCTGCTCGGCGGCCGCGAGGAGCTCCGCGCCGTCGGGGAGGAGCGTGCGGTCGTCGCCGATGACCTCGAGCTTGATCCAGTCGGTCTCGAATGCTTCGCGTGCCAGCTTCGCGGTGAGCACCGCGTCGGCTGCGGTGAAGCACCCGGCGGTGTTCGGCAGGATGCGCAGGCCGCGCTTCGCGAGGAGCTCGACCAGCCCGCCTGGGGCGGAGGGGTCGACCCGGCGGACGGCGACCGTCGCGATCTGCGAGCCGGACGCCTCGATGGCAGCCTCGAGTGCCGCCAGGCTCGTCATCCCGCCCGTGCCGAGGAAGAGGCGGGAGCCGATCTGCTCCCCCGCGACGACGAGGGGTGGCAGGGCGGGGCGTGGCAGCGCGGGGTTCGAGACGTCCACCATCGAAGCGATCGTACCCGGCCCCGAATTTGGCGTCCCCGCGGCTCCGACTAGCGTCTTTCTCGATGACTCCCAAGGTGGCGTTGACCATCGCGGGCTCGGATTCCGGTGGCGGTGCCGGTATACAAGCCGACCTCAAGACCTTCGGGGCCCTCGGCGTCTACGGCACGACCGCCATCACTGCGGTGACCGCGCAGCACACCGCCGCCGTCCTGCGGGTCCTTGCCCTCGACCCCGACACCGTGCTCGCGCAGGTCCACGCCGTCCTCGCCGACCTGCCGCCGGTCGCCGTGAAGACCGGAATGCTCGCCACCCCCGACATCGTGAAGGGCGTCGCTGACATCGCCGCCCGGGGCCTTTTGCCCAACCTGGTGGTCGACCCCGTCCTCGTCTCGACGAGCGGCCACTCGCTCATGGACACAGGCGGGGTCCATGCCTATCGGGAGCTTCTCTTCCCTTCCGCCACCGTCGTGACGCCGAACCTGCGTGAGGGTGCCCTGCTCACGGGTGTCGACGTCCGCGATCTGGTCACGGTGGAGGCCATGGCCGAGGTCGCAGAGACGCTCCGGCGGCTCGGCCCGCACACCGTGGTGTTGAAGGGCGGTCATATGCAGGGCGAGTTTTCCGCCGACGTCGTTGCCGGTCCCGGCGGGGCGGTCGTCCTCGACTCCTCGCGCATCGACACCGTCAACGACCATGGCACGGGCTGCAGCCTGTCGGCGGCGATCGCGGCGTACCTCGCGCTCGGCTCGAGCCCGATGGAAGCGATCGAGCGCGCCAAGTCCTACGTGCACCGCGCGCTGTCGGGCGCGTCGCGCTGGCGCCTCGGGAGCGGCCACGGTCCGATCGACCACTTCGGGTGGAGCGGCGGCGCCGAGGCGTGCCCCGACGGCCCCACGAGACCGGGCGCCGACCGGCGGCGGTGAACCAGGCCGCCGTGAACCAGGCCGCCGTGAACCAGGCCGCGGGCGGCCCGGCCGCGGCGAACCAGGCGGCGGCCGACCCCCCCAGGCGCACGGCCGGGCCGAGCCTCCGCCCTGCGCTGATCGTCGTCGGCCTCGCGCTTTTCCTTGTCCTCCTCTTCGGCATCGGCGCCGCGCTGACCTCCACCCCCTCGTCGAAGCCGGCGTCACGGAGCCACGTGAAGGGGTCGCACCTCGTCGCGGTGCCGGCGGCGGCGGCGCTCCGTCCGATCGAGATCCTCGGGACACCTCCCGCCGACGTCCTCGACGCGCTCGTGCTCCCCGAGGGGGCGCGCAAGATCTCGGTCACCCGCTGGAGCGGCTCGACACAGTTCTCCGGGAAGATGTCGTTCCGGGTGCGTGCGACCCAGGCGGCACTCGTCGGGTTCTTCCGCACTGAGCTGCACGGCGCGGGATGGTCGAACCTGAGCGTCGGTGCCGCCCGCGGGACGCCGGGCGCGACCGAGGTCCTCGCACAGCGGGCGAGCTCCGACGGCTGGTTCTGGGAGGCCGGGTTCGTCGTCTTCCCGACGACGTTCGGCCATGGGGCAACGGGCGCCGACGTGACCCGTTTCTCACTCGACCTCTACGAGGTCCCCGACGCCACCTGACCCGCCACGAGCGGTGCCGTGAGCAGGCCCGCCGGTTCGCGTTCTTCGCGGAACAGCACCCCTCCCCACACGAAGAAGTCGACGGGGTAGAGCAGGTAGCCGACACGGGTTGCCGGGGCGAACACGATGGCGACGAGCATGATCCATCCGGCGAGCATGCAGATCTCCGCCACGGTCGACGGCGGCCGGCGCCAGAGCCGCACCACCACCAACATGCCCCCGACGAGCGCGACCGCAATGGGCAGCGCGGTGTGCAACCACGGCAGCTCGGTCACGAGAACGTGGCCGGGAAGGTTGCTCGCGGCGGGTGACGGGACGCCAGAGAGCCCGAGCGGGAAGAGGATCGCGTTGTCGTAGAAGGCACGTGCTTCGGAGAGCGCGAACGGGGCGATGATCGGTCCCGCGACCGCCACGATCCCGAGCAGCATGCGACCCGGCGCACGGCGGCCGGCCCGATCTCGAGCGCAGAAGAGCGCGAGCGCGGCCAGTGGCCACGCGGTGAACTTCATCGCCGAGACCACGCCGAGCACGATGCCGCTCCACCCGGGGCGGCGGCGCTGGGCAAGCACCATGGCGAGGAGCAAGAACGCGACGACCGCCACGTCGTCGCCCCACCCCGCGAGGGGCAGCGCGGCGGTCGGCAGCACCGTGAGGAACTGGAGCGCGCGGACCTTGCGGTCCCTCGACACGTCGAGAAGGAGCAGCGCGGCGCCCACCACGATGAGCGTGACGATGCTGAACAGGACGCGGGTGGCGGTGAGCCTCACCGGCCCCTTGCCGATGTTCGGCAACCCGAAGGCCGTCATGAGCGGCAGGTAGGGGAAGAACGACTCGAAGGTGGGCTCGCCGCGCACCGCTGCGTGCACCCGGCCGTCCCGCACGGTCGCCGCATAGAGATGCTGGCCGTGGAAGAGCCGGTGTGACGCTTGCGCGATCACGACGACTTCGGGGGCCACGTGGGAGGTCGTCGGGCCCTCGTGGCTGAGCGCGGCCTCGGCAGCGAGCGGCGCGAGCGTCGCCCCGACGAGCAGGAAGAGGAGGATCCACACACGGGCCGGACCCCAGTGCGGCGCGCGGCGCTCCGACGACCCCGCCGTCTTCCGGCGGCCGATCCACGCCGACGCGACGGCAGCGCCCGCGTAGGGCCCGAGCGCCAGCCACGCCCAGTCGCGCTCGAACGCGAGTCCACCGAAGAGTCCGGTCAAAAGCGCGAACAACGCCCCCAGGCCGTAGAGGATCGCGTCGCCCCCTTCGGGGCCCCACGCGGTCATGAGCGTCGTCGCGAGACGACGCGTCGCCGACTCGACGGCCCGCGAGCGCGTCGCGACCCGCTCTGCACGCCGCGCAATACGGACGAGCACGGCGGACCCCTCGGCGGGGGCGGCGTCGGAGGATCCTGATCGCGAGGCGACGTAGCCCACCTCGTGCCACGATAGTCGCCCCACCCCCGATGGCCCTACAGTTGCGATGTGAGCTGGGAAGCTTTCGTTGCGACCCGCGTCGACGACGCGGTGCACACGGCAGTGCGGGAGCTGGACGACTCCGAGCTCGGTGAGGACGAGGTGCTCGTCGAGGTCCAGTGGTCGGCCGTCAACTACAAGGACGCGATGGTGACGATGCCGGGCAACCGCGTCGCCCGCCGCTCGCCGCTCGTGCCCGGCGTCGACCTCGCCGGCCGGGTGCTCGAGAGCCTGGACGGCCGGCTCCCCGCCGGCACCGAGGTGCTCGTGCACGGCTACGACCTCGGGGTCGGGCACCACGGGGGCTTCGCCACGAGAGCGCGTGTGCCCGCCACATGGGTGGTCCCCCTCCCCCCGGGGCTCACCACCCGACGGGCAGCGGCGATCGGGACTGCCGGGTTCACCGCGGTCCTGTCCATGGACAAGCTCCGGCGGGTCGGCCTCGAGCCCGGCGACGGCCCGGTCCTCGTGACCGGCGCGACCGGCGGCGTGGGCAGCATGGCCGTCGCGGTGCTCGCCAGGGCGGGCTTCGAGGTGGTCGCGAGCACCGGCAAGGCAACCGAGCACGACTACCTGCGCGGGCTCGGCGCCTCGCGTGTCGTGGGCCGCGACGGCGTCGCCGACTCCGCCCGAGTGCTCTCGAGCGAGCAGTGGGCGGGTGCGGTCGACTGCGTCGGCGGCGACACGCTGGCGGCGGTGCTGCGCGCGATGCGCTACGGAGGCGCGGTCGCGGCGAGCGGGCTCACCGCGGGACAGAAACTCGAGACGACGGTCTACCCGTTCATCGTGCGCGGCGTCTCGCTGCTCGGCGTCGACTCGGTCCAGACGCCGATCGAGGAACGTCGTCGGATCTGGACGACCATCCAAGAGGTCCTGCCGCCGGAGACGATCGATGTGATGGTGGCGTCGGAGATCGGCCTGCGCGGCCTCGACGCTGTCCTTTCAGACGTGCTCGCCGCGCGCGTACGCGGCCGGGTCCTGGTTCGGCCCGGATGATTCAGCCGCTGAAGTCTTCGGGCTTGATCGAGTCGAGGAACTGACGGAACTGTCCGACGAGCTCTTCGGAGCTCTCTTCGTTGTCGTCGTCGGAGCTCTCGATCGCAAGGAGGATGCCCTCTGCGTCCATCAAGTCGTCCGCGACGTAAAGGGGGCTGTTCGTGCGCACCGCGACCGCCACGGCGTCGGACGGACGGCTCGACACGACGGTCAGGTCACGACCTCGCCGCAGCTGCAGCTCTGCGAAGTACGTCGACGAACGCAGCTCGGTGATAACCACGCGTTCGACCGACACGTCCAGCGCCGACACGATGTCCCGGATGAGGTCGTGCGTCATCGGTCGCGGCATCGGGACGCCCTGCAGCGCGTACGCGATGGCTGCGGCCTCCGGCGTTCCGATGAAGATCGGCAACGTGCGCCCTTCCCCCTCGGTCTCCTGGAGCAACAACACCGGGGTGTTCGACTGGAGGTCGACCCGGACAGCCCTCAGGCGGACTTCGACCATAGGAGCAATGTAGCGTGGCCCCGGAAGCGGCGTGCGGCGAGCTGATCAGCCGCCGATGCCGCCGACGCCGCCGAGCTGCCGACGGAGCTCACTGCGGACGAGGGACGCGCGCATGCTCTGGCCCAGCCGGGCGAGCTCTGCGGCGGTGTCGACGGCGCGCTGGCGCGCCTCGGGGTTCCGCTGGCGGAGGAGCGGCGCGATGACCTGTTCGACCACGCCGACCTCACGCTCCACCGCGTTGCGGAACATGCGCAGATGGCGCGGCTCGATCCCGAAACGGCCGAACTCGACCGCCAATTTGCCGACGGTGAGCGCCTCTTCGTCGTAGAAGGCGCCGCCTGCGATGTGCATCGGGGCCAGGAGCCCGAGTCCCTCGAGCGAGGCAACGGCCTCCGGAGCGAGCCCGGTCGCCGCGCACAGCTCCGCGAGGGTGAGGCTGACGCCGGACACCGACGGCGACAGGACGTCGGCCGCGGCGGGCGCCGCCGGGCCACTGGCTGGCGTCGCAGCACCAGCTCGGGCGGCAGGTTGGGCCGTCGCCGGGCGCGCGGGGCGGGCAGGGTCGGTCGCGGGCCGTCGTACAACGGGGGATGCCGCACCGGACGCCGGGTCGTGCGCCTCGTCCGGCTCGTGCTGCGGGTGGGGCTCCTGGGCGACGTGGCGCCCGCTCGCTGCCCGCTGCTCGGTGTCTCGCTCGCGGACGTCGGCCGTAGACGCGTCGCGCGGGTCCTCCGGGCGATCTTCGGGGCGCTCTGCCTCGGCGTCGGCGCGAGCCTCCGTCCATGTCCGGACGTCGGCGACGCCGTTGGCGGCCTGTGCACCCGTGCCGACGACCGCGTGGACACCCTCGCGCAGCGCGGCGGCGGGTGCAGAAGAGGAGATGGACGCCGACGCAGCGGCAGTTGCAGCGGCAGTCGCAGAGGTGCCGGCGAGGCCGCTCGGGCCGACGACGGCGCCCACACCCACTGCGCTCCACGTCGAACCAGCGTCGTCTGCGGGGCCGTCTGCGGGGCCGTCGTCGGGGTCGTCGTCCGGCGGCACCCCCGAGCCGGCCGCGGCCAGCCTGTCCCGGATCACCTTCAGGGGCAGGAACTGGTCCCGCTGCTTGCGGAGCACCCAGCGGAGCCGGGCCACGTCGTCGTCGTAGAACTTGCGGTAGCCCGACGGGGACCGCTCCGGGTCGACGAGCCCCTGGCTCTCTAGGAACCTGATCTTCGAGATCGTGACGTCCGGGAACTCCTCGCGGAGCAGGCTCAAGACGTCCCCGATGGACAGGTACGCCCGACCGCTCATCGTCCGCGCCATAAGGGCGCCCTCCCCCCCGCGTTGCGACTCACTCGTCGCCCGCCACCAGGTACACCAACTTGAACTTCCCGATCTGCACCTCGTCGCCGGTCTCGAGGATGTGCTCCTCGATCCGCTCGCGGTTCACGTACGTGCCGTTGAGCGAGCCGACGTCCTTCACGATCATCCTGCCGTCCGCGCCGCGGCTGAACTCCGCGTGGCGCCGCGACACGGTGATGTCGTCGAGGAAGATGTCGCTCTCGGGGTGCCGGCCCGCGCGCGTCACCTGCGACTTGAGCATGTAGCGGGAACCGACGGACGGCCCGCGCTTCACGACGAGCGTCGGCGTCCCGTGGGGAACCTCCACGTAGGTGACGGCGGGATCCTCGTCGGCGTTCTCGCCGTGATCGTCGACGGGCACGAACACGACCGTCGTCTCGGAGCGTTCCGACGGAAGCGCCGCACCGCACGAGGAGCAGAAATTGCCGCCATCCGGGTTGCGGTGACCACAGTTCCTACAGAACACCCCCACCACGGTAGTCGCTCCGGGGCCTGCCTTCCGAGGGCACCGCGCCGATCGTGGCGCCCACAGCCCGGCGAGCCCCGCGAGGCTCGGGCCGCCCGGCGCCGGGTCCCGCTCAGCCCTCGGTGAGCTGGCGATAGGCGGCGGCGTCCAACAACGCGTCCAAGACGTCCGTGCCGGAGACCTCGATCTCGCAGAGCCACCCGTCCCCGTAGGGATCGCGGTTGAGCGCCTCGGGCGCGCCGGCGAGCGCGTCGTTGACCGCGACGACGGTGCCGGCCACCGGCGCATACACCTCGGAGACGGACTTGGTCGACTCGACCTCGCCGAGGGCCTCGCCGGCCGCCACCGCCTTGCCCACCTGTGGGAGCTCGACGAAGACGACGTCGCCGAGCGCGTCCTGCGCGTAGTCGGTGATGCCGACGCGCACACGCCCGTCGCCCGGGCGGGCCCACTCGTGGTCGGTCGAGTACCGCAGGTCTTCGGGGACGAGCACGGCGGAAACCCTATCCGCCGGACCTGAGCAACTGCCGCAGCCGGACCGCGTACTGCTGTGCCCGCGCCCTCGCCCGGGCCTCGCTCGGCCCCTCCGCCCAGACGTGGGTCACCGGGTCGTCGGGGTCCGGCAGGACCAAGGCCCAGCCGTCCTCGGCGGGGACCTTCACCCCGTCGATCAGCACGAGGTCCTGCCCGTCGAGCTGCTCCACGAGGGTGCGCATGACCATCCCCTTCTGCTCCCAGGGCGTCATGACCGCCTCCTGGGCGATGTGCACGGCCGGGAGGTCGTCCACGATCTTCGAGAGGGGCTGGCTGGTGAGCGAGAGCATCGACACGAGCTCGACGAGGGTGGCCGCGGCGTCGTACGCAGGGAGTATCTCCGGCCAGACGAACCCGCCGGACTGGCTCGCCGCGAAGCCGACCTCCCCGGAGGCGGCCACCTCCATGACGTTGGCCGGGGACATCTTGGTGAAGACGATCGGGACGCCCGCCTCGGCGCACATGGCCTCGGCCCACCTGCTGACGCCGACCGGCAGGGCCACGGTCACGTCCGGGCGGGTCTCGACGACGAGCCGCAGGAGGGCGAGGAGAGCCTGGTCGTCGGTGAGCACGGTGCCGGCGTCGTCGACGATCACGATCCGCTCGCAGTCGGCGTCGACCACGGCGCCGAGTTGCGCGCCCGAGGCCCGGACGAGGTCGGCCACGCGCCGTGCGTGCACCTCGGGATCGACCGACATCATTCCGGGCGTGTGCGCGTACGGGTTCACCACGAGCACGTCCGCGTCGAGCTTGGCGAGGACGTTGGGCATCACGAAGCTCGCAGCGCCGAAGGAGAGATCGAGGACGATCTTCATGTTGGCGGCACGTGCCGCGGACAAGTCGACGGCGGCGACCATGTCGTTCGTGTACTGCTCGACGGCGCGAGGCGGGAAGTCGATGTCGCCGATCTGGCCGGCGAGGACCCGGCGGAAGTCCTCCCGGTGGTACAGCCGCTCCACCTTGCGCTGGCCGGTCTCGCCGAGGTCCAGCCCTTCTTCGTCGAAGAACCGGATGATGACGGACTGGGGGTCGTCGCGGGCGAGGCGCACCGTGATGCCGCCCTGGTTCCCCGAGCTGCGGATGTGGTGGCGCGTCACGGGGACGGTTGCGACCTCGAGGTCCTCCACGTTGACCCCCGCGGCGTTGCACCCGATCATCGCAGCCCGCTTGAGGACGCGCGCTGCACGGCTCGTGTCGCGTGACGCGGTGATCGTCATGCCGCGGTCGAGCGTCGACGCCCAGGCCATCGACAGGCGCACGACGAGCTCGGGGCTGATGTCGACGTTGGCGATGCCACGCACGCCGTCGCGTCCGAAGAGGGAACGCGCGCCGCGGGACTCCCACACGATCGAGGAGTTGACGACGGCGCCGGTCTCGACGGTCTTGAAGGGATAGACCTTCACGTCCCCGCGCACATGCGCGTGCGCGCCGATGAGGCAACCCTCACCGAGGACCGACCCCGGGTCGCACGTCGCGCCGCGGCGCAGGTCGCACGACCGGCCGATCACCGCCCCCGCGACCCGCGCTCCCGGGCCGAAGTAGGCGTTGTCGTGGACCACCGAGCGCCGGACCTCCGCCCCGTCGGCCACGCGGACGTTGGACCCCAGGGTGGAGTACTCGCCGAGGATGACGCCGGCCCCGATCGTGCAGTTGTCGGCGATCACGGCGGGCCCCTCGACCGTCGCGGCGGGGTCGATCGTGCAGCCCTTTCCCACCCAGACCCCGGGGCGGATCTCGAACCCGCCGATGTCGACCTGGACCTTGCCGTCCAAGATGTCCTGGTGGGCGCGCAGGTACGCCTCGGTCGTCCCGACGTCCTCCCAGTAGCCCTCGGCGACGTAGCCGAAGAGCGGCCTGCCCCGGCCGAGCACGTCGGGAAAGACTTCGCTCGAGAAGTCGGCGGCCCGGTCGGCGGGGATGTAGTCGAAGATCTCTGGCTCGAGGACGTAGATGCCCGTGTTGATCGTGTCGCTGAAGACCTGGCCCCAGGTCGGCTTCTCCAAGAACCGGTCGATCGAGCCGTCCTCGCGGGTGATCACGATCCCGAACTCGAGCGGGTTCTCGACCGCCGAGAGCGCCAGGGTCGCGAGCGCCCCCTTTTGCTCGTGGAACTCGACGAGGGCGGTCAGGTCGATGTCGGTGAGCACGTCGCCGGAGATCACGAGGAACCGCTCGGTGAGCTCGTCGCGCGCGTTCAGCACCGAGCCCGCCGTGCCGAGGGGCGTCTCCTCGGTGGCGTACACCATTCGCACGCCCAGCTCGGAGCCGTCACCGAAGTAGGTCCGGATTGCGTTCGGCATGAACGCCACCGTGACGACGACGTCCTCGATGCCGTGGCTGCGGAGCAGCGTGACGATGTGCTCCATCATCGGACGGTTCGCCATCGGCAGCATCGGCTTCGGCTGGTTCGACGTGAGAGGGCGGAGCCGGGTTCCTTCTCCGCCCGCCATGATCACCGCTTTCATGCGCCGACCTCCCGGGTCTCTCGGAGCGATCCTTGCGTGCGCGCTGCTCGGCCCTCGGCGAGCGCCCGCCTGGCCGGCACG
>DAIRCY010000008.1:29619-48212 GCA_036796435.1 Acidimicrobiales bacterium
CAGGCGTTCGGGGACCAGCCCCACCCCGCCCAGCCAGAGCGCCCGCCTGGCCGGCACGAGATACGCGACCCCTGCCGCCCACGCCAGGACGAGCCCCGCGCCGCCGGCCACCCAGGCGATCACGTGGAAAGGCTCTTGCCACCCTGCCGTGCCGTGGCTGAGGAGGAAGCCGGGGTAGGCGACCATCAGGCCGAAGGTGCCGGCCTTCCCGATCCACAGCACGTCGATCCGGCGGGCGCCGAGCGCGGCGAGGACGAGGACCGTCGCCGAGACGAGCACCTCGCGTCCCACGGTGAGCAGTCCGAACCAGAGCGGGACCGCGCCGTGCACGATGATCGCGATCACTGACGTGCCGACCAGCACCCGGTCGACGGCGGGGTCGAGGATCTTGCCGATCCGGGAGACCTGGTGGAGGCGGCGGGCCAGCTGCCCGTCCACCCAGTCGGTGGCGCCCAGAACGCCGAGGAGGATCGCCGCGGCCGCCTGGCGACCCGCGCCGAAGAGGAGCCAGAGGAACACCCCGATCCCGGCGAGCCGCAGCGTCGTGACGACGTTCGCCGCAGTCAGGACCCTGTCCTCGTCGCCGACGGCTCCTGCGGCTGCGGGCGCAGGTTCCGGGGCCGCCATGAACTGGATTCTACGGGTGGCCCGTGTGCCAGTCTGTGCCCGTGCCACGGTTCGAGCCGTTCAGAGGGTCGCGCTACGACGCCGGCGCCGTCCGCCTGGACGAGGTGATCGCGCCCCCCTACGACGTCGTCGGCTCGTCCGAGCGGGATCTCCTCGCACACCGGAGCCCGTTCAACGCCATCCACCTCGAGCTGCCCGAGGCGGACCTCGTCTCGGGGCGCGACCGGTACGTCGCCGCGGCCGACCTGCTCGACTCCTGGCTCGAACGTCGCGTCCTCGTCGAGGACGGGGCCCCCGCCCTCTACCCCTACCGGATGACCTCCCCCGACGGCGCCGTCACCACCGGCGTCGTCGGCGCGCTCGAGATCGGCGAGGACGTCCTCCCGCACGAAGAGACGATGCCCAAGCCCAAGAGCGACCGGCTCGACCTGCTCCGTGCGACGGGGACGAACCTCTCCCCCATCTGGGGCCTCTCGCTCACGGCCGGGCTCACCGAGACCTTCGCCCCCGAGGGCCCTCCCGCACACGACGCGTACGACGACGACGGAGTGCGCCACCAGCTGTGGGTGCTGGACGATCCCGCCGCGATCCGCGCCGTGCGCGACGGGGTCGGCGCGTCGCCGGTCGTCATCGCCGACGGCCACCACCGCTACGAGACGGCCCGCACGTACCGCGACGAGGTCCGCCGCGCCAACGGGGACAGGGCGGGCGACCACGACCTCGTCATGACGTTCCTGGTCGAGCTCGCCGATTCGCAGCTGCACGTGCGTGCGATCCACCGGATCGTCGAAGGGCTCGCCCCCGAGGTCGAGCCCGCCGGACTGCTCGGTCGTTTCTTCGACGTGGTGCAAGCCGGACCGGCGACGGACTCCGTCGTGGGCGCGCTCGAGGGCTCCGGCTCCCTCGGGGCGGTGACCCCGGCCGGCGCATGGCTGCTCACGGTGCGCGCCGGCGCGTTCGACGAGGCCGGCACCGACCTCGAAGCGGGCCTGGTCGACCTCGCGTTGCGCGAGGTCCCGGACGCCGCGGTGACCTACACCGCCCGCTGGCAGGAAGCACTCGAAGTCGTCAACACGCAGCGGGCGGGGATGGCGATCGTGCTGCGGCCCGTCACCGTCGCACAGATCTCCGCCTGGGCGGCCGGCCGCCGCCGGATGCCCCCGAAGACGACGTACTTCTTCCCGAAGCCGCGGACCGGCATGGTCTTCCGGGTCCTTTCCGGAGATACGGGCTCGGCCTAGCCATCGGCCTCGGCCCAGCCCGCCTAGCCGATGCGTTCTGACACCGGCTCGAGCGCACCGACGGCCGCGGTCGCGGACCGGCGGGCGTTGCGCCGGCCGTAGAGGATCCAGGTCGCCGACCCCGCCGCTGCGATCACCGCTGCGATGCCGAGACCCGTCGTGCCGAGGCCGACGTACTTCAAGCCGGAGAGCAGGATCACGCCCGTGATCACCGGCCGGATGATGCGGTCCGGGGCGCGCGACGAGAGGAGCGAGCCCACGAGCACCGCAGGAACGCTTCCGATCACGATCGACGCGGTCACGCCGAGCACCACGTGGCCGAAGACGAGCTGGCCGAGCGCGGCTGCCGCCGTGAGCGGGACCGCCTGGACGAGGTCGGTCCCGACGAGCTGCGACGACCCCAGCGCCGGGTAGACGAAGAGCAACAGCACGATCATGAGCGAGCCGGAGCCGACCGAGGTGAGGCCGACGAGGACGCCGCCGATGGCCCCGACGGCGATGGTCGGGAGGGGTCGCAGCACGATCCGACCACCCCCGCGATCCGTGAGGTCGACGAGCGAGGCGAGCTCCGAGCTGGCGGAGGGTCGGCGGAACCACGCCCGGACGAGCATGGCAGCGGCCCCGAGGAGCAGCGCCGAGCCCAGGACCATCTCGACGTCCGTCTGGGCCGCCTTGCCGTTCCCCACGAGGTGGAGCAGGTAGGCGCCGAAGAGGGCGGCGGGCACCGAGCCGAGCGCGAGCCACCCCACCATCGGCAGGTCGACGGTCCCCCGCTTCAGGTGGACGGCTGCCCCGACCGGTCGCATGAAGACGGCGCCGACGAGGTCGCTCGAAATGGCCGCCGTGGGCGTCATCCCGAACAGGAGGATCAGCATCGGCGTCATGAGCGCCCCGCCCCCCGCACCCGTCATCCCCACGAGAAGGCCGACCAGGGCGCTACCGAGGACGATGAAGCCGTCGACGTGCACGCACTAATCCTATCAACTTCATGCGCTTAGTGGACTCGCCTCGTGTGCGTCGTGGCCCCGACCTCGTGCGCCTCCCGGTGCCGGGCCCCGCCCCCGACGCCTGAGCGCAGGGGGCGCTAGAACCGGGGCGCAGCCCGAGACGCCGGGGGAATGATGCGATGCCGAGCCAACAAGAAGATCTGGCGCTCCAGGAGCACTACGCGGCCGGCCTTGAAGCCGTCAGGCTGTCGACGGGTGGAGGCCTTCTCGAGTTCGAACGGACGAAAGAGCTCGTGCTACGCCATCTTCCGTCTCCTCCCGCGACCGTCGCCGACATCGGAGGAGGGCCCGGGGCCTACTCGCTCTGGCTCACATCGCTCGGCTACGGCGTCGAGCACCGCGACGTCGTCGCGCTGCACGTCGAGCAGCTGCGGGCTCTCGTCTCACCGACTTCCCGCATCTCGACGGCGGTGGGCGACGCGCGGTCCATCGACCTGCCCGACGCCAGCGTGGACGGCGCCTTGTGCTTGGGACCCCTCTACCATCTGGCCGACTGCGAGGATCGGGTCCAGTCCCTCAGCGAGCTGTTCCGGATCGTCCGTCCGGGGGGCTGGGCCTTCGTCGCCGCGATCTCACGCTGGTCGCCGCGTCTGCACGGCATCTTGAAGGCGAAGATCTACGAGACGGTGCCGCATGCCTTGGGCGTCGTCGAGACAGTCGAGCGCACTGGCGAGATGCCGCCGCTGTTCCCTGGCTCCTTCGCCGGGTTCGTCCACGAGCCGGCTCAACTGCACGAGGAGGTGGCGGCCGCAGGGTTCGACGTCGCTGCGGTGACTGCGGTCGAGGGCCCGGCGTCACTGCTCGGCGACCTCGACGAACGGCTAGGAGACGAGGGGAGCCGCGACGTGCTGCTCGCCAGCGTACGAGCGCTGGAAGGAGTGCCGGAGTTGCTGGGCGCCACGGCCCACCTGCTCGCCACCGCTCGACGCCCGGCATGACGGCGGCGCGACTCCCCCGTCTGCTACTCCCTATTCCACCGTCCACGTCGCGCCCGAGCGCAGCAGGGCCTTGAGGTCTCCCACCCCGCGGCGCTCCTGCGCGTCGGCGAGCTGCGTCGCCATCGAGGCGCCGTACTCCGGCCGCTCGACCGCCCGGAACACGCCGATCGGCGTGGGCTCGTAGGGACCGCGCGACAGGCGGGAGAGCGCGAACGCGAGGCCGGGGTCCTCGCGGCGCTCGTCGTGGACGAGGATCGCTTCCTCGCCGACATCGGCCACGTCGACGATCTCGAGGCGCCCGTCGGGTCGCTGGACGACGCCCTTTTCGCCCTCGGGCCCGAAACGGATCGGCTCGCCGTGGACCAGCGGCACGAGCATGGACCCGCGCACGTCGCGCCCCGTGATCTTCTCGAACGCACCGTCGTTGAAGACGTTGCAGTTCTGGTACACCTCCACGAAGGCTGCGCCGTCGTGGTCGTGTGCGCGGCGAAACATCTCTTGCATGTGCTGGCGGTCCATGTCGTGCGTGCGCGCGACGAAGCTGGCCTCGGCACCGAGCGCCAGGCTGATCGGGTTGAACGGCGTGTCGAGCGAGCCGAACGGCGTCGACTTGGTGACCTTGGCGACCTCGGACGTCGGTGAGTACTGCCCTTTGGTCAGGCCGTAGATCTGGTTGTTGAACATGAGGATCGTCATCCGGACGTTGCGGCGCAACGCGTGGATGAGATGGTTCCCTCCGATCGAGAGCGCGTCGCCGTCGCCGGTGACGACCCACACGTCCAGATCCGGCCGCGTGGTCGCGAGCCCCGTCGCGATCGCCGGCGCACGGCCGTGGATCGAGTGCAGCCCGTACGTCGACATGTAATAGGGGAAGCGCGCGGCGCACCCGATCCCAGAGAGGAAGACGGTGTTCTCGCGACGCACCCCGAGGTCGGGGAGGAGCATCTGCACCGCTGCGAGGATCGAGTAGTCCCCGCACCCCGGGCACCAGCGGACCTCCTGGTCGCTCGTCCAGTCCTTCCTCGTGGTGGGCGGAACGGCGGCGGTCGTCATGTGCTCTCCCCGGTGGTCATGCGGTCTCCCCGAGCAGCGACTCGATGGCGGCTTCGATCTCGGCGGTGCGGAAGGGCACGCCCTGGACCTTCGAGAAGGAGTGCGCGTCGACGAGGAACTCGGCGCGCACGAGGCGCGAGAGCTGTCCGAGGTTCATCTCGGGCACGAGCACGAGCCGGTACCGCGCGAGCACCTCGCCGAGATTGGACGGGAACGGGTGCATGTGGACGAGGTGCGCGTGGGCCACCTTGCGACCTTTGGCGCGCACCCGCCGGGTGGCGGCGGCGATCGCACCGTAGGTCGAGCCCCACCCGAGCACCAGCAGCTCGGCGTCGCCGGTCTCGTCGTCGACATCGACGGGCGGGATGTCGCGGGCGATACCGTCGACCTTCGCGGTGCGGAGCCGGACCATCTTCTCGTGGTTCGCCGGGTCGTAGGACACGTTCCCCGAGCCATCCGCCTTCTCGAGTCCGCCGATCCGGTGCTCGAGCCCCGGTACCCCGGGGGGCGCCCAGGGCCTGGCGAGGGTCTCGGGGTCGCGCAGGTACGGCCAGAAGACGGGGGTCCCGTCTTCGGCGACGTGGTTCGTCTCGGTGGCGAACTGCGGGTCGATGCGCTCGAAGCCGTCGACGTCGGGGAGACGCCAGGGCTCTGCCCCGTTGGCGAGGTACCCGTCGGAGAGGAGGATGACCGGGGTGCGGTACTTGACGGCGAGGCGGACCGCCTCGATCGCCGCCTCGAAGCAGTGCGAGGGGGTCTTGGCCGCCACGATCGGCACCGCGGCCTCCCCGTGGCGTCCGTACATCGCGAGGAGAAGGTCGGCCTGCTCGGCCTTGGTGGGCAGGCCGGTCGAGGGTCCGCCGCGCTGGATGTCGACCACCACGAGCGGCAATTCGAGGTTGACCGCGAGGCCGATCGCCTCGGACTTGAGGTCGACACCGGGGCCGCTCGTCGTCGTGACCCCGAGCGCGCCGCCGAAGGCCGCGCCGATCGCCGAGCCGATGCCTGCGATCTCGTCTTCGGCCTGGAAGGTGCGGACGCCGAACTCCTTGCGCCTCGAGAGCTCGTGGAGGATGTCCGACGCCGGCGTGATCGGGTAGCTGCCGAGGAAGATCGGAAGGCCCGAGAGGCGCGACGCGGCGATGAGGCCCCACGCCAGCGCCTGGTTGCCGCTGATCTGGGTGTACTCGCCGGGGGGGAAGTGCGCGGGGCGGACCTCGTAGTTGGCCCCGAAGAGCTCGGCCGTCTCGCCGAAGTGGTAGCCAGCGCGGAACGCCCTCGTGTTCGCCTCCAGCACGAGCGGCTTGTCGCCGAACCGCTTGTTGATCCATTCGACGGTGGGCTCGACCGGGCGGGTGTAGAGCCAGCTGAGGAGACCGAGGGCGAAGAAGTTCTTCGACCGCTCCGCGTCGCGGGGCTTGACCCCGGCTTCCTTGCAGACCTCCTGGGTCATCGAGGTCATCGGGACCTCGTACACCGTGAACGCCGAGAGCGTCCCGTCCGAGAGCGGACTCGAGGCGTACCCGGCCTTGGCGAGGGAGCGCTCGTCGAAGGCGTCGGAGTTCACGACCACGGTGGCGCCCATCTCGAGCACCCCGATGTTCGCCTTGAGCGCAGCGGGGTTCATCGCGACGAGGACGTTGGGCGCGTCGCCCGGCGTCATGATGTCGTAGTCCGCGATCTGCACCTGGAAGGCGGAGACACCGGCGAGGGTGCCGGCGGGGGCCCGGATCTCGGCCGGGAAGTCCGGGAAGGTCGACAGGTCGTTGCCGAACAGCGCGCTGGACGCGGTGAACCGGTCCCCGGTGAGCTGCATGCCGTCCCCCGAGTCGCCGGCGAAGCGGACGACGACGCGGTCGAGCTGGTGGTGCTCGTGCGGGTGTTCTTCGGTGGTCGTCACGACGAGATGAGCTTACCGGTGCGAGGGACGCCGCCGAAGGCGTTCTGAGCGGGGGCCCGGCTCCTCAGGCGATGGTCACCGCAGGGTCGAGGTAGACGTCCTGGATCGCCTGGATCAGGGCCGCCCCCTCGTCGGTCGGGCGCTGGAACGACTTGCGGCCGACGATGAGGCCCTGGCCGCCCGCCCGCTTGTTGATCACGGCGGTTCGGACCGCCTGTTCGAGGTCGCCGGTCCCGTGCGACTCGCCGCCCGAGTTGATGAGGCCGATCCGGCCCGCGTAGCAGTTGACGACCTGCCAGCGGGTGAGGTCGATGGGGTGGTCGGTGGTGAGCTGGTCGTAGACGAGCGGGTCGGTCTTCCCGAACTGGAGCGCGTTGTAGCCCCCGTTGTTCTCGGGCTGCTTCTGCTTGATGATGTCCGCCTCGATCGTGACGCCGAGGTGGTTCGCCTGCCCGGTGAGGTCGGCCGACACCTCGTAGTTCACCCCGTCCTTCTTGAACCCCGGGTTGCGCAGGTAGCACCAGAGCACAGTGAACATCCCGAGCTGGTGGGCTTCGGCGAAGGCCTCGGAGACCTCGTGGAGCTGGCGGTCGGCGAGGTCGGATCCGAAGTAGATCGTGGCCCCCACGCCGAGCGCACCGAGCTCGAATGCCTGGCGCGCGGAGCCGAACGGCACCTGGTCGTAGGTGTTCGGGAAGTGGAGGAAGTCGTTGTGGTTCAGCTTCACGATGAACGGGATGCGGTGCACGTAGCGCCGGGCGACCGCGCCGAGGACGCCGAGCGTCGTGGCGATCGCGCTGCAGTCCCCCGCCAGCGCCAGCTCGCACAGGTTCGCAGGGTCGAAGTACTTCGGGTTCTTGGCAAAGCTCGCGCCCGCCGAGTGCTCGATGCCCTGGTCGACGGGGAGGATCGACAGGTATCCGCTGCCTCCCAGGCGGCCGTGGTTGTAGAGGGTGCCGAGCGCCCGCAGCACCGACGAGGAGCGATCCGAGTCGCGGAAGGTTCGGTCGAGAAAGTCGGGACCCGGCAGGACCAACCCGTCGGCGGGGAAGGCCTTCGCCTCGTGATTCAAGAGGTAGTCCGCGTCGTCGCCGAGCAGCTGCTGGAGATCGGTGGCCATGTGCCCGAGCCTACCTGGCACGACGCGGGAGCCAGCTATGCGGGAGGCCGCGAGCTGGGAGTTTGCTTCCTCGGGCCCTGAGACCGGGCCTTGCGCCGCACGGCCGGCCGGCTGCGCCCCGGCCCGAGCGCCTCGAGCCGCGCTGCGACGTCGTAGGCCTCCGGGTCCACGCGCGCCACACGCTCGAACAGCTCGCGCGCCCGCGGCAGGTCCCCCGAACGCTCGTAAAGGTCGCCGAGGGCGTACCACTGGCGCAGGTGGCGGTCCGACGGGTTGCGCAGCGCGCGGGCCGCGCCCGAGGACGCGAGAAGCTCGATCGCCTCTGGCAGCCTGCCCCGGTCGGCGAGGCTTCCCGCCGCGACCATCCGTGCCTCTGCGACGAGGTCGGCGTCGGGGGAACGGTGCCGCAGCTCGTTCCAAGCTTCTGCGACCCGGGCGTGCCGGCCCATCGCGCGCAGGGAGTCCATCAGGGCCGGCAGCGCGTCGGGTTCGTCGGTGAGGTCGCTGTACGCGTTCAGGTGCCGTATTGCGTCGCGCCAGCGGGCCATCCGGTACGCGGAGAAGCCCGCGATCCGCCGGACTGCCGCCACCGAGCCCACCTCGCGCGTGAGCTCGTTCCCGTAGCGGAGGGCCTCCTGGAACCGCCCGCGCTCGTAGGCTGCGACGGCCTTTTCCATGCGGCTGACGAGCACCTCGCGATGGCGCGCGGTGGCACCCTCGGCGGCCCTCCTGATCTCGGTCGCGACGTCCGCAGGCAGCGTCGGTTCCTTGACCGGCTTCGCGCTCGGGGACGTGCGAGCCGGGGCGGCTCGTGCTGGCGCAGCGCCGTCGACCCGCACCCACTCGTCCATCGGAGGCGGGGGCTCGGAAGGACCACGACCACGCTGGTCGTCTCGCCCGGTCCTCGCCGGTCGCCCCGGCGAGCCTTCGCCCGGGTCGGGTCTCGAGACTTCGTGGGCGCCCCGGCGCGCGACGCCGCCCCAGCGGCGGGCGGCTGACGGCAGCTCCTCCCGGCGACCGCGATCCTCGCGAGACCTGTCCGGGCGTGCTCCGCGTGGGTGTGCTCCGCGTGGGGGTGCTCCGCGTGCGCGTTCTCCCCCCGGCCGCGGCGCGGGACGCCGTGGCTCGCTGGCCCCGTCGCGCCTCGAGCGGCCATCCCCTCGCGGGCCCGACGGCGCGCGCCGTGTCGCGCCGCCGCCTTCGCGACGGCCGCGCCCGTCTTCGCCTCGCGGCAGCCGCGGAGCTCGCCGGGGACCTTCCGGACGTCCGGCGCCGACCCTCCCCCTCTCACCGCCGGGAGGTGCGGAAGCTCGCCGGCTGGACGTGCCACCCCGCGGCTGGCGCGACGTGCCGCTTTGCGGCTGGCGCGACGTGCCGCTTTGCGGCTGCCTCGGTGATCCACTCCGCGGCTGGCGCGGCGCACGACGCTGCCGGTCGTCGGAGGATGGGGGCATCGCCCGAGTGTACGGGTCTTCGAATTGAAAGAGTCCCGAAAAATGGGCCTTTCCGACCTCCTTTGTGCGCCGCTCCGCCCGTACCATCGGTCTCGAGCGCGACGGTGCGGTTGCACCGTCGCAAGGAGGCATCCGTGGTTTCGGCAGTCCACAGCTCCTCGGAGCTTCCGCCGGCGGTCGACCGGCAGCGTCTCGGACCGCCGGGCGGCGCGCAACAGCCGGCGTTCAGCTTCTCGGGCGTGACGCACCACTACGGCGCGCACCGGGCGCTCGACGACCTGCACCTCGGAGTCGAGCACGGCCAGACGCTCGCCCTCCTCGGTCCGAACGGCGCCGGCAAGTCCACGACGATCTCGGTCCTCCTCGGCCTTGTGCGCCCCACGTCCGGACGTGTCGAGGTGCTCGGCCTCTCGCCCAAGGAGGCGGTCGCGACCGGTCGGGTGGGCGCGATGCTCCAGACCGGTTCGGGGACCGGGCTGCCACCGGGCGTCCGCGTGGTCGACGTGGTGAAGATGGTCCGGCGGCTCTACGCCAGTCCCGCCGCGCTGGACGTGGTGATCGAGCGCGCGGCCATCGACACCCTCCTCCACCGTCGCACGGACCAGCTCTCCGGCGGCCAGGCGCAGCGCGTTCGCTTCGCCCTCGCCATCGCCGGCGACCCGGAGGTCGTCTTCCTCGACGAGCCCACCGCGGCCATGGACGTCGAGGCCCGCCGGTCGTTCTGGCTGATGATCCGGGCACTCGGCGGAGAGGGACGGACCATCGTGTTCGCGACCCACCATCTCTCCGAAGCCGACCAGGTCGCGGACCGCGTGGTCGTGCTGCACCACGGACAGGTCGTCGCCGACGGGCCCGGCGCGACTCTCAAGGCCGCCGTGGCGAGCCGTCAGGTGCGCTTCGTCACGGAGCATCCCGACGTGGTCGGCCTCAACCGGCTCGAGGGCGTCACCGACGTCCAGGTGCGCGGCACGACGGTCACGATCGACTCGCTCGACGCCGACGCGACGATCCGTGCACTCGTCCGAGACGGCGCCGCCTTCAGGGACATCGAGATCACCGGTGCCGGGCTGGAAGAGGCGTTCGTCGCGCTCACCTCCGGGCCGCGCCGCGTCGAAGGCGGCGGGCGGCCGTGAGCGCGCTCGTCGCGTTTGGCCGCTTCGAGGTGGGAAGGCTGCTGCGCAGCTGGAAGTTCCTCACGATCACGGTCGGATTCCCTGTCCTCTTCTACATGCTCTTCCTCCGTGATCACCGTGCGGCCGAGATCGTCTACGGCGGCGTGCAGTGGCGTGAGTACCTGATGGTGTCGATGTGCTCGTTTGGCGCGCTGATTGCCGCACTCAACGCGGGCGGCAGCAGGGTCGCCATGGAACGCGCGGGCGGTTGGGCGCGCCAGTTGCGCGTGACGCCGATGCCGGCGTGGTCCTACGTCGCAGTGAAGGTCACGGCGAGCATGCTCGTCGTCCTCCCCGTGATCATCCTGGTCGAGCTCGTGGCCGCGACGTTCGGAGGGGTCTCCGTGGGCGCCGGGACGTGGATCGGGCTGAGCGCGCTCCTCTGGGTGACCGCCCTCCCCTTCGCCGCCCTCGGCGTCCTGCTCGGCTTCTCCGTCGGGACCGAAGCGGTCTTCCCTGTGATCACGGGACTGCTGTTCGTCCTCGCCTACTTCGGGGGTCTGTTCACGCCCGTGGACCACATGCCCGGCGCACTGCAGGTTGCCGCGCACGCGCTCCCGAACTTCCACCATCTCACGCTCGGCCTCGACGTCCTGAGCGGCAGGACGATGGCGGCGTCGCACTGGCTCGTGCTCGCGGGATACAGCGTGGCCCTCGGCGCGCTGATCGTCTGGCGGCACCGCGCCGAAGAGGCGCGCGGGGTGGCGTAGGCGCGCGCTCAGGCCGTGGCGGGCGCGGGCGTTCCCTCCAGGAGCCGGTCCGAGAGGAACCCGATGACCTGTTCCTCCATGTACGCCCTGTCCTCGGGGCGGCGGGGCAGGTGACGCTCGGAAGGGAAGCACAACAGCCGGTACGGCTTCCTCGCTCCGATGAGCCGATTGACGAGCCGTGCCGTGTGGCGGAAGTGGACGTTCTCGTCGATCAGGCCGTGCACCAGGAGGAGATCGCCGCGCATGTTCTCGACGCACAAGAAGACCGAGCTCGAGGCGTACCCGTCCGGATTGGACCGCGGCGTCCCCATGTACCGCTCGGTGTAGTGGGTGTCGTAGCCGTCGTAGTGGGTGACGGGCGCGCCGGCAACTCCTGCCCGGAACGTGTCCGGCGCGCAACCGAGGCACCGCAACGTCATGTAGCCCCCGTAGCTCCAGCCGTAGACGCCGACGCGCGCGGGGTCGGCAAGCCCCGCCGCGACCGCCCAGCGGACACCGGCCACCTGGTCCTGCACCTCCACCTCCCCCATCCTGAGGTGCAGGGGTGCCTCGAAACGAAGTCCCCGGCGCGCGCTGCCCCGGTTGTCGACGACCAGCACGGCGAAGCCGAGCCGGCGAAGGGCCTGGGCGCGCATGTACACGGTCGGTCCCCAGTCGTTCACGACCAGCTGCGCGTGGGGTCCCCCGTAGACCTGGACGACGAGAGGTGGTGGCCCGTCGCCGGCACGGCCGCTCGGCGCGTCGCCACGGCTGGCGCTCGGCGCGTCGGCACGGCCGCTCGGCGCGTAGTAGAGGCCGAACAGCTCGGTCCCGTCGTCGGCAGGGACGGTGACGAGGTCCGGCGGCTCGAGGCCGAGCTCGTCGATGCGCGGGTCCCGCCGATCGTGGAGGGTGGCGAGCACGGCGCCCGCCTCCCTGCCGTCGCGTGCTGCCCCCAGGCGGAGCCGCACCGTCGGGGAGACCCCGAGCGCCCCGTGGCGCTCGACGAACAGGCGGCCGCCGGTCGAGAACTTGACCAGATGGGTCCCCGGCCTCTCGGTGATGCGGCGGACCTCGCCGCCCGCGAGCGGCACGGCGTAGAGGTGCCGCTCGGTCGCGCCGTCCAACGTGGCGGTGAAGTAGACCGCGCCCGCCTCCTCGTCCACCCCCTCGAGGGCGTCGACCTGCCACTCGCCCGAGGTGAGGACCCTGACCAGCTCACCCGAGGCCGACCTCAGCTCGAGGTGGCGGAAGCCGGTGCGCTCCGAGCTCCAGAGGAGCTCGCCCGTCGTGAGCTCCCGGAAGTCGTCGTGGAGGTTGACCCACGGCTCGCCACGCTCGGAATGCAAGAGGGTCGGCTCTCCCGTGGACGGGTCGAAGGAGACGAGATCGAGCCTGGTCTGGTCCCGCGACTCGATCTCGGCCACCAGGCGGCCACCCCGGAGCCAGTGCACCCGCGCCAGGTACGAGTCGGCGTCGCCCGTCTGCATCCAGACGGTCTCGCCGCCCGTGGCGGGGACCACACCGAGACGTACCTTGGCGTTGTCCTTCCCGGCGAAGGGGTAGCGGTGGTCCTCTTGGGCTGCTGGCCCGACGTCGTCGCTCCCCTGGTGGACGATCCGGAAGACAGGGATGTGCCGCTCGTCCACCTCGCAGTAGGCGAGGAACGCGGAGTCGGCGGACCACCATAGGCCGGCCGAGCGGTCCATCTCCTCCTGCGCAACGAACTCGGCGAGCCCGTTGCGCAGCCCGTCTTCGGCGGTGTGGGTCAACCGGTTGGGCACGGCACCCGCCCGCGCGGAGGCGACGTGCAGCTCGCCGTCGCGGACGAAGGCGACCTGCTCACCGTCGGGCGAGAGGCATGGCGCCAGGATCTCGCCGTCCCGCTGGTCCAGCGCCACCTCCTCGGCAGGACTCGCCGGGTCATCGGCGAGGCCGCGCAGCACGTGGAGGCCGTCGGGCAACGGGACGAGGAGCGCGTCGGCGTGTTCGGCCCAGGTGGCGGCGGTGATGCCCACGCCGACCTCTCTCGCCCGCTCGCGCCGGAGCTGCTCTTCGAGGGACACGGTCTCCTCGCTCACAGCCGCTCCGCCGACAGGGACCTCGACGACGCCGGCAGCCGGGTCGCCGGTCAGCACGGCGAACAAGCGCCGGTCGAGTCCGCCTTCGGGCGAGTAGCGGTAGACGAGCACCCGGTCGCCCGCACCGAACACCGCCCCGACCGGCTCCGCCGTGCCGGGAAGCGGGAGCCGACCGATCTCGTCGAAAGGGATCGGCGCGTTCGCCGAATCGCGGTCCGCCGCGCGGGCCTCCCCCTCCGTCGCGCCGCTCAGCGTGTCCGCCATGCTCACGCCTCGACGGTGACGAGCTCACGCGACGCGTTGTTGAGCCGCCGCGGCCCGCTCGGCGTGACGACGACGATGTCCTCGAGCCGCATCCCGAACCGCTGGGCGTGGTAGATGCCGGGTTCGACGGAGAAGGCGTTCCCGACGACGAGCGGGTCGGCGTTCCCGTGCACGATGTAGGGCTCCTCGTGGGTCTCGATGCCGATGCCGTGCCCGGTCCGGTGAATGAACGCATCGCCGTGTCCGCCTGCGTCGATGATGTCGCGTGCGACGCGGTCGACCTCTTCTGCGGGCACCCCGGCGCCGGCGGCGTCGACGGCTGCCTCCTGGGCCTCCCGAAGGAGCGCATAGCAGTCTGCGACCTCAGGCGGCACCCGGCCGGTCACGACCGTTCTCGTGATGTCGGAGCAGTACCCGGCGTCCGTGCCCGGGACGAACATGTGGCCGCCGAAGTCGCAGACCACGGTCTCACCCTCTTCGATGACGCGCGCTCCGCTCTCGTGATGCGGGCTCGCGCTGTTCGGGCCGCTGCCGACGATCATGAAGTCGACCCGGTCGTGGCCTTCTGCGAGCAGCCGCTCGGCGATCTCCGCAGCGACCTCGGCCTCCGGGCGGCCGACGAAGCGGACCTCGGACGCCTGGATCGCGTCTGCGACCCTGTCCGCGGCGCTGCCCGCACGGGCGAGCATCGCCACTTCCAGTTCGTCCTTCACCGCCCGCAACGGCGCGGTCAACCGCGACGCGGGGACGAACGTCGCCTTCGTGATGCCGTCCTGCAGTCCGAGGAGCGTCTTGGCCCACTCCTGGTCCGAGATCCCGATCCGCGCCGCACCATCGTCCCCGACGAGGCGAGCCACGATCTCGAGCGGGTCTTCCAAGTCCGACCACGGCCGCACTGCGAAGAGGTCGCCGTGCCTGATGACCCGGGGCTCTTCGAGCGCGGGCACGACGAGCACCGGCTGCTCTCCCTCCCGGATCACGAGCATGGTGACGCGCTCGAGCGGCATCGCGGCGTAGCCGGTCAGCCAGGGGAGGTCTCCGCCGCGCGACACGAGCAACGCCGTGAGGTCGAGCTCCTGCATCCTCACTCGCACCCGTTGCATCCGGTCGCTGAAGGAGCGGACGACCTCGTGGGGGTCGATTCGGTCCTGTGAGCGGTCTTCGGAGCGGCCTTGGGAGGCTCCTTGGGAAGGTGACGCCGGGTCCACGTGGCTCCTCTCAGTGGGCGTCTACCGACCGAGCATCGGCCGGAGGATGGTCTTTCGCCGGAAGGCTTGCCCGAAGAGCGTCTCCCGGAACGTCGCTCCCGTCCCCCGCGTCGCCCCCGTCGCTCCCGTCGACCGCATCGCCCGCCGGGACGGTGAAGAGGTCGAACCCCTCCGCGGTGAGGCACCGTCCGGTGGCGAGGTCGTAGCGGTTCCCGTGAAGTGAGCAGGTGAGGACGCCGTCTTCGACGTGCCCGAAACGCAACAGGTCGGCACCGAGGTGCGGGCACTGCCGCTGGACGAGGTAGTCCCCGGCGCGCCACAGCTCGCCGGCCGCGGCAGTGCCGTTCTCGTGCTTGCGCGCAGCGAGCTCGAGGGAGGCCTCGAGATACGCCATCCGGCGCGCCGACAGGCACTTGAAGAAGCTGAAGACCGTCTCGTTGTACTCGCCGCGTCGCGTCGCCTCGAACCGGCACGACAAGAAGAGCTCGTTCACCCAGTCCTCCGTCCTCCGGTCGACGAGCGACCGGAGGAGCGCCTCGTCGAAGAAGAACGCGTGGCCGGCCGCTTCGGCGTCGCCGGGGGCGGCACGGCGCACCCTCCCCTCATCGGGGTCGATCACCACGCCGAACCGACCGACGTCGAGGAGGATGGCGCCCCCGAGCGCGAGACGGAGCAGGGGTGCCCGGTCGAGGAGCGGCTCGATCCAGTCGGCCATCCGTGCAACGACCTCCTCTGGATCCGGCGGGGTCGCCACCGGGGGCGGGATCGCTGCAGTGATCTCGGCGCGTCGGCGCGCCTGGTACCGGCGGAGGTACTCCCGCTTGGCGGTGTAGATCGACTCGACCGCTGTGGAGGCGAGCTCCTCTGTGCCCAAGACGTGGTGCGACACCTCGAAGTGTTGCGGGGAGACCTCGATCTCGGAACCTGCGACCGCCAGATGCCCCCGCTCGATCCCGCTCTCGTGGAGGGTGCGCAGGAAGCTCATCTGGTCCTGGAAGATGTTCGCCGGGTCGTCGGCGAGATCGTTCAGCTCGAAGAGGGCGTCGTCGAGGAAGGCCGGCGGACCGGCGAACGGGACGACGTGTGCCGCGCCGATCTCCTTGACGTACTGCATCGCACGCTGTCCCTGGCGAACCCGCTTGTCGCGCGAGAGCTCGTCCTTCTCCGCCGTGGTCCACCGGTACACCATCGGGTACCAGATGGCGCCCGAGTACTGGAGGAAATGGACGTCGAAGGGGCCGAGCGCCCGCAGGGGGCTCAGGTCGCGGGGGTGGCAGTCGTTCTGGTTGAGGATCCGGGTCGTGCCGTCGTCCACCACGATCGCCGAATCGCCGATCGGGCCGTCGGCGACCGAGGTCGACGTGGTGATGGCGACGCTGAGGCCGTCGAGCTCGACGCGCCGCCCCGAAGAGGTCTCGACGAACTTCGAGAAGCCGATCGCCTCGAGCGCCCTGCGGAGGTCGTCCAACGGGAAGTCCGGAAGCAGGACGGTGGTCGACTTGTCCACGTGCTCGGCGAGGAACTTCGCGTCGAAGTGGTCCTTGTGGAGGTGGGAGACGTAGAGGTAGTCGGGGGCGGAGATCCGCTCGATGTCGAGGCCGGCGTTGTCAGGAAAGGGGAACCACGCACCGAAGTAGGCACCATTGAACCATGGGTCGCACAGCACGGTGCGCCCGTTGGCCTCGACGAACAGCCCGGCGTGGCCGGTGATCAGTATGCGCATCGTGCGCGTGCTCCCAGCGTCGGCGTCGCGCCGGCAACGTTCGTCCGGCGTCTCCCGCCCTTCTGAACCAGCGCCGTACCCCGCCCGTGTCGGGATGAAGCGACATTGCAGCGCAGAAGGTCGGGGCGATCTTGTCCGATCATGGACCGCCATGTTGACATCCGCGCCGGGGGCCGTGGAGCGACGGCGCCCGGCGCACCGCGAGCTCCCGGCGGCTCTCCGCCATTCGACAGGGCGCGTCCCGGCCATTCGACAGGGCGCGGCGCGGGCGGGCATGCTCGCCGACCGATGACATCTCGCGACGTCCTACGGCGGGTCGCAAGGACCCTCGCCCCGATCCAACCCCGGCGGGCGCTGCTCGCCGCCGGCAGGCACCTTTCTGCCGCCGCGCTGACACGCTTGACCAACGGCCTCGGCGGCCTCGAGCAGGGCCGCTGGTTCGCTGACGTCGGCTGCCGCGTTCCGAACCTGGCGGACCGGTTCGCGGTCTTCGACGAGGCCATCCGGCGCGTCAGGGGCACGCAGCCGCTCTATCTCGAGTTTGGGGTGTACCGCGGCAGGACCATGCGGTACTGGGCCTCGCACCTCACGACCCCGGCGGCGCGGTTCGTGGGTTTCGACAGCTTCGAGGGGCTGCCGGAGACCTGGCAGCCCAATGCGCGGGCCGGCGCCTTCTCGGTCGCCGCGAAGCCCCCCGAGGTCGACGACCCGAGGGCCTCCTTCGTCGTCGGCTGGTTCGACGACACCCTCCCCACCTACGAGCCGCCGCCCCACGACCAGTTGATCGTGAACGTCGACTGCGACCTGTACTCGAGCACCCGATGCGTGCTCGACTGGCTCGCTCCGCACCTCCGGCCGGGCACCCTCGTCTACTTCGACGACCTCTTCAACCGTGACCACCAGTGGCGTGCACTCCGGGAGTGGCTCGAGGGGACCGGTAAGGACGCGCGGCCCGTAGCGATGGCACGCTGGGGCCACCACCTCCTCTTCGAGACCGGAGCTGAGGATCCCGCGACCTGAGAACACAGGTTGGCCTGTGGCCCACCTCGACCTTCCCGCTGGAGCGCGCGCGTTGGCAACCGCCAGCGGGGATCACCGCTCCGGTTGCCACTGAAGCAGGAGCACCGTGGCGTCGTCTTCGAGGCTCGTTCCTCGATGCTCGAGTACGTCGGCGATGAGCCGACGTACCGTTTCTGCAACCGTCTGTCCATTGGCGAGGGCTCGCACAGCGAGATCGCCGACGCGCTCGACGCTGAAGAGGTCCCCGCCAGCAGAGCGCGCCTCCGTCACTCCATCGGAGATCATGAGCACAGCATCGCCCGGTTGGAGCCGGACTTGTCCCACTTCTGCAGAGGTGAACCCAAGACCGATCGGCGACGCCGGCGAGAACTCCATGGCGTGCCTCTTTCCGGCGCGGATGAGCTCCGGGCGGGGGTGACCGGCGTTCACGATGGACAGGAGGCCGCTGTCGAGATCCAGCTTTGCGAGGTGCGCCGTGACGAAGACGTCGTCACCGAACTCCTCCGCGACGGCTTGATCGAGCTCGAGGTAGATCCCGGGAAGGTCGAGCCCACGGCGTCGGCTGTTCCGGTAGCTTCCGACGGCCAGATTCGCGAGACGACTGGCGGCCATCCCATGGCCCATGGCATCGAAGACGGCGAGGTGCAATTCGCGCTCATTGAGGGCGTAGTCGAAGGTGTCACCGGCGATCTCGTAGGCCGGTTCCAGGTGACCAGCGAGCGAGACATCGTGAGCAATCAGGGAACGCGGCGGCAACAGCGCCCAGCGCAGTTCGGCCGCGAGTGAAACCTGCGCACGCCGGCAGACCAATACCGGACTATCACTGCGCAGCCGTCGGGAAGTGATGAGCAGACCGAGCAGCGCAGCCAACCCGTGAACGTCGCTCGATATGTCAGTCGCGTCCCCTCCCGTCGCGACCACGCGGATCACCCCGATGCGGTCGCCGCTATCGGTGACCGGCATCCACCAGACGCCGTTCGCACCGCCGACGGGTTCGCCACGCTGAAACGCTCTGCCGGCTGCGGAGCGCACCATGTCCTCGGCGTCCCTCTCTTGGGCGTCCCTCTCTTGGGCGTCCCTCTCTTGGGCGTCCCTC
>DAIRCY010000009.1:0-19125 GCA_036796435.1 Acidimicrobiales bacterium
CACCTCAGAACTGAGGAGTTACGACCCCTTGACAGGGCCGTTCCACATCAGTCGTCGAGGACGTCGGCGAGCTCGGCGACCTCGAAGACGCGCCGAACGAGGCCCCTGGCTCCCCGGATGGCCATCGAACCCCCGACGTCCTGGAGGGTCCGGCGTGCCGTCAGGAGCACCGAAAGCCCTGTGGAGTCGACGAAGGTGAGCCTGCTCAGGTCGGCGACGACCTCCCGCTCGGTGATCCCGTCGAAGACGGCGCGGAGCCGGTCCGTGTGGGCGAAGTCGAGGCCGCCTCGGCAGCGGACGAGCACCGGCAGGCGCTCGGATGTGACCTCGACGTCGAAGTGGTCCCACGAGAGGGCTTCGTCGTCGGGGTGGACCTCAGGCGACCTTGGGCGTGACTGCAACGGCGCGACGCGCATCTCGCCCTCCCTTCAAGGGCAGCTGGGTGATGGGACCGGAGTGCGACCGCGTGACGGGCTCGTCGTCGACGAGCGGTTCGAGACCCGCGGTGGCGAACATGGCTCGAACTTCCTCGCGGACGCCGCGGAGCACGAAACGGCCCCCGCCGGAGACGACGTCGTGGTGGACCGCCAGGAGCATTGTCAGCCCCGGGGCGTCGATGCCGGTGAGGTTCGACAGGTCGAGCCGGATCGCAGCAGGGCAGTGGCGCAGGAGCTCCCGGCGGACTTCCTCGGCCCAGGGCGCCTCCAAGCGCCCGGCGAGACGCACGGTCAGCACGCCTTCGTGCTCACCCACCCACATCGCGAAGGGCAACGGGACCATTGGAGCCCCCATCTCCGACAACCGTTTCGGTGCCTCCCCTCAGCGCACCTGTTGCGAAGCTACGCACGGGCGGGCGGCGGCGCAAGACCCAATTCGTTCTCCCTGCTCGAACCGCCGTGCGTCACGCGTTTCGCCCCGTTCGTCACCGGGGTAGTGCTGCTCTCGGTGGGACAACCCTTCGTACCGGGAGCGAGGCAATGGACCTGATCGACGCCATCCGCAAGGATCACGACACGGTGCGGGCGCTCTTCGAGCGTGTCGCGCGCGGCACCGGCAAGCGGCGGGAGGACGCCTTCGCCCGGCTGCGCGGCGAGCTGATCCGCCACGAGGTCGCAGAGGAGGAGATCGTCAGACCGCTGACCAAGTCGTTCGCGAGCAACGGGAGCCGGATCGCGAGCGCCCGCGTCCACGAGGAGGAGCAGGCGGAAGAGCTCCTGAAGAAGATGGAGAAGGAAGAGGTCGGCACTCCGGCGTGGGAACGGATGTTCGCCCGGCTGCACACGGCAGTGCTCGAGCACGCCGAGAAGGAAGAGACGGTCGAGCACCCTCGCTTGCGCGACGCTGTCGACCGCAAGGACCTGGCCCGGGCCGGGAAGGCCTTTCAGGCGGTGAAGAAGTTCGCTCCCACCCGGCCGCACCCGAGCACGCCCAACTCGGCAATGGCGAACATGGCGGCCGGGCCCGTTGCCGCACTCCTCGACCGGGCGCGCGACGCGGTGTCCAAGGCGGCCGCGAGCTGAGCGACCGGCCGGTCAGGTGATGTCGAGCATCCGCTGGAGGGCCACGCGGGCCCACTCGGCGGTCGCGTCGTCGACGGTGATGCGATTGCGCACGTCGCCCTCGACGAGGCCATCGAGCACCCAGGCGAGATGCGCAGGGTCGATGCGCGACATGGTCGAGCACGGACAGACGAGAGGGTCGAGGGAGACGACCGTCTTGTCCGGGTGCTCGTCCCCCAGCCGTTTGACGAGGTGGATCTCCGTCGCGACGCCGAGCACGGTCCCCGCCGGTGCCTTGTCGACGGCGCGGATGATGTGGTCGGTCGAGCCGACCTCGTCGGCGAGCTCGACGACGTCGTGGGCACACTCGGGGTGGACGAGGACGACGCCGCCGGGGTGCTCCGTGCGGAACGCCTCGACGTGCTCGGGACGGAACCGTTGGTGGACCGAGCAGTGGCCCTGCCACAGGAGGAGCCGGGCGGCCTTCACGTCGGCCTCCGACAGGCCGCCGAGATCGCGACGCGGGTCCCAGACGACCATCTCGTCCGCGCCGTAGCCGAGCTCGAAGCCGGTGTTGCGGCCGAGGTGCTGGTCGGGCACGAAGAGGACCTTGTCGGCGCGGTGGTCGGACCCGCCGAGCGCCCACCGGAGGACGGCGCGGGCGTTCGACGACGTGCAGACGGCGCCGCCGTGCCGACCGACGAACGCCTTCAAGGCGGCAGAGGAGTTCATGTAGGTGATCGGGAGGATGCGGTCGACGTCGGTCACCCGGCCGAGCCCCTCCCACGCCTCTTCGACCTCGTCGATGTCGGCCATGTCCGCCATGGAGCAGCCGGCGTTCAGGTCGGGCAGGAGCACCTGCTGACGGGGCGAGGTCAGGATGTCGGCCGATTCCGCCATGAAGTGGACCCCGCAGAAGACGACGAACTCGGCGTCGCGCCGTGCGGCCGCGATGCGAGAGAGGCCGAAAGAGTCGCCGCGGGCGTCCGCCCACACCATGACGTCGTCGCGCTGGTAGTGGTGGCCGAGGATGAGGAGCCTGTCGCCGAGCCGCTCCTTGGCGGCACCGATCCACCGGGCGAGCTCTTCGGGCGACGCGCTGGTGTAGCGGTCTGGCAGGGGACGCTGGAGCCTGAACACTGTGAACCCCCTCGGGGAGGCCTCCCAATGTGACCGGCGGGGACAGCCTGGTCGCCCATCCGCGGGGATGTCGGTCTGGGAGGTGGTATGTGCCGGGATACCAGGCCCGGTAGGTCCAGTTTACGCCGGAGCGAGGGCGCTCCAGACCCGCGAGCAGAGCCCGTCCACGGCGGCGATCCCGGCCGTGCCTGTCGGGTCCCCCCAGGACATGACCGCCACCACGTAGTCGCGCCCGTCCCCGTCGACCCAGGCGGTCGTGTTGATCTCCCAGCGCCCGTCGATGCGCAGCCAGCCGTTCTTGATGGCGATGGTGACCCCTGCCGGCACGCCCGACTCGGCCCCCCAGGCCTGTGTCGGGACCACGTGGGTGAGGAGGCCGAGCGCGAGGCCCTTCGAGGCCGCGTCGAGGAGGGGGCCGGAAAGGGCGACGGCCGACATCAGGCGGACGAGGTCGGACGCCCCGGTCGTGGAAAGGCCCCAGTAGCCCGGGCCGTTCGGTGCGGTCTCGGTGAGGCCGGCCGCACCGTCGTAGGCGGCGACGGCGGCTGCTCCGCCTTCTGCGTCCCAGAGACGCTGCGCCGCTGTGTTTGTGCTCGCCTCGACCATCTTCGCCGCGAGCCCGCGCTGCGCGGCGGTGAGGGGCGTCCCGCTCACCTGTGCGTGGTCGAGCAGCACCTCCAAGATGTCGAGCTTCATGCTGCTCGCGGCGGTGAGCCGGAGTGCCGGCCAATAGGTCGACGTCGCGCCGGTGTCTGCGTCGAACACCGCCGCGGTCATGTCGATCGACGCCTTCGCCTCCGCGGTGAGATACGCGGCGACGGAGGGCGCGAGGAAGACGCCCGAGGCGGGGACCGTTCCGGGAGGAGGCGGCGGTCGGGGCACTCGTGTGGTGAGCGGGATGGTCGTCGTGGTCGGGACCGGCGGCATCGTCGTCGTGGGCACGCTCGTGGGCGACACCGTCGTCGTGGGCACGCTCGTGGTCGACACCGTCGTCGTCGGCACGCTCGTGGTACGGGGGGACTTCGTCGAGCCCGGCCCGGCCGGGAGGGTGGAGGAGCCCGCGGGGGGTGGGGAGCCGCCGGCGGGGCCGGCGGCGGACCGGGTCCCCGCATCGCTCGCCGGTGCGGCGGGTGAGGGAGCCGTCACGAGGGCGAGAAGGCCCCCGCCCGCGACGAGGAAGCCGAGCGCGACCGCCGCCGCACGGAGCCGTCGGGTGATCGCAGGTGGGTGGCGCCGCGCGTGCGCACGTCGATCCGGTCCCTCCACCGCCCCATTTTCGCACCGGAGGAGCGGCGGCGGCCTCCAGCCGGCCGGGTGCCGGCCGCCCTTGCCGGGGGTCACGCGACAATGGGAGGGATGCAGCACCGCCCGCCTGCCGGCGCGATCCCCGACGCCCCCGGGTCGTACCAGTTCCTCGACGCGGACGGCCGTGTCCTCTACGTGGGCAAGGCGAAGTCCCTCCGCCACCGCCTCCCCAACTACTGGCAGGACCCCGCCGCCCTGCCTTCGAGGACCGCGCAGATGGTCGCGCAGGCCGACAGGGTCGAGTGGGTCGTGGTCGAGACCGAGGTCGAGGCCCTCATGCTCGAGTACACGCTCATCCAGGCACACCAGCCTCGCTTCAACGTCCGGCTGAAGGACGACAAGAGCTACCCGTGGCTCGCGGTCACCGTCTCCGACGAGTGGCCGCGGCCGATGGTGTACCGAGGCCGCAAGCGCAAGGGTGTGCGGTACTTCGGCCCCTACGGCCACGTCGGAGCGCTGCGCGACACCCTGGACCTCCTGCTTCGGAGCTTCCCCGTCCGGACGTGCTCGGACGCCAAGTTCCGCCGCCACGAGCGGCTGGGCCGGCCGTGCCTCCTCTACGACATCCAACGGTGCTCGGGTCCGTGCGTCGGCGCGGTCGGCCAGGAGGGGTACCGCCAGATGGTCGAAGATCTGATGACGTTCCTCTCGGGGGAGAACGCGCCGATCATCCGCCGTCTCGAGCGCGAGATGAAAGAGGCGTCCGAGGCGCTCGAGTACGAGCGCGCCGCACGGCTTCGCGATCAGCTGGTGGCCGTCCGCAAGGCTGCCGAGACCCAGCAGATGGTGTCGGAGAAGCCCGAGGACTTCGACGTGGTCGGGATCGCGGAGGACGACCTCGAGGCAGCGGTCCAGGTGTTCCACGTCCGCCGCGGGCGCGTCGTCGGGCGCAGCGGGTTCGTCGCCGACAAGGTGGAAGACCTCACGCCCGCGCAGTTCTCCGGACGCGTCGTCGAGCAGCTCTACGGCTCCGGGGCCGATGTCCCGCGGAGGATCTTCGTCCCCGTCGAGCCGGACGCCCCGTGGGTGCTCGCCGACTGGCTCGGCACGATCCGCGGGGGACCGGTCGGCATCGCGGTGCCGCGCCGCGGCGCGAAGCGCGCCCTGCAGGAGACCGTCGTCCGCAACGCGCGCGAAGACCTCACGCGCCACCGTCTCCGTCGTTCGGCCGACCACAACTCGCGTTCGCGCGCGCTGATGGAGCTCCAGGAGGTGCTCAGCCTGTCGCAGGCGCCTTTGCGGATCGAGTGCTTCGACATGAGCCACCTCCAGGGAACCGACTACGTCGGCTCCATGGTGGTGTTCGAAGACGCGTTGGCGAAGAAGTCCGATTACCGCAAGTTCACGGTGAAGCACGTGCCCGGGAACGACGACTACGCGGCGATGCGCGAGGTCCTCACGCGTCGGCTGGGCGCGCTGCTCGCAGAGCGCCGGCGCCCGCCGTCCGCAGAGATCGAGAATGAGCTCGACACGATCGGCGTGCGCGTGGCGCGCCGGCGGTTCGCCTACACGCCCCAGCTCCTCCTCCTCGACGGCGGCAAGGGGCAGCTCGGCGTCGGCGTGCAGGTCCTCGAGGAGCTTGGCCTCACCGGCGAGATCGAGGTCGCGGCGCTCGCAAAGCAGTTCGAGGAGGTGTACCGGCCGGGCCGCCCGGAGCCGGTCAGGATCCCGAGGGGCTCCGAGGCGCTCTACTTGCTCCAGCGGCTGCGCGACGAGGCGCACCGGTTCGCGATCACCTTCCACCGAACGCGGCGCGCCAAGCGCATGACGGCGAGCGCCCTGGACGGGGTGCCGGGGCTCGGTCCGACGCGTCGGGCGCGGCTGCTCAAGGAGATGGGCGGCGTGCGTGCGTTGCGCCAGGCGAGCGAGGACGATCTGCTTGCACTGCCGTGGCTCCCGGACCGCGTGGGGCAATCGCTCTACGCCCGGCTCCACGGGGCGGTGCCCGTCGACGGCCATGGCGCCCGGGCGGGCAGCATCACCGCACGTAGGGTTGCAGCGCGGGAGAATAGTTGGGAATGAGCGAGTTCCTCTTCGTGACCGGTATGTCGGGCGCGGGGCGCTCGACGGCCGCCGCCGCGCTCGAGGATCTCGGCTGGTTCGTCATCGACAACCTTCATACGGCGCTGATCATGAAGATGGTCGAGATGGTCGACCGTCCGGGGTCCGGCATCGAACGGGTGGCGCTCGTCATCGGGCGGGGCGGGGGCGACGAGTACGTCGACGGCGTCGAACCGATGCTCAGCCGCCTGCGAAAGGCCGACCACGTGGTCAGAGTGCTCTTCCTCGACGCGCCCGACGACGTGCTCGTGCGGCGCTTCGAGGGGACCCGGAGACGTCACCCGCTCGCGGCGCGCGGTGTCGAGGAGTCCATCGCCGACGAGCGCCGGCTGCTCGAGGGGCTGCGAGCAGCCGCAGACGTGGTCATCGACACGGGTGACCTCAACACGAACCAGCTTCGCCAGCGGGTGATCGAGCTGTTCGGCGACCCGGAGCAGTCCGCGCACATGCAGACGTCGATCGTCTCGTTCGGCTACAAGCACGGGATCCCGCTGGATGTCGACATCGTCCTCGACTGCCGGTTCCTGCCCAATCCGTACTGGGTGGACGAGCTCCGGCCGTTCTCGGGGCTGGACGAGCCCGTCCGCGACTACGTGCTCTCGATGCCGGGGACGGTCGATTTCCTCGACAGGGTCGAAGAGCTGCTCCGGATGCTCCTGCCGAGCTTCGTCGAAGAGGGAAAGTCCTACCTCACGGTCGCGCTCGGCTGCACCGGCGGCCGGCACCGCTCAGTGGTGCTCGCCGACGCCCTCGCTGCCCGGCTGTCCGCCGCCGGCGTCCGGACCTCGGCGTTCCACCGCGACATCGACCGCTGAGCGGACGTCCACCGGCGGGTGCCGAGGCCCGGGCTCTTGGCCCCACGGCGGCGGCCACGCCGCCGGCCGGGGAGGTGGCGGCGGCCACGCTGTCGGCCGGGGAGGCGGCGGCGGCCATGGGGCCCACGCGGGGGGCGGCCGGTTCGCGTGCTCCTCGATGCGGGCGATGGACTCCTCGCGCGAGGCACCGAAGAAGACGAAGAAGCCGATGAGGACCAGCCAGAAGTCGGAGAAGGCTCCTGCCACGACGAGCCCGAGGGCGAAAAACCGGGCGACCGTGGCGGCGACCCGCGTCGCGGCGAGGCGGGGGAGACGCCGTGCCAACGCCGCACGCAGCACCCGGCCGCCGTCCATCGGGAGCGCAGGCAGCAGGTTGAACGCGCCGAGCAGCAGGTTCAACCAGCCGAGTCGCGCCCACCACGAGCCGGTCACGAGCGTCGGGGGCCACATCGCACCCCCGAGAAGCTCGCCGACCGTGAGGAACACGCCCCCGAGTGCGAGGCTCGTCGCGGGACCGACGGCTGCGATCGATGCCTCGTCAGCCGGGGACGTCGGCAGATGGTCCATCCGGGACACCCCGCCGATCGGCAAGAGCAGGATGCCGAGGACCCGGCCGCCCCGTCGACGTGCGACGAGACAGTGGGCGAGCTCGTGCGCGACCACGCAGGCGAAGAGGGCCGCCACCCAGACCAGGCCGCCGACGACCGCACCCGCGCCGGCCTGCCAGTTGGCAACGCCGACGAGGGCCAGCAGCAAGAGGAAGCTCCAGTGGACCTGGAGCGGGAACCCGAAAAGCCTGCCGACCCGAAGGCTGTGGGCCGCCGAGCCGTCGGCGCGGCGCGGGGCGCGGCGGCCGAATGTCGCGCCGCCATCCGGCGGGTGCTGCCTCCCGGGTGTGCTCACGCAGTCCAGCGTATGGGCGGGTCGCGACGGGCGGCGTCCCCACTGCGTGATCTTGCAGGAACTCTTACGCCGGGCGGCTCCGAGGCGGCTCAGTCCTCCCAGTCCGGGTCGAGCTGGTGGAGGAACTGGCGGCATCGCTCGGCTTCGTCCGTCTCACTGATCGACGCGGCGGTCGCGCGCAGCGCGTCGAGCGAGCGCAGGAAGCCGCGGTTCTCCTCGTTGGCCCACCGCACGTGGCCGCTCCCGCGCCAGCCCGCCGCGCGCAACGCGTCGAGGCCGCGGTGATAGCCGACCCTCGCGAAGGCGTAGCGGTCCGCGTCGACCTCGCCGACCTCGGCCAGGCGAGCCCACGCGTCGAGGTGGCGGGGCCAGCGCGCGGCGACGGCGGCGAGCGCGGCACGCTGCTGGCCGAGTGGCTGCGCCATTGCCGCGGCAGTCGCCGCCACGGCCTCGGGATCGCCCGGCGGAAGCACCGTCTCGGGCGATCCGCTCGGCGTGAAGGAGACCGGGTTGGAGGGGGACGTGGCGTCGGGCGTCGGCGGGGAGTCGGGCACCCCGACATCCTGTGCGCGCGGATGCTCCTGCGCCAGCAGCGTGCACTCCCCGAACGGCGCGGCCCGAAGCGGCGCCTCTGCCACAAGCCCGCTCACCGAATGAGGCTCCTAGACTGTCCCAGTGACCGCACGCACCGCATCGGAGACGAGCCGCGCCTCCGCACGGGGGGGCAGCGGCGCCGAGGGCGGGCCCCTCCCGGCTCGGACTCGGCTCGCGCTCCTCGTGATCATGATCGGCGTGCTCATGGCCGCCATCGACACGACGATCGTGGTGCTCGCCCTTCCGCAGATCCAACGCTCCCTCCACGTCTCGCTCTCCGGGGTGATCTGGGTGATCATCGGCTACCTGCTCGTGATCACCGTCCTCGCGACGCAGGTCGGACGGCTGGGCGACATGTTCGGGCGCGTCCGGATGTACGAGGCGGGGTTCGTCGTCTTCATCGTCGGGTCCGCGTTGTGCGCGCTCGCCAGCAGCGAGGCGACGATCATCGCGTACCGGGTCGTCCAGGGCGTCGGCGGCGCGCTCATCTCCGCGAACAGCGGTGCGGTCATCGCCGACACGTTCCCCCCGGAGCAACGCGGGCGCGCCTATGGGTTCACCGCAGCGGGGTGGAGCGTCGGCGCGATCCTCGGGATCCTCCTCGGCGGCGTCATCGTCACCTACGTCGACTGGCGATGGGTGTTCGGCATCAACGTGCCCGTCGGCATCGTGGCGGTCGGCCTCGCCCTCAGGGTGCTGCGCGACAAGGGGGAGCGGCGCCGCGAGAGGATCGACCTTCCCGGGATGGTGCTGTTCGGAGCGGGGATCTTCGGCGTCCTGTGGGCGATGACGAAGCTGTCGACCACATCGTTCAGCCCGGACGTCGCCGGCTATCTGGTGGGCGGGCTGGTGCTCCTGGTCACCTTCCTCGTCGTCGAACGGCACCGCGCCGCGCCGATGCTCGACCTCTCGCTGTTCAGGATCCCGACCATGAGTCCGACGATGCTCGCCTCCCTCTTCCAGGCGATGGCCAACTTCGCCGTCCTCTTCCTCGTGATCATGTACCTCCAGGGCGCACGTCACTACTCGCCGCTGCACGCGTCCCTCGTCCTCGTCCCGGGCTACCTCGTCGGTGGCCTGCTCGCCCCTGTCGGCGGACGCATCACCGACAGGTGGGGCCCCGTGTGGCCCGCCACCGTGGGGCTCGGGGTGCAGATCCTCTCGCTTCTCGTCTACGCGCATCTCGGGCTGCACAGCTCCGTGTGGGTCGTCGTGGTGGCCTCTGTGATCAGCGGAGTGGGGTCCGGCCTGTTCTTCCCCGCCAACACGACGGCCGTCATGCTCGCCGCGCCCCAGCACCTGTTCGGCCTTTCGTCGGGGATGCTGCGCACCTTCGCGAACGTGGGGATGGTCTTCTCGTTCACGGTGGCGGTTCTCGTCGCCGCCCGGGCGATCCCGCACCGGGTGGCCTTCGCCATCTTCGTCGGCACCACCACCCTGCCGCGCAACGTCGAAGGCGCGTTCACCTCAGGGCTGCACGCGGCGTTCTATGCGTCGATGGGCCTGATGGCGCTCGCCGCGGTGCTCTCCGCGACGAGGGTGGTCCACGTGTCGAGGCGTCAGCACCGTGCCGCCGTCGAAGTCGCCACGACCGAATAGCAGACCGAACGGTCCGGCCGGCGTCCCCGGTCCGGCCGGCGTCCCCGGTCCGGCCGGCGTCCCCGGTCCGGCCGGGGCGCTCCGTCGCATCGCCTATCTCCTCGAAGCCGAGCGGGCCGAGACGTTCAAGGTGCGGGCTTTCCGGCGAGCGGCCGCGAGCATCGACGACGCCGGCGACGAGCGGGTGCGGGCGCTTGCGTCGGCTGGACGGCTCGCCGACCTGCCTGGGCTCGGGCAGACCACCGTCTCGGTCGTGGTGGCCGCGCTGGCGGGGGAGGTCCATCCGTACCTTCGGGACCTCGAAGCGAGACGCGAGCTCGTCGCCACACCAGAGGTCGCGGCGCTGCTCGGCCAGCTGCAGGGCGACCTGCACAGCCATTCGGACTGGTCCGACGGGGGCAGCCCCATCGAAGAGATGGCGCTCGCCGCGGTGGCACTGGGGCACCGGTACCTCGCGCTCACCGACCACAGCCCGCGCCTCACCGTGGCCCACGGCCTCGACGCGGAGCGGCTCCTCCGTCAGCTCGACGTCGTCGCCGAGCTGAACGAGCGGCTCGCGCCGTTTCGCATCCTGACGGGCATCGAGGTGGACATCCTCTTGGACGGGAGTCTCGACCAGGACGAGGAGCTCCTCTCCCGGCTCGACGTGGTGGTCGCCTCGGTCCACTCCAAGCTGCGGATGGAGGCAAAGGAGATGACGCCGCGGATGGTCGCCGCCGTCGAGAACCCCCACACCGACATCCTCGGTCACTGCACCGGACGCATCGTGGTGGGCAGGGGACGCCCGCAGTCGACGTTCGACCCGGAGGCAGTGTTCGGCGCGTGCGCGCGGTCCGGCACGGCGGTGGAGATCAATTCCCGTCCCGAACGCCGCGACCCGCCCGAGGAGCTGCTTCGAACCGCCGTGGAGGCCGGCTGCTTCGTGTCCGTCGACACCGACGCCCACGCGCCCGGCCAGCTCGAGTGGCAACGCGTGGGAGCCGAGCTCGCAGTCGGCGCAGGCGTCGATCCGGCGCGCGTCGTGAACACCTGGCCGCTCGACCGGCTGCTCGGCTGGACCCGTTCGCACGAGCAGCCCGGCGGCCCGGCCGCACGAACGTAGGCTCCGGAGGATGTACGCGGCCGCGCATGCCGCCGACCGTCTGGAAGCAGGCGGGCGGTGGGCCTGCGCCGCGGGACCCCTGAGCGACCGAGCGGCTCCTCCGGGAGCGGCACCGGGAGGGGCACGCGACCCGCGTGGGGTGACGGACGCGCCACTCCGTTCGCCCGCCTTTCGCTGTCAAAAAACTTCTCACTCTCGGCGAGACAAACGCGTCGCACTTTGGCAAAATGAGGGGGTCGGACGGCATCCGAAGGGGGAACGGGCGCCGCGAGCACTCCGGCGCGACAAGCGCGACCGGTGCGGCGAACAAAAGGGGATCCAGGAGATCATGAGCCAACACCCGATCGAACGGTTCGATCCGTTGCTCCGGAACATGCTGGCTTGGGACCTCGTCCACGAGACCGACCCAGGTCGCTGGGAGCTCCGACCGGACGTGGCCGAGCGGCTGACCGGGCTGACCAAGTACACCAAGCGCGATGAGCCGACCGAGGTCGTCTACTTCGGCCACACCTGCGTCGGCTGCAAGTCCCAGGGGCTGACCCGCTTTCGCGACGGCCAGTACCTGTGCGACGACTGCCGGCGTGCGGCGGAGCTCGCTGCAGTCGCGACGCTGCTCCCCGCCCCGGAGGAACAGAAGCCCCGCCGCTTCATGAAGGTTCGCAAGATCGCCAGCTGACGCTGCTGCCGCCGAAGACCCCTGGCCCGGGACCCCTCGGAGCGCCCGACACAGGCGGTCCTCTGTAGAGTCGGCGGCCGTGCCCGACCCGAACGTCCAGAGCCTCCCGAACGTGAGCACGAGCGTGCTCGGTCACCGGGTGGAGCGACGCGAGGACCCAGCCCTGCTGACCGGCGAGGCCGACTACCTCGCCGACCTGCGAGTCGAGGGGGTGCTGCACGCGGTCTTCGTCCGCTCGGCAGCGGCGCACGGCCTGCTGCGCGGGGTGGAGGTCTCTGCGGCGGCCGCGCGGGCGGGGGTGGTCGGGGTCTTCACCGCCTCGGACCTCGAACTTCCCGACCTGCCCGAGTGGCCGCGCGAGGACGGCCCGCCGCGCCCCGAGCTCGCGCGTCCCTGCCTTGCCAAGGACCGGGTCCGCTTCGTCGGGGAGGCCGTCGCCGTGGTCGTTGCCGACTCGGTGGCCGCAGCGGCGGACGCCGCGGAGCTCGTCGAGGTCGACCTCGACCCGCTGCCGGCGGTGATCGAACCGCTTGGCGCGCTCGAGCCGGACGCGGCGCTGCTCTTCCCCGACCTCGGGACGAACGTGGTCCTCGAGTCCCCCCCGACCGACGGCGACGTGCTCGAGGGCGCGGAGGTCGTGGTGCGGGCCCGCTTCGTGAACCAGCGGGTTGCCGCGGTGACCTTGGAAACCAACGGGGCGCTCGTGACCCCCCTCGAAGAGGGCGCCCTCGACTGCGTCGTGTCCTGCCAGGCCCCGTTCGCGGTCCGCCGCGGGATCGCGTCCGCGCTGGGCATGGAGCCCGACGCGGTCCGCGTGCGCACCGTGGCGGTCGGCGGCGGCTTCGGGGCCAAAGGCGGCGTCTACCCCGAGTGGGTCGTGGTCGCGGCCCTCGCGAAGCGCCTGGGACGGCCCGTCCGCCACGTCGAGACGCGTTCGGAGAACCTCGTCGCGATGAGCCAGGGACGCGGGCAGGTCCAGGACGTCGCGCTCGGCGCACGCCGCGACGGGACGATCGTGGGCCTCGAGGCGCGCACGGTCACCGATGTCGGGGCGTACCCCTGGCGGGGCGGCATCCCCTTCCGCACGTCCCGGACGATGGCCACGGGGGTCTACCGCATCCCGCGCCTCGCGCTCACCTCCCTCGGGGTGGTGACCAACACCACGCCGGTGGGTCCGTACCGCGGCGCCGGCCGGCCGGAAGCGACCGCCATGCTCGAGCGCGCCGTCGACATGCTGGCCGCTGCGCTGTCGATGGACCCCGTCGAGGTCCGCCGCGTCAACATGCTCGCGGCGGAAGAGTTCCCGTACACCACGCTCACGGGGGCCGTCTACGACAGCGGCGACTACGGTCGCGCCCTCGACGCGGCGCTCGCCCTCGCCGGGTACGACGGGCTCCGCTCCGAGCAGGCGGAGCGGCGCCGCCGCCACGACCCGATCCAGCTCGGCGTCGGGCTGTCGGTCTTCGTCGAGATCAGCGGCTCGGGGCCCGAGTTCGGCTCGGTCTCGATCGGCGAGGACGGCATGGTCGAAGTCGTGACGGGCGCCTCCCCGCACGGCCAGGGACTCGTCACCGCGCTGACCCAGATCGCAGGTTCCGTCCTCGGCGTCCGCCAAGACCGCATCCGGGTGGTCCATTCGGACACGGCGGTCGTGCCCACCGGCATCGGCACGTTCGGCTCGCGCTCGGGACAGCTCGCCGGAAGCGCCGCGTGGAACGCCGCCCGGGCCGTCGTCGACCAGGCGCGAGAGATCGCCTCAGGCCTTCTCGAGGTGGCACCCGCCGACGTCGTCGTCGCCGAGGGGGGAGTGGCGGTCGCAGGCGTCCCGGCGAGCACGCTCACGTGGGCGCAGGTCGCAGCCGGCGCCCCCGAGAGGCGCCTCTACGCCGAAGGTCAGTTCGCCCAGGAGGAAGGGACGTACCCCTTCGGAGCCCATCTCGCCGTCGTGGAGGTGGACACCGAGACGGGGCGCGTCGTCTTGCGCCGGCTCATCGCCGTCGACGACTGCGGCGAGGTCGTGAACCCGGCGATCGTGGAGGGGCAGGTGCACGGCGGCGTCGCGCAGGGGATCGCCCAAGCGCTCTTCGAGGAGGTTCGCTTCGACGACTCGGGGAACCCGCTCACCGCGACGCTCGCCGACTACGGGATCCCGAGCGCTGCGGAGCTCCCGTCGTTCGAGCTCGGGGGGACCGAGACGCCGTCGCCGAGGAACCCGCTCGGGATGAAGGGGATCGGGGAGTCGGGGACGGTGGGCGCCACCGTCGCCGTGCAGAACGCGGTGATCGACGCGCTGTCGCCGTTCGGCGTCCGTCACGTCGACATGCCCCTCACCGCGGGGCGCGTCTGGCAGGCGCTGCGTGACGCGGAGACTGCGCCGTAGCGGCCCGACCCCTGCGGGTGCTGAGGGAGCGGCCGTCGTAGGCTGCGTGGGCATGGGACTCCTCTTCCGCAAGCTGGTGCGGCTCCTCATGAATCGACGCGAACAGCGCCGGCGGTACGGGCGCTGAGGCGGGTCAGCGGCCAGGGCTGACGCTCGCAGTAGCGTTCCACGCACGCGCACCTTCACCTTCCTGTTCACCGACATCGAGGGCTCGACGTCGCTTCTGTCGCGCCTCGGCGCCGACACCTACGGAGAAGTCCTCGCCGATCACCACCGGCTCGTTCGCGAGGGGCTCTTTGCCCACGGCGGGACCGAGAGGGACACGCAAGGTGATGCGTTCTTCGCGACGTTCGAGTCGCCCCGCGCCTGTCTCGATGCGGCGGTCGGCATCCAGCGGGCCATCGCCGCGCACCGGTGGCCGGGCACAGCGGCGCTCCGGGTGCGGATGGGGGTTCACGCCGGAGAGGCGGCGGAGACGCCGACGGGGCTCATCGGCGTCGACGTCCACCGGGCCGCCCGCGTCGCCGGGGTCGCGCACGGGGGTCAGGTGGTCCTGTCGGAGCCCGCGGCGGCGTTCGTGCGCGACGGGCTCTCGGGCGCCACGACGCTGCGCAACCTCGGGCAGCACCGCCTGAAGGACCTGGACCGCCCGCAGCTGCTCTTCCAGGTGGTGGCCGATGGCCTACCGACCGACTTCCCGCCGCTCCGCTCGCTGAACAACCCCGAGCTCCCGAACAACCTGCCCTACCGCTCGAGCAGCTTCATCGGAAGGGGGGCCGAGCTGTCCGACGTCCGCGGGCTCGTCGCGTCCTGTCGGGTGGTGACCCTCGCGGGGGCGGGAGGGGTCGGCAAGACGCGTCTCGCCCTGGAGGTGGCCGCGCAGCTGCTCGAGTCGAACCGCGAGGGCGTGTTCTTCGTCGATCTCGCAGGCGTCTCCCGTCACGAGGACGTGCCGGCGGCGGTCCTCTCGGCTCTCGGGGTCGAGGGCTCCGCCGGCGGCAGCTCGCTCGAGGCGCTGCTCGACGTCCTCGAGGCACAACAGACGCTGATCGTCCTCGACAACTGCGAGCACGTCGTGGACGTGTGCGCCGAGATCGCGGAGCGGCTCGAGGAGCGCTCCACGAGCGTGCACGTCCTCGCCACGTCGAGAGAGCCGCTCGGGGTCGAAGGAGAACGCGTCTACCGGCTCGGGCCCCTCTCCCTGCCGCCGGACGACGCATCTAGCCTGGCCGACCTCACGGGCTCCGACGCGGTGGGTCTGTTCGTGGAGCGGGCACGGGCCAACGACGCCGGGTTCTTGCCGGACGACTCGGACGCGCCGCTCGTCGCCTCGATCTGCAGGCGGCTCGACGGCGTCCCTTTCGCCCTCGAGCTCGCGGCCGCGCGCACGGCCTCCATGTCACTCTCGGACCTCCACCACCGCCTGGACCAGCGTTTCGCGCTCCTCACGAGCGGGAAGCGGACCGCGCTCCCGCGCCAGCGCACCCTCATGGCGACCGTCGACTGGTCCTACGACCTCCTCGTCGCCCAGGAGCAGGCGGTGCTTGACCAACTGTCCGTCTTCGTCGGCAGCTTCGACCTTGCGGCCGCGGAGTCGGTCTGCGCACCGCTCGCCGCAGACGCCATGGAGACGGCCGGCGTGCTGGCCTCACTCGTCGGCAAGTCCCTCGTCGCGGCGGAGCGCTCCGCCGGCGACGTCCGGTACCGGCTGCTCGAGACGATCCGCCAGTACGCCGAGGACAAGCTCGCGGCCCGTGGGGGACAAGGCGCCGTCGACGGTGCGCGCACTCTGCACGCTACGCACTACCTCGCAGTCGCCGAACGCGCTGCGCCGGCACTGCGCGGACGCGACCAGGGCATGTGGTTGAAGCAGCTGGACCTCGAGTGGACGAACGTCCGGGCGGCGGTCGACTATGCCGCGGCATCCGGCGACGTCGAGTCGGTGCTGCGGTTCGCCGTCGCGCTCTTCCGCTGGTGCGGCTCGAGAAGCAACGGGGAGCTGTACCCGCAAGTGCGTGGCGCGCTCCACCTCGCAGAGGACCTGGAACCGGCGCTCCGTGCCCACGCAGCGCTCGCCGCTGCGTGGATCCGAAATTCCGGCCGACCGTCGAATGCCGACCTGATCCTTGCAGCTGAGCACGCCGACGCGGGTATCGCCATCGCGCGATCGCTCGACGACCCGAAGCTCCTCACGGAGCTGCTCGCCTTCCGCGCGTTCTGCAGCTATCGCTTCGGCGACGAGGACTGGGCGGCACTCGCCAAGGAGGCGCTCGACCAGGCGATGGAGAGCGGCGACGCCGGTACGATCGCCATCGCCAAGATGATCTATTCGCAGCGCCCGGATCTTGCCAGCTCGGCACGGATCGACCAGCTGATGGAGCCGCTCCGTTACTTCGAGGAGGCGGGGGACCTGCTCGGGGTGGCGACCCAGATGTCGGCGCTCTCGGGTCACTATCTCGTCGCGGGCGACCTCGCGCGGGCGCTCGAGTACGCCCGGGAGGCCGCACGCATCAACGAGGAGCTGGGTGGAAGGGTCGACTTCGAGGGGAACCTCGCAGTGTGCGAGTTGTTGAACGGGGACGTCGACGAGGCGGCGCGTGCCGCCCGGGCGTCACTGCGCGCCTGCCTGCGGCAGGGCAAGCCGACAGGGGTGGTCAACGCCTTCGCGGTCTGGGTGCTCGCCTGTTGCGCGACCCGGCAAGGTGACCTCGAGCGCGGCGCGATGCTGAGCGGGGCCCACGAGGTCCTGGACGCGCACCTGGGAGAGGTCGCGACCAACTCGTTCCGCTGGACCCCGCCGGAAGCTGCCGAGCGGGAGGCCAACCGGCGGCGGCTCGAGGAGGAACTCGGAGAAGAGCGGTTCCGGGAGCACTACGGGCGGGGCCGTTCGATGACCGTCGAGGCCGTCATCGACCTCGCGCTCGGCCGCTCGGCTCTGGTTCGAACCGGAGTTGCCTGAGCCGCAGTCGCCTGCCACGGACGGTTTGCGGGCGGCGCTTCGGGGCTACGTCCCTTGAATGACTGCGCCGGACACGAGAGAAGTGCTGCTGCAGGCCCGGGCCGGGACCCAGTGGGGGGATGGCAGCGGGTCCACGGCCGCGAGCGGAGGCTGGAAGCCCACCCTGGCCGGGATGAAGGCGCACATCAAGCGCGACCGCGTCTCGGTATCGGCCGGCAGCCTTGCCTATCACGGGTTCCTGGCCTTCTTTCCGGCGATCATCGCCGCGCTGGGAGTGATCACCCTCGTCCACCTGGGCGCCGGCGCCTTCCACCACCTCGTCCACGGGATCGGAAAGGCCCTGCCCGCGGGCGCCGCGGGCGTCTTCGACGGCGCGGTGCGCGCCGCGACGAAACGGACGTCGGGGTCGGCCGCAGCGGTCGTAGTGGGCGTGATCGTCGCCCTGTGGAGCTCGACCAGCGCGATGGCAGTCCTCCAGCAGGTGCTCGACGTCGCCTACGAGGTGCCGTCCGACCGCAAGTTCATGGCGCGCCGGCTGCGGGGCATCCCGCTGCTCGTCGCGACGGGGGTCCTGGGCGGGCTGGCAGCAGCGCTCATCGTCTTCGGCCAGCCGATCGGCTCGGGGATCCGCGGTGCGCTCCCGTTCGGGGGAGCTGCCTTCACCATCGGGTGGACGGTCTTCCGGTGGGTCATCGCGTTCGTGCTGGTCTCCGTGCTGTTCTCCGCGTACTACGCGTTCGGGCCCAACAGGGGAACGACGAACTGGCGATGGGTCACCCCGGGAAGCCTGCTTGCCGCCGGAGTGTTCCTCGTCGGCTCGCTCGGGTTCTCCTTCTACATCAGTACCTTCGGCTCGTACGGGAAGACCTACGGCAGCTTCGCGGGCGTGGCCATCTTCATCTTCTGGCTCTACCTCACCTCGCTCGCTGTGCTCGTCGGCGCAGAGCTGAACGCAGAGCTCGAACGCGAGGGGAAGCTCCGAGGGCGTCGGGCGAGGGCGGCACCGACAGGCGGACGCGCAGCGCCGGCTCAGACCTCCGGCGTGCCGGCAGCGGGGGCGCCGCGCCGCGCGGCAGGCTGACCAACGGCAGGCACAGTCCGAGGTTTGCGGGCGCCGGCGTTGCTCGTGGAGGCGTCACCGGGACTGACTGAGGGGTAGGCGTCCTCGTGGCCCGGCCACCACGCGAGGTGACCGACGAGCGCCGTCAGAGACGGCGTGAGGAACATCGCCATCACGAACGCCGCGGCGACGATGCCGAAGGAGATCGCGAACCCCATCTGGCTGAGCGTGCTCCCGCCGGCGAGCATCAGTGACGCGAAGGTGCCTGCCAGGATGAGCCCGGCCGAGGCGATCGTCGGTCCCGCGTGCCGGACGGCCATGGCGGCGGCGGGACGCGGCTCGCGCCCTTCGCGTGCCTCTTCCCGCAGGCGGGAGACCATCAGGATGTTGTAGTCCGTGCCGAGCGCGACGACGAAGAGGTACATCACGATCGGCAGGATGAAGGTGAGGCCCCCCTCGCCGCGGGCGTCCTGGAAGACGAGGACCGTGGCACCGAGGGTGCTTGCGAACCCGAGGCCCACCGCTCCCATCAGGTACCACGGCGCGACGACGCTTCGGAGCAGCAGGGCGAGGATGAGGAGGATCAGTATGGCGGCGACCGGGAAGACGATGGAGTAGTCGTGCCCCATGGCGGCTTGGAGGTCGACGTAGACGGAGGAGATCCCGCCGATCAGCGGCCTCGTGCCAGGCGGGGCGGCGTCGGCCGCGCGCTGGAGCGGCCCGCGCACGGTCGCCATCGCCGCGTTCGACTGGGCGGGGTGTGTGAGGACGACTCGGAAGTCTGCGACCGTCCCGTGCTCCCCGACGCGGGGCGGGGCGACGGACGCGACACCGGGCACCCGTGAAAGGTTGCGCCTGTAGGAGGACAGCGCTCCCGCCGGGATGGCCGTGCGCCTGGTGGACTCGAGGAAGACGTCGGTCGGGCTGGCGATGGGCGTGGCGGACGATGACGGACAGTGGCAGGGGCTGAGCCCCCGCGATGTTGAAGACGCCGCGCACGCCGTTGAGGTGGTCGACGGCGTGCAGGGCCGC
>DAIRCY010000009.1:19135-38715 GCA_036796435.1 Acidimicrobiales bacterium
CCTGCGGCGTAGCCGCGCAGAAGGACCTGGGTGTAGACGGCCGACTGCGTGGTCGCTGTCTTGCCTGAGTTCAGTGTGAACGACGGGTGGAAGCCGAACGCGGAGATGCCGAGGGCGATCAGCACGCCGGCGCTCGCCGCAGCGGCCCGTCCGGGGTGGCGTGCGACCGCATCGCCGATCGCGCCGAATCGGGCTGCCTCGGGCTCCCGCTTCCACGAGCGTGACGGCCAGAACACGCGCGCCCCGAGGAGCGAAGCGATCGCGGGGATGAGCGTGAGCCCCGCGAGGAGCGTGGCGGCGACTGCGACCGCGAGCGCGGGTCCGAGCGACCGGAACAAGGTGATGCTCGAGAGCGTCAACGCGAGGAACGCGATGATCACCGCGCCGGCCGCGGTGGCGATCGCCGGACCGACACGGGTGACCGCTTCGATCATCGCCTGCTTGGCCTCCGCCCCCGCGCGCAGCCGTTCGCGATAGCGGAACATCAAGAAGAGCACGTAGTCGGTGCCCACACCGAAGAGGACGACGATCAGCATCGTCGACACGGTGCTGTCGATGTGCAGCCCGAACGCCTTGCTCAATGACGCGATGAGCCCGTCGGCGACCTGGGACACCACCCCGATCACGAGCACTGGGAGGAGGGCGATCACCGGACTCCTGAAGATGAGGAGAAGCAGCACCAGGATCAGCCCGACCGTGGCGATCGCCACGACCTTGGACGCGGTCTGGCCGGACTTCTGCTGGTCGACGACCGTGGCAGCGCTGCCGGTGACACCGGCCCGAAGGTCGGAGCCCCTGGTGAGCGAGGAGACGACGCCGCGGATCGTGAGGATTGCATCGGTCTGGGCCGTGGTGAGCTGCCCTTCGGCGTTCGGCATCTGGACGCCGATCACACCGACGAGACGGTTCGCCGAGACGGCGGCCGGCTCGACGATGCCGACCGCTGCGAGGTGCCGGGACACGAGGTCTCCTCTGGCCCGGTCGAGCAGGGCGGTGTCGCCGGGGGAGAGCGCCCGGCCGTCCTTGCGTGCGACGACCACGAGAGCCGCCGGGATGGCGTCGTTGGGGAATGCCCGCTTCTGGAGGTTCGATGCCTGGACCGACTGGTAGTGGCTGGGGAGGAACGAGACCTCGTTCGATGTCGTCGACAACTTGGGTGCAAGAGCGACTATGGCGATCGCGGCCACCAGCCAAAGACCGATGACCCGTCCGGGATGGCGCACGACGGCCGTACCCAGCCTCGAAAACATGAGTGTGCTCCCCGTCCGTTCGCGCTCGGGTTTACTTGTCGCCGGGTAAATTAACTACTTGTCGCCCGACAAGTCAAATGCTACGATCTCCGCCGTGGTGTGGGACACGATCGACGACGGGCCACTGCGGCCAGGCACGGACGCCGTGGCGGGAGCCACGTCTGGCATCGCCGCGGACGGCGCGCAGCCGCCGGGCACGACCGCCCACAACGCTCACCCCCACGGAGACCAGACCCGCGCCCGGATCCTGGCGGTCGCGCTCGAGCTCATCGCCGACCGCGGGTTCGCGGCCACTTCCACCCGGGAGATCGCCGAGCGGTTGGGCTTCACCAAGGCCGCCCTGTACTACCACTTCCGGACCAAGGACGACCTTCTCGCCGCCCTCGCGGCACCGGTGATGACGGAGCTCGAAGAGCTGACGGCGCGTGGCAGGGACGGGGGTCTCGCCGAGCGCCGCGAGCTGGTCGTCGGCTACGTCGGCCTCGTCGAACGGCACGCGGACCTCATCCGTGTGCTGGCGAGCGACCCGTCGGTGAAGAAGAGCGCGGGGCTCCACGCGGCGGTCCCGTTGTTCCGCCGGCTTTCGGCACTGTTGGCAGGAGCGCCCGACCCCGACGTCGCACAGCGGACCCGCGTCCGGGCCGCATTGAGCGGGGTCCACGGCGCCCTCGTCCATGCGCGGCCGGACGACGACCCTGAGATCATCCGCCAGACGGCGATCGACGTCGCGTGCGACGCCCTCGGATTGTCCGAGTCGTGCGTCACCACGCGGCGCGCGACCACAGAAGGAGCGGCCTCATGAGCGAAGTCCACGTCGGTGCCGAAAGTGGCGCCACCGCGTCGGAAAAGTCCGTCCGTGATCTCGACCGTCGTCGGGTGCGCATCATCATCTCGGCGCTGCTCCTTGGACTGCTCCTCGCAGCCCTCGACCAGACGATCGTGTCGACGGCGCTGCCGACGATCGTCGGCGACCTCGGCGGGGCGTCGCACATCGCGTGGATCGTCACGGCGTACCTCCTCACGTCGACCGTCTCCACGCCACTTTGGGGAAAGCTCGGCGACCTCTACGGGCGCAAGTCGTTCTTCCAAGGGGCGATCGTCATCTTTCTCGTCGGCTCGGCGCTGTCCGGCCTGAGTCACAGCCTCGGTATGCTCGTCGCCTTCCGCGCCGTCCAGGGGTTCGGCGCCGGCGGCCTCATGGTCGGCGCGCAGGCGATCATCGGCGACGTCGTGTCCCCGCGCGAGCGGGGGCGCTACCAGGGGCTCTTCGGCGGCGTGTTCGCCGCCTCGACCGTGATCGGCCCCCTCCTCGGGGGATTCCTCACCCAGGACGCGAGCTGGCGCTGGGTCTTCTACATCAATCTGCCGCTCGGCGCGCTCGCACTCGTCGTGACCGCTGTCGTCCTCCCAGCGCACCTTCGCGGGGCGAAGAAGCCCCGCATCGACTATCTCGGCACCCTCGTCCTGAGCGCTGCGGTGACCGCCCTCGTGCTGGTCGCGTCGCTCGGTGGGACGACCTACGCATGGTCGTCGATGCCGATCCTCATCCTGGCGGCATCCGGCGCGGTGCTCATCGGCGTGTGGGCACTGGTGGAACGGCGCGCCACCGAGCCGGTGCTTCCGCTCCACCTCTTTGCGAACCGGGTCTTCTCGGCCACGAGCGCGATCGGCTTCGTGGTCGGCTTCGGGATGTTCGGCGCCGTGACCTTCCTGCCGGTGTTCCTTCAGGTCGCCAAGGGCGCGACCCCGACGATCGCAGGACTCCAGATCGTGCCGCTCATGGGAGGGATGCTCACGACGTCGATCATCTCTGGGATGCTGATCAGCCGGATCGGGCGCTACAAGATCTTCCCAGTCATCGGCTCAGCGGTCATGACCATCGGCATGCTGCTCCTGTCGACGGTGAGCGCGACGACGCCCGACGCGCTGATGTACCTGTACATGGCGGTGCTCGGGCTCGGTCTCGGTGGCGTGATGCAGGTGCTGGTGATCGCCGTCCAGAACGCGGTCCCACATTCAGAGCTCGGTGTCGCGACGGCCGGTGCGACGTTCTTCCGCTCGATCGGCGGCTCTTTCGGCGCCGCAGTGTTCGGCGCCATCTTCGCCAACCTCGTCGGCCCCCGGCTCGCGACCGCCCTCCACGGACACGCGGCGCCTCCGGGGCTCGGGGCGACGGTGAGCCCGGCAATCCTCCACCGCCTTCCGGCCGACGTCCTCCACGCGATCGTCACGGCATACTCCTCGACGGTCGGCACCGTGTTCCTCGTCGCGGCCCCCGTGATGGCGTTCGCATTCGTGCTCACCTGGTTCCTCCCGGAGATCCGGCTGCGCACGAACGTGGGGAGCCGACGCGAAGAGGGGCACCCCGCAGAAGACGCCGGCCTCGGTGGCGATCCTGTCGGTGCCGAGACCGTTCCGGTGCACTGACCGGTCCGGCACATGCAAGGGCCGGGCACCTTCAGCGGCGCGGCCTCGATCAGCGCGTCGTAGGCGTCACTGCCGGTCCGTCGCGTTGCCGGGGGCGGGGGCGGCACCCGCCGGACCGCCCGTTGGTTGCGCCGGCATGGGCGTCGTCGCAGGGGTGGACGCCTGCGCCGGGGCCGAGGGAGCGTTCGGGACGCCCGGGCCGCCAGGGAGCGGGGTGCGCGGTGTCCGTGCAACTCCCGCCGCGAGCATCGCCGAGTTGGGGACCTTGTACTCGCCTTCTTCGGTCTGGAGCGTCACGAAGGTGAGCGTCATCTCCCGGACCCTTGCGTCGAAGATCCCCCCGAGGGCGCCGGAGCGGACGCGCACCCGATCTCCCACGCGAAACGGTCTCGCCAGCATGAGGACGAGGCCCGCGAACGCGTTGCCGAGGCTCTGCTGAGCGGCGATCCCGAGGACGATGCCCGCGAGGCCCGCGCCGACGAGGAGCTTCTCGATCTGGACGTGCAGCTCGGCGAGTATGGCGAAGATCACGATCAGGTAGCCGACCCCCGCTGAGAGGACGCGGACGGCGCCGCCCGCCGACGGGACCGATCTGGACGCCACGTGCCGTGCCAGGAGGGACGAGATCCGCGTCACCGCCAGCGCGCCGAAGACGAGGAGCACGGCAGCACTGATCCAGATGATGAGGCGGGGATCCAGCTTGTGTGTCTTCGGAGACACTGTCCCGAACGCCGATCCGGCGACGAGCGCGGCCAGTGCGAGGATGCCCGACGCCGTGCCGAGCATCCAACCACGCTGCCAGGCGCGGGCGTCTTCGGCCATCTCGCCCGAGGGTACTCGGCTCGCTCGGCGGCCTGCGGGGATGAGGGAGGCGGGGAGCCACTTCGACGGCCGGATTCGGCGTCCTATTTCGGCGGCAGACCGGGATCATCTGGCCTGTCTTCGATGTCGCCCGTCGTTGGTAACGTCCGGCGAATGCTCTTCCGGATCTTCGTCGAGCCGCAGCAGGGCGCTTCCTACGACCAGCTGCGCCGCGTGGCGCAGCATGCCGAGACCCTGGGCTTCGACGGCTTCTTCCGTTCCGACCATTTCCTCGCGATGGGGGGCGACGGCCTGCCCGGCCCCACGGATGCGTGGGTGACGCTCGGGGCCATCGCGAGAGAGACGACCCGCGTGCGCCTCGGGACGCTCCTCACGTCGGCCACCTTCCGGCTGCCGGGGCCGCTCGCCATCACCGTGGCACAGGTCGACGCCATGAGCGGGGGGCGCGTCGAGCTCGGTCTCGGCGCAGGGTGGTTCGACGACGAGCATCGCGCCTACGGCATCCCCTTCCCGCCGATGAGGGAGCGGTTCGAGCGGCTGGAAGAGCAGTTGGGCATCGTGACCGGACTGTGGGGCACGAAAGTGGGAGAGCGGTTCTCGTTCGAGGGGCGCCACTACGCCCTCAGCGACAGCCCGGCGCTTCCCAAACCGGTGCAGACGCCCCGCCCCCCGATCATCGTGGGAGGCGCCGGCCTGACCCGGACGCCGCGCCTCGCCGCCCGGTTCGCCGACGAGTTCAACGTCCCCTTCCACGTGGTGGACGACACCGCGCGCCTGTTCGACCGCGCGCGCGGTGCCTGCGAGGCACAAGGGCGTGACCCGCAGACCCTGCGCCTCTCGGCGGCCGTCGTCGTCTGCTGTGGCCGAGACGAGACGGAGGCCCGACGCCGGGCGGCGGCCATCGGGAGGGACCTGTCGGAGCTCCGCCAGCACGGCGCAGCCGGCACCCCCGACGAAGTGGTCACCCGCTGCCTCGCCTACGGCGAGGCGGGTGCGTCCACCATCTACCTCCAGGTCCTCGACCTCTCCGACATGGAGCATCTCTCGCTCTTGGCGAGCGAAGTGGTGCCTGCGCTCGCCTGAGCGCCGCCGCAAGGACGCAAGGATCAGCGCGTGCCGGGCGCAGGGCTCCCCACGAGCTCGAACGCCTGCCACATCGCGGCGTAGCGTCCCCCGAGGGCGAGCAGCTCTGTGTGCGTGCCCGCCTCCGCCACCTCGCCGGCGTGGAGGACCACGATCCGATCGGCGCTGCGGGCCGTCTGGAGACGATGGGCGATGAGGATGGTGGTGCGGTCCCGGGCGACCCTTCGCACGGCCGCGCCGACCTTGGCCTCGGTGGGGAGGTCGAGGTTCGACGTCGCCTCGTCGAGGAGCAGGATCGCCGGGTCGACCAGCTGCGCGCGGGCGAGGGCCACGAGCTGGCGCTGGCCGGCAGAAAGGGAGCGGCCCCGTTCCGAGAGGACGTGGTGGTATCCGCCGGGGAGCCCCTCGATGAACTCGTGCGCCCCGACGGCCCGTGCCGCATGCTCGACATCGGCGTCGCCGGCGTCCGGCCTGCCGTAGGCGATGTTGTCTCTGACGGTCCCCGAGAAGAGGAACGCCTCCTGGGGCACGTACCCGAGGTGCCGGCGGAAGTCGCTCAACGCGAGCTCGCGCAGGTCGTGGCCGTCCACCGAGACTCGCCCTGCGTCAGGGTCGTAGAAGCGAGCGATGAGCTTCATCACCGTCGACTTGCCCGCCCCGGTCTCGCCGACGAGCGCCACCGTCTCGCCGGGCACGACGGCGAGGTCGACGCCGCGCAGCGCCTCGGGCGGCTTGGTGACCGCGGCGTCTGCGGACAGCAAGAGGCGCGGGTCTGCAGGCCCACGACGCCGAGCCAGCTGCACTTCCTTCTTCGGCGTGATCCCCGGACGGTTCGGAGACGTCGGGTACGAGAACCTCACCGCGTCGAGCGAGACGTCGCCGTGGAGGTTGCCGACCTGGATCGCCTCGGTGGGGTCCGGCGTCCGGGTCTCGATCTGCATCAGCTCGGAGATCCTCCCGACCGAGACCCGCGTCTGCTGCCAGGCGTCGAACACCTGCGAAAGGCTCTGGATCGGCGAGAAGAACATGTCGATGTAGAGGAAGAAGGCGATCAGCGCGCCGGTCGTGAGCCGTCCCGACTCGACGAGGGTGGCGCCGACTCCGAGGACGATCAACTGTGCGATCCCCGACAGGAACTGGATGAAGGGGAAGTACGTCGCGACGAGGCGCTGCGCGTCGACCCGAGACTCGAGGTAGTCGCCGCCGAGGCGGTGGAACCGCGCACGCGTCGCCTGTTCGTGGACGAACGACTGCGCCTCCCTGATCCCAGAGAGGCTCTCCTGGAAGTCGGCGTTCACGATCGCGAGCCGCTCACGGGCCTGGTCGTAGAGGCGGGCGGCCCTTCTCCTGAACACCACCGTCGCCGCAGCCAGGGGAACGACGACCGAAAGGGTGCACAGGCCGAGCTCGGGGTCGATGGCCACGAGCGCGATGCCAACACCCAAGAAGGTGACCATGGCCACGAGGGCCGACAGGACGCCGTTCTCCATGAGCGACTCGAACTGGTCGACGTCGGTGGTCATGCGGGTCATGATCCGGCCGGCCATCTCGCTCTCGTAGTAGTCGAGGGAAAGCCGCTGGAGCTGCGCCCAGATCCGGATCCGGAGCGAGAGCATGATGCGCTGTGCCGTGCGGCCCGTGACGAACGTTTCGGCCACCTCGTCGACGAGGTCGCCGATCGTGATGGCGAAGTAGATGCCGGCAGCGAGGAGCAGCACGGCGAGCGACCGCGCGTTGACGCCCGCGTCGATGCCGGTCTTCACGAGGATGGGCCCGGCCAGGCTCGCGACCGCGTCGATGACGACGAAGACGAGGCCGAGCAGGAGCGGCCAGCGGAACTCCGAGAAGAGGGTGGCGAGGCGGAAGTGGCGGTCCTGGCGGGTCTCGCGGTCGAGGTCCACGCGGGCGGCGTCGCGCACGGGCGGGAGGGCCTCCACCCTGGCCATGAGCTCGGGCGTGGGGACGAGGCTCATCCTCCATCCGCCTCCGCCGCCGCCGAGACCCGGTCCGATCCCCGAGGTCCGCAGGGCCGTGGTCGCGCTCGAGAAGACGGGAGCTGCCGGTGACCCCGACACCCCGCCAGGGCGCGGCGCGGGCCAGGCGTGCGAGGCGGGAGAGGCGGACGAGGCCGTCGGCCCCGGCGGCCTGTCCGGCGCGTCGCCGGTCGTCGCCCCGGCCCTCGAAGCACCCACGGCCCGGTCGCCGCTCCCGGCGAGCGCCTCGATGCTGCCGAGACGCTCCTCTTGGTGCTCCTCGTCTTCGAGTCCCGACAGCAGCGACCGGTAGAGCGGGCTCCGCTCGACGAGCTCGTCGTGGGTGCCCTGCTCGACGATGCGGCCGCGTTCGAGCACGACGACGCGGTCGGCGAGGTGGAGCGTGGAACGCCGGTGCGCGACGAGGATCGTGGTACGCCCCGCCATCACCTCGCGAAGGGCGTCGTGGATGTCGGCCTCGGTACGCGCGTCGATGGCGCTCGTGGCGTCGTCGAGGATGAGGACGCGCGGGTCTGAGAGGATCGCTCTTGCGAGCGCGATCCGCTGTCGCTGGCCGCCCGAAAGGGTGAGTCCGCGTTCGCCGACGACGGTGTCGTAGCCGCGAGGGAGCGCCTCGATGAACTCGTGCGCGCGCGCCGCACGCGCGGCCGCCTCGATCTCCTGGGCGGTCGCGTCCGGGCGACCGTAGGCGATGTTGGACCCCACGGAGTCCGAGAAGAGGAAGCTGTCCTCGTAGACGATGCCCACCTGACCCCGCAACGAGGCGAGCGTCACGCGCCGCACGTCGACGCCGTCGACGTGCACCGCTCCTTCCGTCGGGTCGTAGAAGCGCGGAACGAGCATCGCCAACGTCGTCTTCCCGCTGCCGCTCGGACCGACGATGGCCACCCGCTCGCCCGCCCCGATCTCGAGGTCGATGCCGGCGAGGACCGGCGGGCCGTCGTGGTAACAGAAATGCACCCCCCGAAACGAGATGTCGCCCCGAAGTGCCGGAAGCGTGATCGGGTCGGGCGGGTCAGCGATGGTGAGGGGGGTGTCGAGCAGCTGGAAGATCCGGTCGATGCCAGCGCGGGCCTGCTGGCCGATGGTGAGCACGCCAGCGAGCTGGCGAGCCGGCGACATGAGCGCGACCACGTAGGTCGAGAATGCGAGGAAGGTGCCGAGGCTGATCTGGTGCTGGAGGGCCATCCACCCGCCGAGCGCGAGGATCCCGACCTGGCCGAATGACGGGATCGCCTCCATGGCGGGCTGGTAGCGCGACTGGAGCCGAACCGCACGCATCTGGGAGCCGTAGAGGACCTTCGCCGACTCGGCGACTCGCTCCACCTCCCGGCGCTCCTGGCCGAACGCCTTCACGACGCGCACGCCGTTCAGGTCCTCGTCGACGATCGAGACCAGCTCTCCCTCCCGCTGCTGCGCGTCCCAGGTCGCAGGAAACACGCGCCAGCGCATCCTGTACGACACGACGGCGAGGGTAGGGGCCATCACGAAGCTCACCAGTGCGAGCAGGGGCGCCAGGTAGAACATGATGCCCAGCGACATCGCGAGCAGGAAGACGTTGCCGCTCATGATGGGCAGGAAGCTCAAGAACGCCTGCACGAGCGTGGTGTCCGAGCTCGCGCGCGCGACGAGCTGTCCAGTCGGCATGCGCGAGAGGCTCTCGAGGTCGAGCGCCTGGAGGTGATCGTGCATGTCGTTGCGCAGGTCGTACTGGACCTCCAGCGCGACCCGGCCGCCGCGGTATCGGCGGACGTACGCGGCGCCGAACGTGAGGAGTGCCAGGACCGCGAGCAGCACGAGCCAGGGCCACAACGGCGTGCTGTGGTTCCCGACGACTGTGTCCACGACTTCGCGGGCGACGAGCGGGACAGCCGCCTGGCACAGCGAGCCGAAGATCGCGGCCCCGACCGCGAGGGAGACGTTCCGGCGATGGCGGAGCATGTAACCCCAGAGCCGGCGGACCCATCCGCGCCCCCGCGAGCTCGCTCCGGCCGATGCCCTTCGTCGCAGCCGCGCGGTCACGGCCTCGCCAGAGGGTTCGACGGCGGGGGAGGGGTCGTCGCTCGGCGCGCGTGTCGCTCGTCGGCGCGCGCGTCCAGGGCAGCGCCGAGGGCGGCGAAGGTCCGTGCCGCCTCCTTCGGAGAGGGGAGACGGCTGCACAGGTCGTCGACCACTCGACCCAGCTCCGCCTCGACCGCCTCGAGCGCCGCCAGTCCTGCTGGGGTGAGCCGCAAGGCGACCGCTCGCTGGTCTGCCATGTCGGGCGACCGTTCGACGAGCCCGGCGCGGGTGAGGGCGTCCACCGCCGAGCTGACCGTGGGCCGTCCGAGCTCGAAGCGCTCGGCGAGTCGCGACGCCCGGTCCTCACCTCCGGCGAGGGCGGACAGGACACGGTACTGGGCGAGACCCAGGTCTCCGCTTGCCTTCTCCAGGAGCCGGGCGACGCGGGCGAGGCCACGAACGGCCTCCGCCGTTCCGAGGTCCACGCGATGCCGAGGGCGTGGCGTTGCGGCGGGGGCTTGCGGGGCGGTCGGCGGAGATGGCATCGAGCTCGCGAGCGAGCCTACCCAAGAATGTTCGATGATCGAACGATCTCGGTTCAGCCCGGACCGAGCCGGCGCTCGATGGAGGCCACCTTCTCGCGCAGGGCGTCCGTTCGACCCGCCCGGACGTCGAGCTTCACGACGACGCTCGCCCGTGGGGCGACGGTGCCGACGTGCTCGACGCACCGTCCGATCAGCGCGAGCACCTCGTCGAGAGATCCCTCGACGTTCGTGAACATCGCGTTGGTCTCGTTGGGCAGGCCGGACTCCCGCACGATGCGGACGACTGCTGCGATGACCTCGCCGACGGAGCCGTCGTCGCCGACGGCCCTGCCGCCGAGCGGAGTGATCGAGAACGCGGCGGTGACGGACATGGACTCACGATACGTCCGTGCCCCCGCGCGACGGTCCGGACATGGGACGATCACGCGATGGGCCCACGCGTCATCGCCATCGACCATGTCCAGCTCGCCATGCCGGCAGGCCGCGAAGCGGAGGCCGAGGAGTTCTACTGCGGGGTTCTCGGCCTCGAGGTCCGGGAGAAGCCGTCCGCGCTCGCCGTCCGTGGCGGAAGATGGTTCGCGAGCGGCGACGTGCAGGTCCATCTCGGGGTCGAGGAGGATTTCCGGCCCGCACGCAAGGCGCACCCCGCGTTGCGCATGGCCCACTTCGACGACCTGCTGGCGGCGCTGCGGGCTCGCAACATCGCATGGAGATGGAACGACGAACTCCCCGGCGCGCGTCGCGGCTACGTCGACGACCCGTTCGGCAACCGGATCGAGATCATCGAGGATGGTGACGGGTTGCCGAGGTGAGAGGCATTTTTCGGGAATTCCTTGCCTTCGTCCCGAACAACCTGCCTACCATGTGCGCAATGGGGAGGGGGGGTCTTCGTCGCTTCGCGGCGCACGCATTGCCGGCCGCAGCGGTGCTCTTCGCCGCCTGCGCGACCACGCTTTCGGTGCTTTCGGTGTCACAAGCAGTCGCCGGCGCGTCACCGAGCGCCGCGCTGACGCCAGCGAACGACCCTCAGTCGGTGCTCGACGGCCACAGCTACAGCCTCGTGACAAACAACGGCGGTCTCATCGGGTTCGGCGCGGCACTGAGCTCGTCGGGGGAGGCGCACCCGTCGTCACCGTTCGTCGGCGCGGCCTCGACCCCAGACGGGCTGGGCGCGTGGGTGGTGGCGGCGAACGGCGCCGTCGAGGCGCTCGGTGACGCCGTGAACCACGGATCGATGGCCGGCCACGCGCTGGCGAAGCCGATCGTCGGGATCGCCGCGACCCCGACAGGCGGCGGCTACTGGCTCGTCGCGTCCGACGGCGGCATCTTCAGCTTCGGGAACGCGCACTTCTACGGCTCGATGGGCGGACAGCACCTGATCGCCCCCGTCGTGGGCATCGCGGCGGTGCCGACAGGTCAGGGCTATTGGGAGGTCGCGTCGGACGGTGGCATCTTCTCGTTCGGCCACGTGCAGTTCTACGGCTCGATGGGCGGTGAGCACCTGAGCTCGCCTGTTGTCGGGATCGCGGGGTCTCCGTCGGGCCAGGGCTACTGGCTGGTCGCGTCCGACGGCGGGATCTTCGCCTTCGGCCATGTGAGGTTCTTCGGTTCCACCGGCGCCGAGCACCTCGTGAAGCCGATCGTCGGCATGGCGGTCACGCCGACAGGGGGCGGGTACTGGCTCACGGCCTCGGACGGGGGGCTGTTCACGTTCGGCGACGCCCCGTACTTCGGCTCGGCGGCGGCCTTTGGCCGCACCGTCGTCGGGATCGCGATGGAGCTCGGCGGCTACCAGAACCCTCTCCGCGCGGTGTCGGGCCTCACCCCCGAACGTGTCGACCAGGGCGTCGACTATTCGGGGAGCGGTCCCATCTACGCCCTCGGCGACGGCGTCGTCTTGAACCTGACGAACCCGGGGTGGCCGGGCGGCGCCTTCATCACTTACCAGCTCACCGACGGACCTGCGGCCGGCGACATCATCTACGTCGCCGAGAACGTGGTTCCGCGAGTGGAGATGGGCCAGCTCGTCAACTCGGACACGGTGGTGGGGACCCTCGTCGACGCCTACCCGAACCTCGAGACGGGGTGGGCCGATCCGCCGGGGAACGGGGAGTCCCTCGCCCGTGCGGACGGGCAGTGGTCGACACTCGCCGAGACGAACTCCTACCCCACCGCCTACGGAGCCAACTTCTCGGCGCTCCTCACAATGCTCGGCGCGCCGGGCGGCGTGCTGATGGGCCCGGTGCAGGGGACGATCCCCGCCAGCTGGCCACGCTGGCTCCCTACGGGGTAGCCGCACAAGTCAGCCGGAGACCGAAAGCCCGGGTAACGTCTCCGCCCGTGGCGCGGATCATCGAAGCTGCGAGTGTCGTCGCGGCGGCGGGGACACCTCCGAAGACGATTCTCGAGCACGTCGGGCGGGTCAACTCCGGCGACGATCGGGTGAGCATCGCGCACATGACGAGTCCCCCGGGATGGTCGGAGCCGTGGCAGTGCCCCGAGTTCGACGAGTGGACCATCGTGTTGGACGGATCGGTCCATGTCGAAGACGCGTCCGGTGACTTCGACGCCGGGCCGGGCCACGCGGTGCACGCGCCGAAGGGCGAACGTGTCCGATACTCGACGCCCGAGGGGGCCGACTACCTCGCGATCTGCATCCCCGCGTTCAGCCCCACATCGGTCCACCGCGACAGGGGCTGACTCAGCGTCAGTCGAGCGGGATCTCCGGTCCCATGCGCTCGCGTGCCATCCCGGCGATCTCACCTGGTCGGGGGAGCCGGCCGAGGTTCGCCTTGGAGAAGAGGAGCTCGCCGTCGAGGGTCACCTCGAAGCGTCCTCCTGAGGAGGGCACGAGCTCTATCGACGCGATCCTGGGCGCCCACCCCTTGAGGAGCTCGTCCGTCAGACCGACGGCTTCGGCGATGTAGTTTCAGGGGATACAGAACTCGATCTGCAGCTTGTGCCGCGGGTCCAGCACGCTTGCTCCCTTCGTCGTCGTCCTCCACGCCGTGGAGAGCTGCCCACGTCTTCCTATCGTACGGCCGGTGCCCGGACCGGGAGGTCCGCCCGGCGGTCCGTGAGGTAATGGGGCGATGTGCGGCCTCGCCGGGGGAGGCCGAGCGGGACCTCGACGACCCGGACCTCCGGGCGGTAGGCGGGGAACTGCGCGACCAACCGGCCGGTCGCGTCCGCCACCGACGATCCGCCGCAGAACCGGAGCTTCCCCTCCTGGCCCACGCAGTTCACGTAGACGTGGGGGACGCCGTTCTCGAGCGCACGCACCCTGAGGAAGAGTGCGTGGTCGTCGGCGTAGGGGTCCATGTTCGCCGAGAGCGTGACCAGGAGCTGGGCCCCCGCTGACGCGAGCGCCCTCGAGGGCTCGGGGAACTCGAGGTCGTAGCAGAGGAGGATGCCGGTGACCACGCCGGCGAGCTGCGTGAGGACGTACTCGTCGCCGGGGACGAAGAACTTCGGCTCCGCCCCGAACAGGTGGACCTTGCGGTAGCAGGCGACGACGTCGCCGCTTTCGTCGATGCAGAGCGCGGAGTTCGCCACCCCTGTTTCCGTTTCTTCCGCTTCGTCCGTGCGCGCTGCGAGCCCGACGACGACGGCCGTCCGGTTGCGCCGGGCCGCCTCGAACAAGGGATCGAGTGGCCCGCGCACTGCAAGGTCGATCGGTTCGACCCCGCGCAGCGCGTAGGCCTGGAGGTAGAGCTCCGGGAAGGCGGCGAGGTCGGCGTCTGGGTGCGCGTCGAGGAGCGCACAGGCCTTCGCCACGTTCGTCTCGACGTCGTGAGTCGCCGGCGCGACCTGCGCGAGGAGGACTCGGAGCGTCCCTTCCACTTGCGGTTCTTCTCGGAGCGCGATCAAAGGACGGTACCAGAGGGTCTCGGGTCACCTCTCCCTCGCGGCGGGGCGGCGTCTCGGGTCCGCGTCCGGCGCCCCGAAGCGGCAGGCTGTCGTCCATGCACGTCGCCGCGTTGCGAATGACGATCCGGATCCCGGACAGCGAGTCGCTCAAAGCCAAACGATCGGTGGTGAAGCACATCGTTGAGACGTGCCGCCGCCGGTTCGGTGTCTCGGCCTGCGAAGCGGGGGAGCAGGACCGGTGGCAGCTTGCCGTGCTCGGCTTCGCGGCCGTCGCGCCGAGCGCGCGTCACGCCGGAGAACTCCTGGATCGGACGGAGCGGTTCGTCTGGTCGCACCCCGAGATCGAGGTGCTCGCCTCCAACCGCCACTGGTTGGAGGTCGATTCCGAGGCGTGACGCCGATCGCCGAGCCGCATGGCGACGGCGTGCACCAGGGCGACGAAGCCGTTCGCCTCTTTGGACCTGACGTATCGTGGGAGACCCGGTAGTGCTCACGGCAAAGGAGAGGATGCGATGTCCGATGCACAGCGCCTGTCGATCCGTGACGTCGACCCGGATGCGTATCTCGCAGTCGGGCACCTGTCCCGCTACGTGCGCAGCAGCGGCCTCAGCGAAGAGCTGCGCGCGCTCGTTGACATCCTGGCCTCGCAGTTGAACCGCTGCGCTTGGTGTCTCGACATGCATGTCGCAGAGGCGCGCGCCGCCGGGGTCGAGCAACGCCAGCTCGACGTCGTCGCCGCGTGGAAAGAGGCCGGCGACCTGTTCAGCCCGCGTGAACGTGCCGCGCTCGCCCTCACGGAGGCCGTGACGCTCATCAGCACCGAGGGCGTCCCCGACGAGGTATGGGAGGCCGTTGCCGCGGTCTTCGACGAGAAGGAGACGGTCCACCTGCTGATGGCGATCGCCACCATCAACGTCTACAACCGGATGAACGTCGCGGTGCGCACGGCTCTCGGACCCGAACCCTACGTCGTCAGCTGAAAACGGTGGCCACCGCTCGAGACACGGAGCTGTCACGCAAGGCGGAGGAGTTGCTGGACGCGCACCGCGGCGAGCGCCCGCTGCTGCTCCCGAACGCCTGGGACGTCGCATCCGCCCAGGCGGTGGCCAACGCGGGCTTTCGGGTCGTCGCCACCTCGAGCCGGGCGGTCGCCCAGGTGCTGGGTGAGGGCGACGACGACTCGGGCGACCCCGATGTCGTCCTCTCTTTCACGGCAAAGATCGCCCGGTCGGTCGCCGTGCCTGTGACGGCTGACATGCAGGCCGGGTTACGACTCTCCGCTGCCGAGCTCGTCGACCGACTCCTCGACGCCGGCGCGGTGGGGTGCAACCTCGAAGACAGTGACCACCACGGTGACGGGATCCTCGTCGAGGCGGAGCGGCAGGCGGCTTACCTCGCAGACGTGCGAGTGGCGGCCGATCGACGGGGCGTCCACCTCGTCGTCAATGCACGGATCGACAACTTCATCCGTCAGGTCGGCGACCAAGCGACGAGGGTCGAGGAGGCGGTCCGGCGCGCGCAGCTGTATCTTGACGCCGGCGCCGACTGCGTGTACCCGATCGCCGTCTCACGGCGCGAGGACGCAGCGGCACTCGTCTCGGCCGTCCCGGGACCGGTGAACTTGCTGGCGAGGAAGGGGGGCGTGTCGATCTCGGAGCTGACCGCGGTCGGTGCGCGTCGCATCAGCCTCGCCTCCGGCGTCTTCGATCTGGTCGCCGAGCGCCACCATGAGGTGCTCCGGGGGCTCGCGGCGGGTGGCGAGTTGGAGGACCTCTGAACGCGCACGTCCTGTCGGAGCTGGCGCTCGCCAGGTGAGCGACTCGGCGACCGGCGCTATTCGCGGCGGCCGAGCCAGCGGACTGTCACCCGCTCCTCGGCACGCGGCGCCGCTCCATTCGATCCAGGCGGTGCCTACCGCCCCGTATGTAGCGGCTGGTTCTCCGTCTGGGAGTAGCCGCTACCGGTGTAGGTCTCGGTGAACACCCAGTCCTGGGAGTGCACCACGTAGGTGAGGGTCCCGCCGATCATCGCGCCCGTGGGGCTGTACTGGATAATGCCGTGAAGGGTGCCCTCCACCGGAGTCGGGAACACTGCGCCGGGCTTCCCCGATATTGGGTCGCAGTAGGCGGTGAAGGTCCCGTTCTCCGTGTACGTGTTGTCGGTGTGGACGACGGCTGAGTAGGTGTCGAAGGCCCAGGCGTTGAACTTCGTGTTCGGGTAGCCGAAGACAGCCCATGTGGTGGCGACGCAGCCACCTGTAGCCGACCAGTCCCCTGCGTTGCGGACACTATTGCCGGATGCGGCGCCCATTCGTGTCGCCGGACTGGGTGCGGCGCTAGCGGCAGTGGCCGATCCAAGGCTGACGGCGCCTATCAGTGCAGCTACAGCGGCCGAAGCAGCCAGCCTAGAGCGCATTGCCATGGGGGCTCCTTTGCATCGGGATGATGGCTGTCAGATGAGAACGCTGGGTCGACCCGCTGCGGCCCAAGGTTCGTTGTTTGTCCCCTGGAAGTGTTGCGAGAGCATTATCACAGGCTGCTGCTCGGGTTGCAAGGGTTCACACGACACGCAGCTTCGCACCGCCGGATGGCTGAAGAAGCCGATGGCGGTCGCGAACGCCGGCGGTTGAGCTCGAACTGGGGTGCCGCGGCACGTTGCCCGGTCACGCCCAAAGTGCAGTAGTGACAAAGGAGCACCACGTCGCCGGCCGATTGCCGGCGGAGACTTTCCACGCTCCGGACCCACTGGCGCTCGTGGATGCCTTACGGATCCGTCATGAGGGAGTAGTAGACGAGTGTCACGACGCCGTCACGAAGTGAAAGAGCGCCGAAGACGACGTGTAGCCCTGGGGCAGGGTGTCACGCCAGTGCGCGAGTGTCCGGCCAAGGAAGAGGAGCCCGTCGCCCAACCCGAGCGTCACCGAGACCGCTCCCTCGGGGCCGGCCAGGTTGAGCGGCCAGCCGCCGAAGGTGAGCGGGTCGGGCGTGGCATCGATGCAGACGCTGAGCGTGTATTCGCACGCATCGCGGTCGGTGTGCACGTCGAGCCAAGCGCCTCCCTGGTACAAGGCGAGGTAGTTGTAGGAAGCGACGAGCACGCGGTGCGCCAGGTCGCTCACCATCCGGGTGAGCTGGCGGTGGACGAACGCGGTGGTCGGCTCGTCGTAGGCCGCATAGCGACCGGGCACCTGATCGTCGCCGAGCGCGAACGTCCCCATCCGGGTGTGGAAGCGGTAGTACCGGCGCAGCGCCCCGACGTGCGCGGCCGGGAGCACCCGGTCGAGTTGCAGCCAGCCACGCTTGGGCCAAGCCCGGTGGGCGTCGACGACCGCAAGCCACAAGTGGCGACGCCGCGCCGCGTCGTCCGGCGGCACGAGAATCCCGGCCATCCGCAGGTTCGTCACGACGTCCGCAGGCAGCTCGGACGGTGGCAGGCCGGGTACGAGGTCCTGGAGCAGGTGCGCGTAGCGCGGGCCGAGCCAATAGGGCCAGAGCGTCCCCCGGTCGGGGTCATGCACCCAGATGATCCAGGGGTTGACGTAGAGGCCGTCAGTCGACCCAGCGGCGGCGGTTACGGCGGGAGGTAGCGAACCGTGCCAACCGAGCCAACAGTCGGGGTTGACCACGAGCTCCCGCGCCTCGGTCAGCGGCACTGACGACGGCGACAAGTGGTCGGGCTGCTCGTCGAGGACGCACCAGTACAGGTGGCGGGGGAAGAAGGTGGGGATCACCGGTGCAGCCACCCGTTGAAGGTGAGCCGCGCGTCGGCGAAGGCGCCGGTCGGGCACCACGTCGGCAGGACCTCGTGGAAGTAGTGACTCGGAAAGAACACCATGGCGTTCTGCGCCGGGACGATGGTAACGCTCTGGCCGTCGGGGTCGTCGACGTCGGCGAAGGGTTCGTACAGCCTGAGCTCCCCGCCTCTGAAGGCGCGCGGCTCACGATGGCAGTAGTAGACGAAGGTCAGCTCCCGCGAGCGCACCGCGCCGGCTCCGCTGTCCCGGTGCGGACGGAACCACTCGCCGTCGTTGGTCGACGTGACCTGGAGCTCGATCTCGCGCACCGTGAAGGGATCCAGGTCGAGCCGTTCGGTGACGAGCGGCAGGTGCGCCATGATGCGCTCGGCGATCAAAGGGTAGATGGTCGAGACGTCGTAGAGCACGCGCGAGCGCCGGACGTCGTCGTCCCACTCCCCGTCGTTGGCCTCGCCGACCACCTCGCTCGGGGTGAACGCGCCCTCGCGCAACTGGGCATACCGCCACAGCTCGAGGAGCTCGGACGGCGCGAAGAACTCCTCCAGTACGAGGAGCGTCTCACTCATGATCCACCCCCGGAATCCGGCGACGACGGGAAGTCGAGTGGTATCACCGCGGCGTAGACGAGCCGCGACGCCAACTGGGGTCCCGAGGCGCCCGGCGGGTCGACCCGCAGCAACTCGAACTCACGGACGACCACACGGAGCTCGCCGGGCTGGGGCGAGCCGGACAAGTGGATGGCGGCGGCATAGAGGACGGAGCCCGCCTCCGAGGGCGCGGGGGACGCCTCGACCACGGTGGCACGCATGGCCGGCGCGGCCTCCCAGCCGAGGTCGCTCAACACGTCCGTGCGCCGCTGCTCGACGCTGGCGGTTACGTACGAGCGGTTGGGGCCAGCCGGAGCCAGACCCGCCACGACCAGCTTCGCCTTCGTCGGTGCGGACGGGTCGATCGTGAGTGCCGCCGACCGATCCGGGACCGGCTGGACGAAGTCGGACAGCACCACCGCTGACAGCTCCGTCCCGGCGATCGACCGGGGCTGATAGCGGGCCAGGGCCAGGCGCACGAACGGCATGTAGGCAGTGGGGTTGTCGAACACGACGTCGCAGAACCACAGCTGGCGCTCGGCGTCGTAGGCGACGGCATGCCCGGCCACGTCGACGGTCTGTGTGGTCCCCTCGAGAGTCAGCCCGGTACCGACGCGGACCGCAGCGGGGAAGTCGTGTGCCCCGGGGACTTCCACGAGGTCTCCGGAGGCCCAGACCGGGTCGAGGCCCCACTGGGTGACGAAGGCCTTTGCGGCCTCCCGCTGGTCGTCGCTCGGTGCCGGAGCACTCCCCGGCCACAGGGTGACGCCGAGCAGCTCGGCCGAGCCCGACGAGTACCACGGGCGCCGCAGGTAGACACGGAGGCCGTTGCCAGCCCGAATGTTGGTCTTGGTGTTGGTCGTGACCTGGTCGTCCCAGCCGAACGTCGGCACGACGTAGACGACGTCGGGCGGTTCGGGGCGAGCCGAGCTCGGTACGTCGACGGTAAGCCCGGGGCCGGCTCGGCTGGTCGGCGTGCCGGGTTCGGGGAAGTACTCCTCGAACCGCGAGCTCGCCACGGCTCGATAGCGCACGACACGGTGCTTCGTGTCTCCGAGCTGGTGCACCGGCGCGGCGACGTCGGGAGGGCTCGACACGCCGCTGAGCTCGTCGAAGGGTGCCGCGAACCACAGCGTGTCGATGCTCGGCACGTAGACCGCCACCTGGCGCGTGCCACTGCCGTCGGCGGCGACCGGGCCTTCGAGCAGTTCGTGCATTCCAACCTGCGCCTGGTCGTCTCCATCGCC
>DAIRCY010000009.1:38725-44749 GCA_036796435.1 Acidimicrobiales bacterium
CTTCGAGCAGGGTGGGCAGGTTTATCCGCTCCACCTGAGTCGAGCCTCGCACGATCGTCGGCCCCGGCTCGTCGAGGTCGTCGACCGGCTCGATCCAGCGAGCCTCGAGGTCGAGGGCGGCGGTCGTCGCCCCGTTGATCCGAAGCGCGCCGAGGAGCACCGCGTGATGCGATCCGACGCTCCGCCACGCAGTCACCGGCGAGAAGGCGTTCGCGAGGGTGGCGGCCGCCACCGGCGAGCCCGGGTCGTGCACGATCGGCAAGGATGCCCAGGTGGGAATGCCCAAGGGTTGCTGAACGGCGTGCGTGAGCGCCAGTGTGAGCTGCGGCGTAAGCAGCGGGTTGGCGCCGTCCAGGCTGAGCTGCGTGAGGCGATTGCGCGCAGCGGCGAGCGAGACGAGCATCGGACCCGCGTCCGTCTCCGTCAGGTCTGTCTTCTCGAGCTCCTCGAACAGCTCGCGGAGCCAGTTCCAGACTCCGAGCAGCTCGAGGTCGGCGGCCGTCGCGTAGGAGCTGAGCTTCCCCTCCCAGCGCTGGCCCTTGGCCAACGACACCGTGAGGACCCGGTCGGGGTCGTCCCACACCGGCGCGCGGCTCCCTTCGACGAGGCGTATGCGGAACGGCTCGCGATCGGGCCACGACGAGCCGTAGGGGATCCACGTCACCGAGCCCGGCCGTGGCGTGGCACCCGCGGCCTGGGCGTAGTGGAGCGCCCCACCGCTGATCGTCCCGTCCGTGTCGGCCTCGGTCTGCGGCAGGTCTGCGAAGACCGCGCCGCGGGCGATGGGGTCCGGGAGGTACGGCACGGTCAGCCGCGCAGCGGGGTCGAGCGGGACGCCGTCGAGCGTCGGAAGCGCCCCCCGGTCGCGCGTCGTCACGAGGTCGTAGGCCGCCGCGTCGGCGCGCAGGTGGCCGGTTGCGTCGTCGAGCATTCCGTGATGTTCGACCATGAGCACCGCCGACTTGGGCGCCACGACATGGCGCTCGTCCGTGTCGTCGGTCGGCGCCGCGTCGAGCGACGGGTCGCTGTTGTAGCTGCGGATCACAAGCTCGAGGAGCGAGGCCCCCGGTCCTGGAAGCGTGCGCAGCACGACCGTTGGGGGGTCGACCGGCTCGTAGCGGTAGTAAGGCTGGGTGTCGTCGCCGCTCGGCATCGTGAGCTCGTCAACGGCCGGCGCGTCGAGGGAGAGGCTGGCGCCGGCGAGGTCGACGGCCCGCGCCCGGACTCGGTACCGCCGGCCGAAACGGAGCGATGGGAGGCTCCCGGGGTGGGCAACGAACGACGAAACGAGCTTGAACGCCGTGACGGGCTGGCCGGCCGTCGTGTCGGGCTGCGTCGCTAGGGCAGGGTCCGGGCTGCGGTTGAGTGGCGTGCCCGGCCTCGGCGCCGAGAGGCTCCAGCCGTGCCAGCGGGCGATCCGTTCGTTCACATAGAGATCAGTGCCCGGCTGCGGCACCCCGGCCGCCTCGGCCACGGTGTCGTCGGCGCGCGTCGGATCGTCGGCCGGCTGGACGGCGGCCAGCTGCACGTACCCCTCTTCGTCTTCGGTCCGCACCACTATCGAGCCGTCCACGCCCATCGCGTAGGTTCCGTCCCTGCGGTGGAGGGACTCCCAGCGTCCGCCGACGTCCGACCAGATGTCGAGGCGGTAGCCGCGCGTGACGTCGCGGGCGGTGAGCGGGCGCACCGCGCCACCGCTGAGCACCGCTTCGAAGCCCCGATTGTCACGGATGGCCCGCAGCAGTTCGGAGGCACGGCCGTCCGCGTGCAGCGCGAGGCCCCCGGATCGGAGTGCGGGTAGGAGCCCGTCGGCGAGCGACGGGTCTCCCGTGAGGGCGAGGCTGTCGGCGAGCGCCATCAGCTTGAGGAGGGCACCGTCACCGTCGAACCCGACCAGTTCGAAATGTGCCGGCGTGAGTGCGAGGAATCCGTCGACGACGTCCGCCGGCTCGTATGTGCGCGCGGTGAGCGCGGCGGGCGACGACGCGGGCGCAGCGGAGAAACCGTGCGCGTCTCGGACGTAGGCCGTGGACGGCGTGGCGAGCGTCGGGTCCTGCGCCCACGTCCAACCGGGCTCCACCGACGCGACCTTCACCCTCAGATAAGCGCCGGCGGCGGGCGAGGCCGGACAGAGCGTGTCGGGCAGCATGATCGGGAGCACGAGACCGAGGAGAGGGAGAAGCGGCGGGTAGCCGCTCAGCGCGGTGAGGGCCCGGTGGAAATCGACCAGGCGCTCGAGCTCCGCCGGCCGGCTCGGCAAAGGGGCCCGACCCGGGGCAGGCGGGAGGTGGTGGTAGAGCGCGAACCGCTGCACCATGTCCGCAGTGCCAGCCGGCTTGTCGAGTGGGCTCTTCGGCGACTCGGACGGAGCGACGGTCGGCGTCTCACCTTGCTGGTCGTGCCACATCGCCACACGTAGGTGGCTGAGCGTTGTGTCGAGCGTCGAGCTCGTCCCATCACGGAAGACGAGGTCCGAGAGGAGCAGGCTGAAGACGCGGTCGGCGAGCTCCGGCGAGCTCAGCGGCACGAACCCCGCGTACTGGTACGCCCACCTGAGGAACCGGTGCACCGCACGGCTCGGATACGAGACGAGGACGCGTTCACCGAAGTCACCTTGGGTGTGGGGGTCCACGGGGGAGTCCGGGCGGAACACCGCCCCCCACACGTCAGGGCGCAAGTGCGAGGGGTCCACGGCCACGCTCGCGCTTCCGCCAGGTCCCTCGAGGACCACCGAGAGCCCGTGGCGCTGGATCCGGCCGGTCCAGTCGAGCCAGTCGGGGAAGTCAGACAACCTCGCCCCGCCCGAGAGGCGCGGCGAGAGGTAGACGTTGGCGGCGAGTCCGCCAGAACGGATGCCCGCCGGCAGGACGACGGCCACGATCGACTGCGGGCTCACAGCCGCGCCCTCACGCGAATGCCCCGGCGTAGCTGGCCCACTGCCCGGCCGTCACGAGTTCGGCAACGTCAGGGTCCCCGCTGCCGGCGCTGAAGCTCCGCTCCACCGACATCGAGACCGACATGCTGAAGAAGAGGACACTGACCGAGATCGTGAGGGTCGCGCGCCCCTCGATGAGGTTGCCGGACGGCGAGGACTGCCAGCTAAGGCTGATGTTCAGGTCGAGCGAGATCGAGACGATCCCGAGGACCGAGACCTCGCCGCCGATGTCGATGAAGCCAGTGAGGTCGGACGAGGTCCCCTTGAGCTGGAAATAGATTCCGGCCATGGCGTGCACCCCACCGGTCGCGACCCCGAGGTCGAGGCAGAAGTTCGCCCCGAACTCGATCGCCCCCTCGACCATCCTGATGCCGCTCGTGTCGAGGACGACGTGGACGAACCCGCCTCCTCCGAAGATCTCGACGGTGACGAGGAAGGGCCGGTTCCGGCTCGCAAAACCGAACTCCACGGCCGGCTTGCCGTCGAGGTACGGGAGATCGAGCGCGGCCATGATGGCGATGTTTTGCAGCGAGAAGACTCCGCAGGGGACCGGCGGCAGTCCGATCGTGTAGGCGACGCGTAGTGCGGTCGCCGTGGCGCGGATGGAAGGGAGGGAGCCGCCGAAGAGACCAGGGGGCAGGATGGAGGCCAGCGTCTGGATGAACGCGAGCGGGCCTTCGAAGGTGATGGCGTTGTTCGACGCCAGGTCCAGCTTGACGATCGACTTGGCGCCGTTGCTCGACGTGAACGTGATCGAAGCGACGTCCAGTGCGACGACCCCGAACAGCTCGAGCGTGAAGTTCGAGAGCGCTCCGTGGGCGCTCGACACCGGCGGCGTGCCGTCGAGATGCTGCTCCAGCCGGACATGTATCGTCATGGCCGACGGCTGGCCAGGCTGGTTGAACAACATCGACACTTGCGGCGATGTGTATGTCGTCACCTCGGGTTCCCACGTGATGTGGGTCACGACCTTGCTTGGGTGGTTGCGGTTCGGGAGGGTCGCCGTCGTGATGGTTGGCGCGTTGGCGTCCGCGGAAGCCAGGTGGTCCGGGTCGAGCGGAATGAGCTGGCCTAGGTCGATCGTCCCGAACAGCTGTGCGTCCATGCTCCCGAAATACGCGGCCGGGTCGATCCGGCCGGCCGCCGCCTCCCCGGGGGGGCCCGAGACCAGACCCTTGCGCGCGGAGAGCGCGGTTAGAGCGATGTTCGGGCGCGCGAAGCCTCCGCTTTTGTCGGCGCTGAAGGACACCGCCGGTGGCGTGCTCACGACCTCAGCGAACACCCCCGCATGCCCGTCGAGACCGCCGTCGAGATAGTCCTGATAGGGGGCGATGAGCACGGACGTGTTCTGGCCGAGGAGCGCGCTGAGGGAGGGGACCGTGACGGTCGCAGCGTCGAGCGAGGGCACGAATGGCGCGGAGGCATACGGCCCGGCGGCGTCCGTGATCTCGCTCGAAAAGTAGAGCGAGGTGGTCTTGAGGACGGTGTCGCCCGCAGAGGGGTCGGCATACGCGACCCTGCGTCCCTTGACGGCGCAACGGCGAAGATCATTGTTGGAGACGTACGCGTCACGGACCTGCGAGAGTGTCGTCTCGGCCTGACTGACGAAGATGAGCGGAGCCTGGAACGGGACGTTGTTGCCCGCCGCATCGCGACCGACCATGGCGAACGGATAAGCGTGGCCCCCGACTGACACCCAGAACGACGAGCTGCCGATCCAGCCCGGTGGGTCGATCTCGGGCGTGACCTCGACGTTCACCCGGACGAGTTCCTGGAACGGCGTTTCGCGGCCGTCGTACTGGAAGGGGGCACCGTGGTAGGAGAGCTCGTACTCGCGCACCACGATGTACATGCGCTGACGGAGGAAGGCCACCGGGCTGTTCGCCGGATTCCCGTCGGAGCCGTTGGGACCGAGCACCTTGCGCTCGGTCACCTTCACCAGGGACGCCCGGTGCCCGAAGGGATAGAGGAACCCTTCGTAGACGACGCGCACGTAGTGGTCGCGCCCGAGGGTGGCGACATGGTCCCACTCGATGAGGTCGAGCGTCGCCGTCTCCAACTCGATCGGCACTGGAGTATCGGTCCCTCCCGGTCTTGCCCCGAGCCGATCGCGTAGGACCAGCGGCGAGTAGCGATACGAGACGGGGAAGTTCCAGGCGCCTCGCGAGGTCAGCCACCCGCCCAGGCTCGAGAGGAAGAGCCGCTCGGTGGTAAGCGGCTGGGGCACGTAGGGTTGCTCAGCCCCGTCGGTGGTGGTCAGGAAATAACCCGAAAAGCCTGCGCCGAGAATGACGATCTGATCGCGGTCGCGCCCGGAGAGCGGTGCCAGGAACGGCTCGTCGTCCGTGCTGTGGTCAGGCAGCGGCCCGTCTCCGACGAAGTCGGGCGACCAGACCACCCGGACGGGCAGGGGCGTCGCCCGTGACGCCTCGGTGGTCGTCTGCCCAACCTTCCGACGTGCGGCCAGGCGCGTGTGCCAGAGCTCTGCACGCCCGGCGTTCACGACCGGCGTGAGTGCGTGGACCCACGCGGGCGTCGCGTCCAACGAGACGTTCGGGCAGAGAAGGAGCCGGTAGGGAAGCTCGATCGCCGAGACGTCCGGGCCGGGCTCGGCGATCTCCGGCGGGGCTCCTCCCGGCGCATGAACGGTCCCGGCAGGGACGGTCGCCGCTGGCGGCAGGACGAGCTGGAGGTGACTCCACTCGAGGAGGCCGGCCGTCGTGTATGCGACGGCGTCGACACCGTCGGGCACCCGCAGCACGAGGCGGCTCTCGCCGCTCAGCCGCGAGCCGCACAAGCCCGGGAGGAGCAGCACGTCGTCCGATGAGGACAAAGGCGGCGACGGGGGGACCGACGCCGGAGGGTTGAAGGGCGGCGGGGACACCGTCGCGGTTTCGAAGAAGGCCTGCTCGAGGACCGACTGTGGTGGGAACCGGAAGACGAGCAGCGCCGGGTGAGTCGCGTCCGTGCGGACCAGGCGTGGCAGCGCAGGGTCGCTGACATCGAGGTGGAGGTTCACCGCCTCCACCCGGAGCGAGAGGAGATCGTCGGGGCGGAGCAAGTCGAAGGTGAGCGTCACGACCCGGGCC
>DAIRCY010000010.1:0-23365 GCA_036796435.1 Acidimicrobiales bacterium
GCCGCGCCGCTCGACCGCCTCCGCGAGGCCCCGGACGAGCCGGGCCGGGTGGATCGCCGCGCAGTGCGGGGTGTAGGTCGCACCGAGCACGCCGGTCGCGCCGATCCGCTCGCGTGCCGGGGCCGCCTCCAGCCACGTGAGGTCCGCGTCGCTCGTGCCGAACCGCCTGGCTGAGGCCACCTCCTCCTTGGCCCGGGTCACCTGCGCGGGGCCCCGGGCGGCGACGACGGTGCCTCCCTTCGCGAAGTGGCAGTCCACGCCGTCTTCCGCCGCGGCGCGGCCGACCTCGTCGACCGTGTCCTGCATGGCCGTGCGCATCCGGCGCGCCGCGTCGACGCCGTGCTCAGCTGCGAGCGTGGCATCCGAAGAGGCGAAGAGCGCCGAGCACCATCCGCCGTTGCGACCCGACGCGCCGAAGCCGGCCACCTCGGCCTCGAGCACCACGACCCGCAGCCCGGGGTCGGCCAGCGCGAGGTAGCGCGCCGTCCACAGCCCGGTGTAGCCGGCGCCCACGACGCAGACGTCGACGTCCACGTCGCCGGGAAGGCCCGGGCGCACGCTGATCGCACCCGGCAGCGTGTCCCACCAGAGGGACACGCCCCGGTATGCAGAGTCCTGGTCGGTCACGGTGAGGGGGACGATGACGGGAGGAACGGCTCCGTCGGCAGCGCTGACGGCGGCGGCTCAGACCCGCCGCTGCGCCTCCGAGAGCACGTCGCGCAGGATCTGCACCATCTGGTCGATCTCCTCGTGACCGCAGATGAGCGGCGGGGAGAGCTGGATGACCGGGTCGCCACGGTCGTCGGCCCGGCAGATCAGCCCGGCGTCGAAGAGCGCGCCGGAGAGGAACCCGCGCAGCAGGTGCTCGCTCTCCGCGTCGTCGAACGACTCCTTCGTGGCCCTGTCCTTCACGAGCTCGATCCCGTAGAAGAAGCCCTCACCCCGGACGTCCCCAACGATGGGGAGGTCGTACAGCGACTCGAGCGACGACCGGAAGTAGTCGCGCGTCTTTCGCACGTGGTCCAAGATGTGCTCGCGCTCGAAGATGTCCAGGTTCGCCAGTGCCACCGCGCAGCTCACCGGGTGGCCGGCGAACGTGAAGCCGTGGGCGAAGCTCGCGTTCCCCTCGAGGAACGGCTCGACGAGCTTGTCGCTCGCGATCATCGCGCCGAGCGGCGCGTAGCCGCTCGTGAGGCCCTTTGCGACCGTGATGATGTCGGGCTGGTAGTCGAAGCGCTGCGAGCCGAAGTACTCCCCGAGCCGTCCGAAGGCGCAGATCACCTCGTCGGACACGAACACGACTCCGTGTCGGTCGCAGATCTGCCGCACGCGCTCGAAGTACCCGGGAGGCGGGGGGAAGCACCCCCCGGCGTTCTGCACCGGCTCGAGGTAGACGGCCGCGACGGTCTCTGGCCCTTCACGCTCGATGGTGCGCTCGATCTCGTCGGCGGCCCACCGCCCGAACGCCTCGAGGTCGTCGCCGTGCTCGGGGGCGCGGAAGAAGTTCGTGTTCGGCACCTTCACCGCACCGGGCATGAGCGGCTCGAACGGCGTGCGCAGGCTCGGGATCGACGTGATCGCGAGCGCCCCCATGGTCGTCCCGTGGTACGCGATGTCCCGGCTGATCACCTTGTAGCGCCAGGGCTGCCCCTTGATGCGGAAGTACTGCCGGGCGAGCTTGAGGGCGGACTCCACGGCCTCGGACCCGCCCGAGGTGAAGAAGACCCGGTTCAGGTCGCCCGGCGCGAGCTCGGCGAGACGCTCGGCGAGCTCGATGGCCCTCGGGTGCGCGTAGGTCCACAGCGGAAAGTAGGCGAGCTCCCCCGCCTGCTTGGCCGCGGCCTCACCGAGCTCGTAGCGGCCGTGGCCGAGCTGGCTCACGAAGAGGCCGGCGAGCCCGTCGAGGTACCGCTTCCCGTGCTGGTCCCACACGTAGGCGCCCTGGCCGCGCACCATCACCGGCACCTCGTGCTCGTCGTTGTAGACGCCGAGGCGCGTGAAGTGCATCCAGAGGTGCTTGCGAGCGCGGGCGCTCAGCTGGTCGCCCCAACCGTCGTCTTCGATTTCCACGGTGTGGGTCTCGTACTCGGAAGTCATCTGGTCCCCCAGGAGTAGGTCTGTTTGGCAAGTTTCAGGTACACGAACGACTCAGTGCTCCGCACGCCCGGGATGGAGCGGAACGAGTCGTTCAGGAGTCGGAACAGGGCGTCGTCGTCTTCGCAGACGACTTCCACGAGAAGGTCGAACGACCCCGCGCACATCACGACGTAGTCGACTTCCTCGAGCTCGGACAGCTTGTCGGCGACGAGGCGCACGTCGCCTTCCACACTCATCCCGACCATCGCCTGTCGGTGGAACCCGAGCTGCAGGGGATCGGTGACCGCCACGATCTGCATGACACCCGCTTCGCGGAGGCGCTGGACGCGCCGCCGCACCGCCGCTTCGGACAGGCCGACCTCCTCGGCGATCGACCCGTACGCGAGGCGGCCGTCGCGCTGCAGCGCCTCGATGATCGCCCGGTTCGCCGCGTCGAGGAGGCCCGAGGGCCCGCTCCCGAGGGACGGCGCCGTGGCGCCGGACGACCCGTGGGCGAGCTGCTTGGCGCCGGGGGGCTCGATGGGCTTCACGGGGGGTTCCTTGGTGGTCTCGGCGCGCCGGGCCAAGTCGGGTGCCGGCCGCACGCCGAATTCTGTCACATTTCGGGCCTCCGTCAAGCGATTCGGTCGTCATGGGGCCGAAATCAATCTGAAAGCGGTCTATCCGCTTGTCAGCACCAGCGGAATCTGGGATCGTTGTCGGGTCGGGGTGGTCCGACGCGCCCCCGCTCCGGGTGGAAGGGAGCGGTCCGCCAAGGGACCCGCCGACGGACCGAGTCCCAGCCCATGCAGGGGAGGAACCGATGAGCCCACGCGACGACACGGGAACGCTCGAGCGATTGTCGAATTTCGTGAACGGAACGTACGTCGACGCCGACGGCCCTATGGCACCGGTCATCGACCCGAGCACCGGCCGCGCCTACGCCGAGGCGCCGGTATCGAGCGCCGCCGACGTCGACCGCGCCATGCAGGCCGCGGCGAAGGCGTTCCCCGGATGGCGCGACCGTTCACCGGGCGAAAGAAGCCTCGCACTCCTTCGTATCGCCGACGCGATAGAGGGCAGGGCAGAAGAGATCGTCCGTGTGGAGTCGCGCAACACCGGAAAGCCCATCGGCCTCACCCTCTCCGAGGAGATCCCCCCGATGGTCGACCAGATCCGGTTCTTCGCCGGTGCGGCGCGCATGCTCCATGGGCTCTCGGCCGGCGAGTACATGGCCGGCCACACCTCGATGATCCGGCGAGAGCCCATCGGGGTCTGCGCGGCGGTGACGCCCTGGAACTACCCGATGATGATGGCAACCTGGAAGTGGGCGCCGGCGCTGGCCGCCGGGAACACGATGGTGCTGAAGCCCTCAGACACCACGCCCGCCTCGACGCTCCTCATGGCCGAGATCATGGCCGAGCACCTCCCCCCCGGCGTGCTGAACGTGGTCTGCGGCGACCGCGACACCGGCCGTGCGCTCGTTGCGCACCCGACGCCGGCGATGGTCTCTGTGACCGGCAGCGTCCGGGCGGGGATGGACGTCGCCGGCTCTGCGGCGGCCACGCTCAAGCGGGTCCACCTGGAGCTCGGCGGCAAGGCACCCGTGATCGTCTTCGACGACGCCGACGTCGAGACGACCGCCGCTGGCATCGCGGGCGCCGCGTACTTCAACGCCGGGCAGGACTGCACGGCCGCCACCCGCATCCTCACCGGGCCGCGCGTCCACGACGACCTGCTCTCCGCGCTGGTGGAGCAGGCGAAGGGCACCACGACGGGGGCGCCCGACGACGAGTCCGCGGCCTACGGTCCGCTCAACAACGAGAACCAGCTCGCAAGGGTCCGCGGCTTCCTCGAGCGGGTCCCCGGCCACGCGGAGGTCGTCACCGGCGGCCAGCAGGTCGGGTCGGCCGGGTACTTCTTCGCGCCGACCGTGGTCGACGGATTGCACCAGGACGACGAGATGATCCAGCAGGAGATCTTCGGCCCGGTCGTCACCGTCCAGCAGTTCTCGGACGAAGCAGAGGCGCTCGCATGGGCGAACGGCGTCGACTACGGGCTCGCGTCAAGCGTCTGGACGAAGGACCACGGCCGCGCGATGCGCATGGCGAAGGGGCTCGACTTCGGCTGCGTGTGGATCAACACGCACATCCCGCTCGTCGCCGAGATGCCCCACGGCGGATTCAAGAAGTCCGGGTACGGCAAGGACCTGTCCATGTACGGCTTCGAGGACTACACCCGTGTCAAGCACGTGATGAGCAACATCGGCGCATGACAGGCCGACCGCGCGCGCGGTCGGCACCACCGGCGCCTGGCGGCCGGAGCGATCGAAAAGGAGCGGCAACACCGTGATCATCGGCGTCCCCAAGGAAGTGAAGAAGGACGAGTACCGCGTCGCCATCACCCCGGCGGGCGTACGGGAGCTCACCTCCGCCGGCCACATCGTGCACGTGGAGCAGGGGGCCGGTGAGGGCTCGTCGATCCCGGACGCCCAGTACGTCGCCACGGGGGCGAAGATCGTCCCTGACCCCGACGAGGTGTGGGCCGGAGCCGACATGGTGCTCAAGGTCAAAGAGCCCGTCGAAGAGGAGTACCACCGGCTCAGCCTCCGCACCGACCAGGTCCTGTTCACCTACCTCCACCTTGCGGCGTCGCGCGAGTGCACCGACGCGCTCGTGGCTGCAGGGAACGTGGCCATCGCCTACGAGACGGTCAGGCTTGCCGACAACTCGCTCCCCCTCCTCACCCCGATGAGCGAGGTCGCCGGGCGCATGGCCCCGCTCGTCGCCTCGCATCATCTGATGCGGCCGGGCGGGGGGCGCGGCACGCTCGTGTGCGGGGTGCCGGGCGTCGAAGCGGCGAAGATCGTCATCCTGGGCGCGGGCGTCGCGGGCATGGCCGCCGCGACGCTCGCCGTCGGGCTGCATGCCAACGTCTACATCCTCGACAAGAACCTCGAGCGGCTGCGTCAGGTCGACCACCACTTCCGCGGCGCCCTCGAGACGATCGCCTCGAGCACGCACGCGATCGAAGAGGAGTGCGTCGACGCCGACATCGTGATCGGCGCCGTGCTGGTGGTCGGCGCACGCGCGCCCAAGCTCGTGAGCGACGACCTCGTCGGTCGCATGCGGCCCGGGTCGGTGCTCGTGGACATCTCCGTCGACCAGGGTGGCTGCTTCGAGTCGACCCGGCCGACCACGCACTCGATCCCGACGTTCCCGGTGCACGGGTCGGTCTTCTACTGCGTCGCCAACATGCCAGGAGCGGTCCCCCACTCCTCCACCTATGCGCTCGCCAACGCGACCCTTCCCTACACCCTCGAGCTCGCCAACCGCGGATGGCAGGAGGCGGTGCGCCTCGACGCGCCGCTCGCCGAGGGCGTGAACGTCGTCCACGGAAAGATCACCTGCGAGCCCGTGGCAGAAGCGCACGGTCTCCCCTACACGCCGCTCAGCCGGGGCGCCTGAGCCGGGGCGCCTGAGTCAGGACACGAAGCGGCTGCCGGCGACCCAGAAGCGCCACTCGACGTCGGTCGCCCTGCTGATCCCGACCCGCGGCCCCCGGGCGAGCGCCGAGCCCCCCGGCGGCGGGGTGCCGTCGTCGAGGAGCCGGACCGGTGACGATCTCGACAGGAGGTCGGTTCCGTCGTCCGCCTTCGTGATGCCGAGAGCGGTCGTGAGGTTCGCGGGGCCCCGGCACAGGTCGCGCTCGCTCGGAGGGTTTCCCGCGCGACGGCGTCCCGCGCGGGCGGCCGCCATCTCCTCGATCCCCGACACTGGCTCGAGCGCGCGCAGGAGCACCGCCGCGGCGGTGCCCTCCTTTCCGCACACGACGTTCGCACACCAGTGCATGCCGTAGGTGAAGTACACGTAGAGAAGGCCGGCACGGCCGAACATCGTGGCGTTGCGCGCCGTCTTGCCGCGGTACGCGTGCGACGCAGGGTCCGACTCCCCCCGGTATGCCTCCACCTCGACGATCCGCGCCGCGCGCGCAGCGCGGACGAGCAGCTTGTTGAGGAGGAACGGTGCGGCGTCGAGCGGATCGACCGCCAGCGCCGCGCGATCGACGGGACGCAGGTGCGCCTCGCCCGCCACGGTCAGTCGGCGGGTGCGGCGTTTTCCGCGGAGGCGGGACGGGACGCGGACCCCGGATCGCCACGCGGCGCCGCATCGGGCACCGGCGCCGCCTGCAGCGTCCCGATGTGGATGGCGAGCCGTGAGCGGTCGACCCCCAGCCTTCTCACGAACCGGTCCGCCTGCTCGGCGACGGGTCCGGGGCCGGCGCCTCCCGGCGTCGTCCGCCGGGCCACGGGCACGCCGGGTTCGAGGAGGCGCGCCCCGGCGTCGCCGAGGTCCGGGTGCGCCTGGACCAGCTCGACGAGCGGGACGTGGCGCGCGAGGGAGTCCCGCACGAGCCCCGCGACGAGCGCGTGGGCCCGGCGGAACGGCGTGCCCCTCGCCACGAGCAGCTCCGCGAGGTCGACCGCGGCGGACGCAGGGCCGTCGGCGGCCGCCCGCATCCGCTCGGGGTGCCAGGCGACCGTCGCGTACGTGCCGCGCAACGCGCGGACCACGGCGCGCACCTGGGCGACCGCGTCGAACAGCGGCTCCTTGTCCTCCTGAAGGTCGCGGTTGTACGCAAGGGGCAGGCCTTTGAGCATGGCGAGCGTCCCGGTGAGGTGGCCGATGAGCCTGCCGGTCTTGCCCCGGGCGAGCTCGGCCACGTCGGGGTTCTTCTTCTGGGGCAGCATCGAGCTGCCCGTGGCGTACGCGTCGTCGAGCGTGCAGAACCCCCACTCCTCGCTCGACCACAGCACGATCTCCTCGCCCATGCGGGAGAAGTGGACGCCGGCCAGGGCGAGGTCGAACAGCGCCTCGGCGACGAAGTCGCGGTCGCTCACCGCATCGAGCGAGTTCTCGAAGCGGGCGGCGAAGCCCAGCTGCTCGGCGACGAAGTCGGGGTCGAGCGGCAGCGACGAGCCGGCCAGCGCCCCCGCCCCGAGCGGCGAGACGTCGAGCCGCTCGACGGTGGCGATCATCCGGTCGACGTCGCGCGCGAGCGCCCAGCCGTGGGCGAGGAGGTGGTGGGCGAGCAGCACCGGCTGCGCCCGCTGGAGGTGCGTGTACCCCGGGAGGTAGACGTCGGCCGCCTCCGTCGCCCGCCGCAGCAGCACCTCTTGGAGCGAGACGACCTCCCCGGCGATCTCGAGGAGCGAGCGGCGCGTGAACAGCCGCAGGTCCGTGGCCACCTGATCGTTGCGGCTCCTGCCCGTGTGGAGCTTTGCGCCGGCCTCGCCTGCGAGCTCGGTCACCCGGCGCTCGACTGCCGTGTGGACGTCCTCGTCGGTCGGCTGGAGCTCGAAGTTGCCCGACGTCAGCTCCGAGGCGACCTGGTCGAGCGCCTCGAGCAGCGAGGCGGCCTCGGCGTCGGTGAGGATCCCCGCCTTCTCGAGCCCGCGCACGTGTGCCTTCGAGCCGGCGATGTCGTCGACCGCGAGCTGCCGGTCGAACGACACGCTCACCGAGAGGTCCGCCACCTCGCCGGCCATTCCCCCGGTGAAGCGGCCCTGCCAGAGGGTCACCTCGCGTCGGGCCTCTCGCCCTGGCGCGCGGCCCACGTGGCGATCCCGAGCCCCCACAGACGCACGAAACCTTCGGCGTCCTCGTGGCGGAACGTGTCTCCGGTCTCGTAGGTGGCGAGCCCACGGTCGTAGAGGGCGACGGGGCTGCGTCGCCCGACGACGGTGCCGGCGCCCGGGGGGGCAAAGCGGAGCTTCACCTCTCCGTTGACGTGACGCTGCGACTCGACCATGAACGCGTCGAGCGCCTGCTTCAACGGCGAGTACCACATCCCGTCGTAGACGAGCTCGGCCCACCGCGGCTCGAGGCGCGCCTTCTCGTGGTGGAGGTCGCGCTCGAGGGTCAGGTCCTCCAGGTCCGCGTGGGCCATCAAGAGCGCGAGCGCGCCGGGGCACTCGTAGATCTCACGGCTCTTGATGCCGACGCGACGGTTCTCGACCATGTTCAGGCGGCCGAAGCCCGTCGACCCGGCGAGCTGGCCGAGCCGGACGATGAGGTCGTTCCCCGCAAGCTCCTCGCCGTCGAGCGAGACCGGCAGGCCCTGCTCGAACCCGACGACGACCTCGACCGGCGCGTCTGCGGTGATCCTGGTCATCGTGAAGATCTCCTCGGGGGGATCGGCCCACGGGTCCTCGAGCACGCCGCACTCGATCGACTTGCCCCAGAGGTTCTCGTCGATCGAGTAGACCTTCTCCTTCGTCACGGTGATGGGGATGTCCCACTTGGCCGCGTACTCGACGCACTGCTCACGGTTGAGCCCCCACACGCGGGCGGGCGCGATGACGTCGAGGTCGGGCGCGAGCGCCCGGGTGGCCACGTCGAAGCGGACCTGGTCGTTGCCCTTGCCCGTGCAGCCGTGCGCGACTGCGTGCGCCCCGTGCGCACGCGCCGCACGCACGAGGTGGCGCACGATGACAGGGCGCGAGAGGGCGGAGACGAGCGGGTACTTGCCCTCGTAGCGCGCGTTCGCCCGCACCGCCGCGAAGCAGAACTCCTCGGCCATCTCCGTGCGGGCGTCCACGACGATCGCCTCGACCGCCCCGGCGGCGAACGCCCGCTGGCGGATCGCCTCCCAGCTGTCGGAGGTGGCGTCGGCCTCCTGGCCCACGTCGACCGCGACGGCGATCACCTCGGCGTCGCGGTGCTCGATGAGCCAGCGCACCGCCACCGACGTGTCGAGTCCCCCGCTGTAGGCAAGCACTACCCGCCGCATCGTTCCTCCTCGAGTGTTCGGCCGTCCGGCCCGGCGTCGAGCCCCGCGAGCGAAGCCAGGCGATCGGCGACTTCGCGAGCCGCATGGCTCTCTGCGACGACCACGAGCAGCGTGTCGTCACCCGCCACCGTACCGACGACCCCGTCGAGACCGCTCCGGTCGAGCGCCGATGCTACGACATGCGCGCAGCCGGGCGGGGTGCGCAGCACGACGAGGTTCTGGGACGTCGCGAGCTCGACCGCCCACTCTCCCAGCACCCGGCGGAGGTGGTCGACCGGGGCGATCTGCTGCACCGGGAGCTCGGGCAGCGCGTAGGCGGTCTCGCCGCCCGGCAGCCGGACCTTCTGTGCCCCGAGCTCTTCGAGGTCGCGCGAGACCGTCGTCTGCGTCGCCTCGACCCCTTCAGCGGCGAGCAGCTCGACGAGCTGCTGCTGACTGCCGACCGCCTGTCGCTCGAGCAGCCTCGTGATCCGGTGCTGGCGCTGGGTCTTGCTGAGCTTCACGGCTCCGCCCCCGGCGCCGCGTGCGCCGGCCCAGGCGGCCAGGCCTCCCCCGCCGCACGCACGTCGCGCAGCGCGGCGTCGAGCAGGACGAGCGCCTCGTCCACGATCTCGTCCTCGACGAGCAGCGAGGGTGCGACACGGAGCGCGTCGGGCCGGACGGCGTTCACGAGCAGGCCGCGGCGCAGCGCGGCGGCGGCCACCTCGGCCGCGGCCGGCGAGGCGATCCGTGCGGCGAGGAGCAGTCCCTCTCCACGCACCTCGACGACGCCCGGGAGCGTGGCGAGGCCCGAGCGGAGCCGCGCGCCGGACCGCTGCGCGCGTACCGGTACCTGCTCGCGCTCCATCACCTCGAGCGTCGCGCGGGCGGCCGACATGGCGAGCGGCTGACCGCCGAAGGTCGTGGCGTGGTCGCCGGGCGCGAAGGCGGCGGCCACTTCGGCCCGCGCCCAGCACGCCCCGACCGGCACGCCGTTGCCGAGTGCCTTGGCGACGGTGACCACGTCGGGGCGGAGCGGCTGGGCCTGGAAGGCGAACCAGTGGCCGGTGCGGCCGAGCCCCGTCTGGACCTCGTCGCACATGAGCAGGATCCCGCGCTCGGTGCACAGCCGGCGCAGCCCCGCCAGGTAGTCAGAGGACGGGACGACGACGCCGCCCTCCCCCTGGACGGGCTCGACGAGGACCGCGCCGACGGTCGCCGGGTCGAGAGCGGCGGCCATCGCGCCGAGGTCGTCGTAGGGAACGTGGACGAAGCCCTCCGGCAGCGGCTCGAACGGGGCGTGCTTGGCGGCCTGGCCGGTGGCCGTGAGGGTGGCGAGGGTCCGGCCGTGGAACGAGCCCCACGTCGAGACGACGACGTGGCGGCCCGGTCCCGCCCACTTGCGCGCGAGCTTCAGCGCGCACTCGTTCGCCTCGGCGCCGGAGTTGCAGAAGAAGACCTGGCCACCCGCCGGTTCCTCGCCTCCTCCGACGAGCCGGTCGATCGTGGCCGCGACCTCGCCCGCGAGCGCGTTCTCGTACAGGTTCGACACGTGCAGCAGCGTCGACGCCTGCGCTGACAGAGCCCGCGCGACGTCGGGGTGGGCGTGACCGAGCGAGGTGACCGCCAGCCCCGAGACGAAGTCGAGGTAGCGGCGGCCCTCGTCGTCGAAGAGCAGGCTCCCCTCGCCCCGCACGAAGACGACGGGCGCGGGCGAGTAGGTGCCCATGAGCGTCACGGGACCACCATGGTGCCGACGCCGCCGTCGGTGAACAGCTCGAGCAGGAGCGAGTGGGGGACCCGGCCGTCGAGCACGTGCGCGCGGCGCACGCCTCCGCGCACGGCCCGCACGCAGGCCTGCGCCTTCGGGACCATCCCGCCGGTCGCCGCCCCGCTGTCAACCATCTGGGAGAGCTGGTCGGCGGTCACCTGTCGGACCAGCGACGAGGGATCGGCGGGATCGGCGCGCAGCCCGTCGACGTCGGTGAGGAAGACGAGCTTCTCCGCCCCGAGCGACTCGGCGATCGCGCCCGCCACCGTGTCGGCGTTGATGTTGTACGCCTGTCCCGTCTCGTCCGCGCCGATGGTGGCGACGACCGGGATCAGTCCTTCCGCCAGCAGCCGGCGCAGGATCGTCGGGTCCACGCCGATGACGGTGCCGACGAAGCCCAGGCCGCCTGCGTGCGCCGCGGCGGTGATGAGCTTGGCGTCCTCCCCCGACAGGCCGACCGCGAGCGGTCCGTGCACGTTCACGGCGGAGACGATGTCCCGGTTGACCTTGCCGACGAGCACCATCCTGGCGACGTCGAGGGTGTCGGCGTCGGTCACCCGAAGGCCGTCGCGGAACTCGGTCTCCTTGCCGAGCCTCCGGAGGAGCTCACCTATCTGGGGTCCTCCGCCGTGCACGACGACCGGCTTGATGCCGACGGACTGGAGGAGGACGACGTCCTGGGCGAAGGCGGCGAGAGGTGAGGCGTCGGAGCCGGCGAGCGCGTTGCCGCCGTACTTCACGACAACTACCGCGTCGCGGAAACGCCGGATGTAGGGCAGCGCCTCGACGAGGACGCCGGCGCGCTGCGCGTCGCCCCCCGTCACGACGTCGTCCGGTTCTCGTCGATGTAGCCGTGGCCGAGGTCGCTCGTGAGGACGGCGCCCTCGCCCTGCCCCATCCCGAGGTCGCAGGTGACGTCCACCACCCTGCCCGCCAGGTGCGACGCCACCGCAGTGGCGTCGTGCGGCGCGGCGGCGCCGTGCGCGCACACGACGACCCCGCCGTAGGAGACGGTGGTCCTGGCGAGCTCGAATGCCACGCCGGCGGAGCCGAGCTCGCTCACGACCCGCCCCCAGTACGGGTCGGCGCCGTTGAGGGAGCACTTGACGAGGAGGGAGCTCGCGACCTTCCGGGCGGCCGCGTGCGCCTCGGTGTCGCTGGCCGCGCCCCTCACGACGATGCGGGCGACCTTGGTCGCCCCCTCGGCGTCGGCCACCATCTGCTCGGCGAGCGACCGGCAATAGGGGAACGGCACCGCGGCGAGCGACCGGCAGACCTCGCTCAGCGCGAGCCCCAGCCGGTCCCCCGGCACGCGCCCGGCCGCACCGCTCGCGAGGACGAGGACCGTGTCGTTCGTGGAGGTGCAACCGTCGACGGTGATCGAGTTGAACGACTCACCGACCGCGTCGCGGAGCAGCGCGTGCAGGGTGACCGGCGACACCTCAGCGTCGGTGGTGAGCACGGCGAGCATCGTCGCCATGTGCGGGGCGAGCATGGCCGCGCCCTTCGCCATCCCCCCGACCGTGCAGAGCTCCTCGCTCCCCTCGACGCGGGCGACCGCCTCCTTGCGCACCGTGTCGGTCGTCATGATCGCCTCCGCCGCGGCGCGCCCGGCCTCCTCCCCGGCGGCGCGCGCGGCCACGACCGGGGCGACCGCACCGAGCACCTCTGTGGGGAACGGCACGCCGATCAGCCCCGTCTGGCAGACGAGCACCTCGTGCGGCGCGGCGCCGACGCCCTCGGCGACCACCCCGCAGAGGCGCAGGGCCGCCTGGACGCCTGACGGGCCGGTCGCCGCGTTGGCGTTGCCGGAGGTGAGCACGACCGCCGCCGCGCTCCCGGCGCTCTGGGTGAGGTGGTCCCGGCTCACCTGCACCGGCGCGGCCGCGGCCAGGTTCTCGGTGAAAACGCCCGCTGCGGGCACGGCCTTCCCGTCAGCCGTCGCGACGACGGCGAGGTCGGGGGCGCCCCCCGGCTTGATGCCGACCGCTCCGCCCGTCGCGACGAACCCGCGCGCCGCGGTCACACTCACGGGTACACCGCCGCGAGCGGCAGCCCCGCGCCTTCGTCGAGCCCCATGGCGAGGTTCGCGCACTGGATGGCCTGGCCGGCGGCGCCCTTCACGAGGTTGTCGATCGCGCACAACGCCACGAGCCAGCCGGTCCGCTCGTCCACCCGGGCCGTGACGTGCGCGGTGTTCGAGCCGCTCGTCGCCTTCGTCGACGGTGGTTCCTCGGTGACGACGACGAACCGCTCTTCTGCGTAGAACGCACGGAGCACCGACATCGCGTCCTCCGTCGTGAGCCTCCGCGCCGGCCGTGCGTAGCACGTCGCGAGGAGTCCCCTCGTCATCGGCACGAGGTGCGGGGTGAACAGCACCGGATGGCCCAGCACCTGCTCGATCTCGGGGGTGTGCCGGTGGGTGAGGAGGCTGTAGGCGCTGAAGTCCTCGTCCACCGCGCTGAACTGCAGGCGCGCCGCCGTTGCGCGCCCCGCGCCCGACACGCCGCTCGCCGCGTCGACGATCACCGTGCCGCTGAGGTGACCGCCCCGCACGAAGGGGGCGAGCGCCAGCGCAGCGGCCGTCGGGTAGCAGCCGGGCACCGCGACCATCCGCGCCCCCTTCAGCCCGTCACGGAAGAGCTCGGGCAGGCCGTAGACGAACTCGGCGAGGAGCGACGGGGCGCCGTGCGCGTCGCCGTACCAGCGCGGGTAGAGCGACGCGTCCTCGAGCCGGAAGTCCGCGGCCAGATCGACGAGGGCGCCGACCCGGCCGGCGAGCTCGGGGACGAGTCGTTGGGACTCGCCGTGCGGCATGGCGAAGAAGACGACGTCGAGCCCGTCCAGCGCACCGGCGTCGGCCCGCTCGTAGCGGAGCGCCGGGTACGCCGCGGCGAGCGCGGGCGTGTGCCGGCCGATGAGCTCCCCGGCGCTCGAGCCCCCCGTGGCGACGACGACCTCGAGCTCGGGATGGCCCGCGTACAGCCGGAGCAGCTCCGTCCCGCCGTACCCCGACGCCCCTACCACCCCGGCCTTCATTCTGCAACTCTACACATACGCCTGCATATGTATGCAAGCCGGTCGCAGCTCGGTGACGGTGGAACGGCTGGCGCCGTTCAGTGACGGTGGAACGGCTGGCGCCGTTCAGCGCAGGGTGGCCCCCGTCTCGGCCTCGGCCGCCTCGATGGCCCGATGCCGGAGCCGGCCGACCTCCTCGTCGGTGAGCGTCCGGTCTGTGGCAGAGAACCGCAGCCGGTAGGCGAGGCTCCGCGAGCCCTCGGTCACGCCCGGCCCCCGGTACACGTCGAACAGCTTCACGGAGGCGAGCAGCTCCCCGCCGGCAACGGCGAGGGCCTCTTGGACGCGGGCTGCGGGGACCTCGTCGGCGACGACAAGCGCCACGTCGACGTCGGAGGAGGGGAAACGGCTGAACACCCGCGCCTCGGCGGGGCGCCTCGGCGTGACGTCCTCGTCGAGCAGCAGGCCGAGGTCCGCCTCGAGCCAGCCGATCCGGCCCTCGTAGCCGAAGGCCGCCGCGACCGTGGGGTCGACCTCGCCCACGACGCCGACGACCTCGCCCATCTCGACCGCGCCGACCTCGACCGCCCCCCCGCCGCGGCGCGTGATCAGTCGAGCAGCACGCGTCGGATGAAGGCCGGGAATCGAGCCGTCGGCGACGACGTCCACCGGTTCGAGACGCAGCGCCGCCTCGAGCACGCGCCACGCGCCGAGCGCGGTGCGCGCGTCGTCCCCCTCCATGGCGAAGACCGCCGAGAGGAGCTCGCGCTCGGCCGGCAAGAGGGCGGTCTGGGCGCCGGTCGCGCCGCCGCGCGCGGTCCGCCCCTCGGCGTCAGGGTGCGAGGGGTGCGAGAAGACCACGCCGATCTCGAAGAGCCGCACCTCGCCCTGGCGACGGTTGGCGTTCCACGTGAGCGCGCGCACGAGGCCCGGGAGCATCGAGCGGCGGAGCCACGCCTCTTCCCTCGCGATCGGGTTCGACACCTCGACGGCCGGGCCGTCCAGCCCCATGGCCGCGTGGTCCGCGTCGTCGACGAGGCTGGGCGTCCACGCCTCGAGCGCGCCCGCACCGCACAGCGCGTCGCCGACGAGCCGCCGCGCCTTCTGGTAGGGACTGAGGCCGCCGGGCTCCGGCCAGGACGGCTGGCGCCGAGGGATCCGCGAGTAGCCGTAGGTGCGGGCGATCTCCTCGATGACGTCGTCGATGCCGTGGGGGGCGGGGCGGACGTCGGGACGGTTGGTCGGGACGGTGACGAGCAGGCCGTCGTCGACGGGCTCCGCGCCGAAGCCGATCGGCTCGATGAGCGAGGCGGCCTCTTCGGCGTCGATGTCGACGCCGAGCACGGCGCGCACGCGGCGCGAGGGGACCACGATGCGCTGGGGTTCGGGGACCTCGCCTTGTTCGTCGAGGCTCCCGATCGAGGTGGGTGCGTCGACCAGCTCGCAGAACCTGTCCGCCGCGCGGTCGATCCCCCACGGGTCGCATCCACGCTCGAAACGCACGGACGCCTCGGTGCGCAGCCCGAGCCGCTTCGACGTCCGGGCGATGGCCATGGGCGAGAAGTACGCGACCTCGAGCAGCACCCGGGTGGTGGCGTCGGAGATCTCGCTCGACTCCCCCCCCATGATCCCGCCGATCCCGACCGGCGTTCCCTCGGCGTCGCAGATCAGGCAGTCCTCCCCCGTGTCGCCGAGCCCGCGCCCGGGCGTCCCGAGGACCCGCTCGACGCCGTCGAGCGTGACGAGCGTCTCGCCGTGACGGGCCCGCCGGACGAGCAGCCCCGACCCCGGCAGGCGGTCGAGGTCGTAGGGGTGGGTCGGCTGGCCGAGCTCGACCATGACGTAGTTGGACGCGTCCACCACGTTGTTGATGGGCCGCATCCCCGCGAGGAGCAGCCGCCGGACCAGCCAGCGCGGGGACGGCGCGACGCGCACCCCCTCGAGCACCCGCACGACCATCCGCGGGCAGAGGTCACGGTCGACGACCTCGAGCGAGGCCAGCTCGCCGACGCCCTTCCCGAGCTCGGGCGCCGGCGCAGGGTCCGGCAGCGCGAAGGGCAGGCGCAGCCGTCCGGCGAGGTCCCTCGCGACCCCGGCGATCGACCACGCGTCGGGGCGGTTCCCCTCGACCGTGATGTCGAAGACCACGTCCGGCTCGATGCCGAGGGCCTCGGTGAGCGGGAGGCCGGGCCGCGCGCCCTCCACGTCGTTCAGGACGAGGATCCCCTCGTGGTCGTCGGACAGCCGGAGCTCCCGGCCCGAGCAGAGCATCCCGTTCGACACGGCCCCCTTCAGCTTGCGGCGCTGGATCTGGAAATCGCCGGGGAGCACGGCGCCCACGGGCGCGAGCGCCACGAGGTCGCCCGGTGCGAAGTTCCACGCACCGCAGACCACCTCGAGCGGCCCGTCCCCCGCGTCGACCGTGACGAGCCGGATGCGGTCCGCACCCTCGATCGCGTCGATCCCCTCGACGAGCGCGACCACGACGTCGTCGAGCCCCTCGCCCACCCGCTCCACGCCTTCCACCACGAGTCCGAGCTCGTCGAGCGCGGTCACGAGCGCGGCGGGCTCCCGGGCGTCGAAAGGCGCGAAGTCGCGCAACCAGCTGAGCGGAGTCCTCATCGCGTCAGCGCCTCCCCCGGCTCAGAACAGCTTCAGGAAGCGGACGTCGTTCTCGGTGAGGACGCGCATGTCCGCGATGACGTGGCGCATCTGCGCGCACCGGTCGATGCCGAAGCCGAAGGCGAAGCCCGTCCACTCCTCGGAGTCGAGCCCGACGGCGTCGAAGACGGCGGGGTCCACCATCCCGCAGCCCGCGAGCTCCACCCAGCCGGTCGACGAGCAGGTGCGGCAGCCCTTCCCGCGACAGATCGTGCAGGTCACCTCCACCTCCGCCGACGGCTCGGTGAAGGGGAAGTAGGCGGGCCGGAGCCGGGAGTGGATCTCCGGCCCGAAGTAGGCAGTGGTGAAGGTCTCGATCGTCCCGGCGAGGTCCGCGAAGGTGATGCCGCGGTCGACGACCAGCCCCTCCATCTGGTGGAAGACCGGCAGGTGGCGGGAGTCGGCGGTCTCGCGCCGGTAGCAGCGGCCGGGGATGACGGCGTGGATCGGCGGCGCCTGGTCCTCCATGAGATGGATCTGGACCGGCGAGGTGTGGGTGCGCAGCACCACGGTCTCGGGCTGGCCGAGCTCGAGGTAGAAGGTGTCCCACATGCTGCGCGCGGGGTGCGCGGGCGGGATGTTGAGGGCCTCGAAGTTGTACCAGTCGGTCTCGGCCTCGGGGCCTTCCGCGACGGTGAAGCCCATGGCGACGAAGACGTCCTCGAGCTCCCGGCGGGTCTGGTCGACGAGGTGCAGCCGGCCGCGGGTGAGCGCCGTGCGGACCTCGTCCTCGGTGACCTCGGTGAGGTCCAGCCGGTCGCGCTCGAGCATCGCGGCCCGCTCGGCGGCGGCGAGCTCGGCGGCGCGTTCGGCCGCGAGTGCCTCGAGGCGCGCCCGGGCCTCGTGGAGCAGCTTGCCCGCGGCTCGCCGCTCCTCGGGGTCGAGCGTCGCGAGGTCACGGTGCGCCAACGCGAGCGGGCTCCGCTTCCCGAGCACCGCCGTCTGCACCTCGGCCAGGGCGGCGGGCGTCGCCGCGGCGGACAGCGCGCCGGCCGCCTCGTGCTCGAGCGCTGTGACGGAACGGGCTCCGATCATCGGGGCATCGTAGATCGACGCTGGCGGAGCGCCTCGAAGCACAGGACGGCGCACGCCATCCCGACGTTGAGCGACTCCGCCCGTCCGGCCATCGGGATGCCGACGAGCCCGTCGAGCGGGAGCCCGTCGGGCAGGCCGTGCGCCTCGTTGCCGAGCACGAGCGCCGAGGGGACGGTCCAGTCGACGCCGTCGTAGTCCTCCCCGCCGCGCACGACCGCACCGAGCCTGCGGAACCCCGTCTCTCCGAGCACCTCGAGGAGATCCACCGGATCGTCGGCGAGGACCACCGGCACGTGGAACAGGGATCCGGCCGAGGCGCGGACGGTCTTCGGGTTGTACGGGTCGACCGTGGAGCCGCAGCAGACGACCGCGTCCGCTCCCGCCGCGTCCGCGCTCCGCAGCACGGTCCCGGCGTTGCCGGGGTCCCGCACGTCGGCCATCACCACGACCAGGTCCGCGCCCGCCGGCACCGAGGGTACGTCGACCATCGGGAACACGGCGAGCACCGGCTGAGGGGTGACCGTCGAGGCGACCCGTTCGACGACCCCGGGCGCGAGCTCGTAGACGCGCGCGCCCCCCGCGACCGCGAGACCCGCCACCTCGGCCACGCTCTCGTCGCCGTCGGCAGCGCCTGCCGCGACGTAGAGCGACTCGGGAAGCGCGCCCGCCAGGATGGCGGTGCGGACGACCTCGGTCCCCTCCGCGACGAAGACCCGCTCGGTCCGGCGGGCCTCCCGCCGGTTGAGCAGGCGCCGGACGCGGCGTACCCGCTGGTGCGAGTACGCGAGGCTCAGGAGGCCTGCAGCGCCGCGTCCGACAGCGCGACGAGCGCGCCGAACGCCTCGTCGTCGGTCACCGCCAGGTCGGCGAGCACCTTGCGGTCGACGTCCACGCCGGCCTGGTGCAGGCCGGCGATGAACCTGCTGTAGCTCATGCCGTGCAGCCGCGCGCCTGCGTTGATCCGCTGGATCCACAGCTTGCGGAAGTCCCCCTTGCGCGCACGCCGGTCGCGGTAGGCGTACTGCATGGAGTGCATGAGCTGTTCGTTGGCGGCGCGGTAGGTCCGGCTCTTGTTGCCGTAGTAGCCCCTCGCCTGCTCGAGAACTGCCCGGTGGTGCTTGCGGCCGTGGACGGCGCGCTTCACTCGTGCCATCGCTGCTTCCTCTCAGATCCCGAGCATGCGCTTCACGCGCCGCTCGTCGCCGGGGGCGAAGTCCGTCTCACGCGCCAGCCTTCTCGTCCGCACGCTGTTCTTCTTCTCGAGGAGATGCGACCGCATCTGCTGGCGGCGACGCAGCCGGCCGGAGCCCGTGATCTTCACGCGCTTGGCGGCGCCCCTGTCCGTCTTCATCTTCGGCATCGCGTGCTACTCCTCCTCGGTGGCCGGGGCCGCCGCCGCTGCGGGGCTCGCCGTGCTCTCGCTGCTGTCGGTGCTGCCGGCGCTGTCGGTGCTGCCGGCGCTGTCGGTGCTCTCGCCGACGTCGGCGTCGTCGCTGTCCTGGTTGCGTTGCCGCGCGGCGGCCGCCTGCTTGGCCCGCTTGTCCGGCGCGAGCACCATGACCATGTTGCGGCCGTCGAGCCGAGGCTCGGCTTCGACCTTGGCCGAGCCGTCCATCTGCTCGGCGATCCTGTCGAGGATCCGCTTGCCGAGCTCGGGATGGAAGACCTCGCGCCCTCGGAACATGATCGTGATCTTGACCTTGTGACCGTCGTCGAGGAACTTCGACACCTGCCGGGTCTTGGTCTCGAAGTCACCGGGCCCGATCTTGGGCCGGTACTTCATCTCCTTCAACCCGACGTGGACGGTCTTGCGCCGGCTTTCCTTGGCCCTCTGCGCCTCGTCGAACTTGAACTTTCCGTAGTCCATGATCCGGCAGACCGGCGGGTTCGCCATCGGGGCGACTTCGACGAGATCCATGTCGAGGCCCCTGGCGATGCTCAGCGCCTCGGGAAGTGGCTTGATCCCGAGCTGCTGGCCGTCCGGGTCGACGAGGCGAACCTCGCGCGCCCGTATTCGGTCGTTGATCCGGTGCTCAGGTGCAGTGGCGGTGACTATGCGGCATCGTCCTCTCTATCTCGGGCCGGCGGTCCTTCCGCGACCTCGTCGTGCAAGCGGAGCCACACCCGACCGGGCAATGCCACGTCGACCCGTCGCACCAGCGGTGGCCGGGTGGAGACCCCTCGAACGGAGCCCCGCTTCCTCGGCTGCATAGGCTACCAGCATGAGCCTGTGGACCCCTTCGGGGGAGCACCCGGTCGACCGAGGCCGTCCCACGCCGCCCGCGGGCGGCCCCTCCGGGGGCGCCCCGTCGGCTCCCCCCGGCTCGGGTGCGGGGGGCCGAGGCCCCGGCGCCGGACCCGCTGACGGCAGCGACGATGCCGCAGCCGACGTCGACGCCCTCAGAAAGCAGCTCGCCGAGGCGCCCGCCGACGTCGTCGTCGCCAACCACTGCTACGGGTTGTTCGAGCTCGCCGCTGTCTACCTGTCGGACTCGCCGCCGCGCCTCGAGAGTGCCAGGCTCGCCATCGACGCGCTCGGGTACCTCGTCGACGGCCTCGCCGAGCGGCTCGGCGAGGCGCACCCGTCCCTGCGCGACGCCCTCGCCCAGATCAGGCTGGCCTTCGTCCAGATCTCGGCGTCGCAGGATGCTTCCTGACTATCCCTGCAGCTTCGTGAGCGAGGCGGCTTCCATCTTCCCGAGGTGACCTGCGGCAAGCGTGAACGCCACCCGCGCGCCGACCTCGATCTGCCGGGAGCCGTCCGCGATCCGGGTGCAGTGGAAGGCCCAGGAGCCGCCCGTCTCGTCCGAGACGCTCCCGAGCCCGCGGGGCGCGTCGTAGGCGGTGACGACGCCCAGGCGGATCGGTCCGGGCACCGCTCAGTGGACGATCTTCGAGAGCGGGAGCTCGAGGATGTCGGTCGCGCCCTCGTCCTTCAAGGCCGGGATCAGCGTGTTGATGTCGGTCTTTGCGACCACGGTCTCGAGGGCGAAGCCGCGGCCGCCCGACAGCTCCGACACGGTCGGGGCGCGCATCGACGGCAGCGACGCCACGACGGCGTCGAGCCGGTCGGCTGGCACGTTCAACTTCACGAGCACCTTCTCGCGCGCCTCCAACGCGCCCGCCAAGAGGGTGTGGAGCTGCTGCATGGCGTGGCGCTTCACCGGGTCGCCCGCCGCCGCGGGGTTCGCGATGAGCTCGGTGCGTGAGACGAGGAGCGTCTCGACGATCCGGAGGCCTGCGGCCCGCAGGGCCCGGCCGGTCTCGGTGATCTCCACGACGCAGTCCGCGATGTCGGGCACCTTCGCCTCGGTGGCCCCGTAGGAGAGGGAAACCTCGGCTTCGATGCCATGCGCCGCGAGCGCGCGGGTCGTGAGCTGGGGGTACTCCGTGCTGACCCGCACCGCCCGTCCGGTGCTGCGTACGACCTCCTTCAGCTGCGCGAGGTTCTGGCAGGGGGAGTCGTCTGCGACCGCGAGCACCACGCGGATCGGGTTCGAGGTGGCCTTCGAGTACGCGAGCTCCCCGAGGGAAACCACGTCGGCCCCGCGCTCTTCGATCCAGTCACGCCCCGTGATGCCCATGTCGAAGAGGCCGTCGGCCACGTACACCGGGATCTCCTGGGGCCGCAGGATGCGCACCTCGCTCACCCGGGGATCCGAGATCGACGCGCGGTAGTCGACGTCCGACGACCGCCGGATGGTGAGGTCGGCGGCCTCGAAGAGCTCGAGGGTGGCCTGCTCGAGGGATCCCTTGGGGAGGACGATGCGGAGCACGCGCGTCAGACCGTCTGCAACAGGCGCGCCATCTCCACGGCGGCGGCGGCGGCCTCGCGTCCCTTGTTCGCCTCCCCGGGCATCGCGCGCACTTCGGCCTGCGCCGTGTCCTCGGTGGTGAGGACCCCGAAGGCGACCGGCACGCCGGTCTCGCAGGCCACCAGTTGGACCCCGCGTGCGCACTCACCGGCCACGAACTGGTAATGGTCCGTCTCTCCCCGCACCACTGCGCCCAGGCACACCACGGCGTCGGCGCCGCCGGCGGCGAGCGCCTTCGCGAGCAGCGGCAGCTCGAAGGCCCCCGGCGCCCACGCGACGGTCACGTCGTTGCGGTCGACCCCGCACTCGTCGAGCGCGTCGAGCGCGCCTTCGAGGAGACCCCAGGTGAGCCCGCCGTTGAACCGGGAGCACGCGATGGCGACCCGCAGTCCGCCGCCGGCGCCGGTCCCGGCCCTGCTCGCGCGGCCGTCGTCGCTCAGCGGCTCGACCGAAAGGACGCGACCCACCCGTGCCCCGAGCCTCTCGAGCGCGCCGGGGGGCAGCCCGGCACCACCTTCTGCGCCCATCCGGCCGGTCAGACGGCCCCGAGGCCGTCTGCGTCGAGTCCTTCGATGAGGTGGCCCATCCGTTCACGCTTCGTGCGCAGGTAGGCGAGGTTCTCGGGGTTCGGCACTGGCGGCAGCGGGACACGCTCGACGATCTCGAGGCCGAACCCCTCGATGCCGCCGAACTTCGCGGGGTTGTTCGTCATGAGCCGCATCGTGGTGACGCCGAGGTCGGCCAGGATCTGCGAGCCGATGCCGTAGTTCCTGAGGTCGACCGGGAGACCGAGGGCGAGGTTCGCGTCGACGGTGTCGGCGCCCCGCTCCTGGAGGGCGTAGGCCCGGATCTTGTGCGCGAGGCCGATCCCCCGGCCCTCGTGGCCGCGCAGGTAGACGACGACGCCGCGGCCCTCGTCGTCGATGAGGTCCATCGCGGTCCGCAGCTGCGGGCCGCAGTCGCACCGCAACGAGCCGAAGACGTCGCCGGTCAGGCACTCGGAGTGGACCCGAACGAGGAGATCGGGGCCGATCTCGCCCTTCACGAGGGCGAGGTGCTGCTCGCCGTCGAGCACGGACTCGTAGACGACCGCGCGCCAGTCCCCGCCCTCGGTAGGGATCCGGGCTTCGGAGACCTGGCGCACCAGCTTCTCGGTGCGCCGGCGCCAGCGGATGAGGTCCGCTATCGAGATGAGCGGGAGGCCGTGGCGTTCGGCGAAGCGCTGCAGCTCGTCGAGGCGGGCCATCGAGGACTTGTCCTCGCTCACGATCTCGCACAGGACGCCCGCCGGCGCGAGCCCGGCCGCGCGGGCGAGGTCGACGGTGGCCTCGGTGTGTCCGCCACGCTTGAGCACGCCGCCCGTGCGGTAGCGCAGCGGGAAGATGTGGCCGGGCCGGTTCAGGTCGTCGGGACGCGTGGCGGGGTCGATGAGCGCCCTGATCGTCGCCGCCCTGTCGGCGGCCGAGATCCCCGTCGTCGTCTTCCCCCGCGCGTCGACGCTGACCGTGAAGGCGGTCCGTTGCGACTCGGTGTTCTCGCTCACCATGAGCGGGAGCTCGAGCTCGTCGGCGCGCTCGGGCGTCACCGGGGCGCAGATGACACCCGAGGTGTACGCGAGGAAGAACGCGATCGTCTCGGGCGTCGCCGCCTCCGCCGCCATGACGAGGTCCCCCTCGTTCTCACGGTCCGCGTCGTCGACGACGACGACCATCCCGAGGCGGGCGATGGCGTCGATGGCTTGCTCGACGGTCGAGAACGCCATCAGGCGGCCTCCCTCGCGGGCGCCAGCTCGACGCGAAGATCCCCGTCGAGCTGCTCCACCGAGACGACACGCCCCCTCCAGGCCGCGTCGATCGTCGCGGCGCCGGGCCCGTCGAAGAGCGGGCGGCCGTCGTCGCCCCCGAGGAGCGCCGGTGCGAGGTACAGGACGTACCGATCGACGAGCCCCGCCGCATGGAGGTCGTGGGCCACCTTCGCGCCTCCCTCGACGAGGAGCTGCACGACGCCGCGCCTGCCGAGGTCGTCGAGCACATCTGCGAGGTCGCCCGAGAGCTCGAGCGCCGGCTGGACCTTCGCGCCGGCCGGGGCGTGGCCGAGTACGACGCGCAGGGGCTGGCGGATCGCATCCGTGCTCGTGGCGTGCCGCACGGTGAGCTCCGGGTCGTCCGTCCGGACCGTTCCCGCGCCCACGAGCACCGCATCGGACATCGCGCGCAGC